>NZ_POTY01000220.1 GCF_003236315.1 Micromonospora craterilacus
GTCCGCCACTCTCCGACCGTACCCCCGACCCACCCTTCCCGCGCCGCTGCCTGCGCCGCGCCTGTGTCATGCCCGTGCCGCGCCCGTGCCGCGCCCGCGCCCGTGCCGCGCCACACCGCCGGGCAGCTGCTCGGCGCGCTCCGCACCCATGCACGTGCCCGTGCCGATATCGGCGCCGCGCGCATGCCTCATCGCGTCCCTGCCTGCGCCGCCCCGAAGCCCGGAAACGGGGCGAAGCGCCGAGGCGGCGCGGCAGGGGAGCGGCGTGCGGCTTAGAAGATCTCCATGGCGGACGGGGCGCGGTGCCAGGTGAAGGCGGGTCCGGCGGCGGCGAGAGCACCGGGGCGCAGCTCGCGCACCCGGCCGGCGTCGGCCAGCGCGGTCAGCCCGGCGCCGCCGAGGAACAGCTCGCCCAGGCAGCGTACGTCGCAGGCCAGGTCGGCCGGGCCGGTCGCCGGGGTGCAGTGGGCCGTCTTCGACCCGCCTTGCAGCCGCCACCGGCCGGTGTTCTCCGGCAGCAGGTCGTCGGTCACCTCGATGACCACGTCGACGTCGGTGGCGTAGCGCCGGGCGGCGAGCGCGGCCGGTACGTCCACCACCCGTACCCACAGCGCGTCGACCAGCCGGGCAGCGAGCCGGCGCGGCTCGTTGACCAGCCGCAGCAGTGGCTCGTCCACGGCCGCCCGCAGGAAGGACAGCTGTCGGGTCAGGTCGATCGACAGCAGCATCCGCCAGATCGCCCGGTACGCCGCGTCGCTGGTCGCCACCACCTCGTCGACACTGGTCAACCCCTTCGGGCCAGCGCCGTCCCACTCACCCTTGGTGCGGAACAGGCCGTACCCGTCGACGCCGTCGGGACCCTCGTGCAGCACCACCCGCCGCTCGGTGGCGCCGCCGCGCTGCGACTCCGGGTCACCCAGCACGTACCGCCACCACCGATCGTCGCGGGCGGACCAGCCGGGGCGGTTCGCGCGCGCCTGCTCGTACACCCGGGCCAGATCGGGCTGGCGGTCGGCCGGCCGGCCCAGGCGCAGCCGGCCCTCGTCGGGCGTCGGGGCCGGCAGCCGCAGCTCGATGGTCTCGCCGGTGACCTGGAGCCGCTGCGAGGCCATCCCGTAGCCGAAGCGGGGGTAGATCCGCCCCTCACTGGCCCAGAGCACCGCGACCGGCTCCCGACGGGCGTCGTGGATCTCGCGTAGCTGCCGGCGCATCATCGCGGTGAGCAGGCCCTGACGGCGGTGGGTGGGCGCGACGCCGACCAGGGTGACGTGCGCGGCGGGCACCGCACCGCCGGGCACGCCAAGCTCCCGGGTGTACGCCGCGGCGCTGGCCACCAGCTCCGTTCCGTCGCGTACCAGCAGGGCGCGTTCCGGTTCGAAGATCGCGCGTTCGATCTCGTGGCTCTCCGGGTCGACGGCGTGGTGGAACAGCTGTCCGAGTGTCCGGTTGATCTCGTCCCAGTCCTCGGCGCGGGCGGTCTGGATGGGCAAAGGTGAGGTCGTCACCGGTTTTGTCTAGCCGATCGACGCGGCTGCGGCGAGCGATTTGCCGGCTGGCTACCCTCGAAGTCTCCAGCGGCGATCGGTGTCGCCGCCGGCCCAGGGGGAGGGGATGACATGGCCGACCAGAAGCAGCCGTGGGCGGAGCGGACCGTCGAGGTGCCGCCGCAGCCCGGTGCCGGGATACCGCCACAGCGCGACCCGTACCGGCGCGGCGTGGCCTCGGTCGGTTCCCGGGCGCCGCGTACCGAGCCGTTCCCGGCCGTCGAGCACGAGCCGACCGGCACCGGCTGGCCGGGCGGCCCGGCACCGCGCCGGCCGCTGAGCTGGCACGTGGCGCAGCTGAAGCGCGGCGGGGAGTCGAGCGCCGCCGGTGCGTTGTTCGCCTTCGTGTGCTGGGGAATCTGGGCGATATCCGGCGGCGGTGACCTCGCCGGGCCGTTTGTGATCTTCGTACTGAGTCTGCTGGTGGCGGCTGGGCTCTTCGCGCTGACCCGGCTGCTGGGGCGGGTGGTGCTGGAACGGCAGCTGGGCCGGGTGCGGCGCACTGCCCGGGGTGCCCACCTGGTCACCGCGGTCTTTCTGACCGGCCTGGGCATCGCCTACCTGCAGCAGACCCAGTGGGTCGTGGACGCCTGGAACTGGCTGACCACCTGAGCCACCCGCACCACAGCCCGCTGCCGGGCGGGCCGGCCTGAGGCCGACCCGCCCGGCCGGGCCGGTCGCGGCACCGCGACCGGGAGGTCGTCACTCCACCAGGACGGGGCCGCATACCCCGCCGCTGCCGGTTCATCCGTGGCCGCCACCGGATCGGTAGGTCACGCAGCGGTACGGCCTAGGCTTGGACGGATGACGCGCAGGCTGGTGGCTCGGCTCCACAATCCCGGTGGACACTCCTGTGGGTGCCCGCCGTCGTGCTGGTGCCAGCATACGTAGCTGGGCGCCCTGGTCCGCTGGTACGTCCCCGGCCGCTTCCACCGGGCAGATCGCCCATGATCGAGATCCTGTACTTCGACGGCTGCCCGAACCACGAGGGACTGGACGAGCACCTGCGCGCGCTGCTGACGGCGGCCGGCGTAAACGCGCCGATCACGTCGCGTCGGATCGAGTCAGAGCTGCAAGCCGAGCAGGAACGCTTCCTGGGCTCACCCACCATCCGGGTCAACGGCGTCGACGTCGACCCGTCCGCCTCCGGCCGCAGTGCCTACGGCCTGACCTGCCGCGTCTACGCCACCGCCGACGGGCTACGGGGCACGCCACCCGACAGCTGGATCCTCGACGCGTTACGCCAGCACGCCTGAACCGCTCGGTCGCTCCGCAGCAGAATTGGGTAGGTCGGGAATCCGTCGCGAACAGCTACCGCGGTTCGATCGGGCACGCGAGGGGGTGGCAGGCGCCGCGTACGGTCGACGGGGTGCTGTTCGAGCCGGTGGCTGCGGAGTTGTCGTTCGGGAACGCCGGGAACGATCTGGTCGGGGATTTCGTCCGACCGCCCTGGCCGGGTCCGTACCCGGCGGTGGTCTTCGTCGAAGGCTCTGGTCCGGGAGGACGCAACCAGGGGTCGTGGCAGACGAGGCTTGCCGCGGCCGGCTTCGCGAGTCTCGCCTACGACAAGCCCGGCTCTGGAGCCTCCACGGGGGATTGGACCCGTCAGACGATGGCTGACCGCGCCGAGGAGACCGTGGCTGCGGTCCAGGCGGTGAGAAGCCGCGAGGACGTCCTATCCGATGCGATCGCGCTGGTCGGCGGCAGCCAGGGAGGCTGGGTGGCGCACCTGGCGGCATCAGCGGACGCCAGGATAGCGGCGGTGGTGACGGTGTCAGGTCCGGGCGTGAGCGTGCGAGCCCAAGAGGAGTACCGGCTCCGCCGCCAACTCGCGGCGGAGGGCTTCAGCAGCGCGGACATCCAGCAGGCGGTGGCACTGCAACGCGACCAGGTCCAGCGGGTTCAGTCAGGCGACGACCCGGCGCGAGTGCACGCCGCGCAGACACGCTGGCATGCCGCCCCCTGGTATCCGCTACTCGCCGGAACGACGCCGCAGTCCATCGCCTTCATCGCCGGCATCGCGGACTACGATCCGGCCTCGGCACTGGCAGCCTTGAGATGCCCACTGCTGGCCATCTTCGGCGCCGACGATCTGCTGGTGCCGGTGGCGGCGAGCGTGCGCGCCATCAGCAGCACCCTGAAAGATGCACGCCACGCGGATCACGCGATCGTGGTCTTTCCCCACGCCGACCACAACATCCGCGTCTACACGGGCACGGGCGCCGCGCGGGTAAGCCAGGGTCACTACACCCCTGCCGAGCGGGCTCCCGGCTTCGACGAACTCATCGTCACCTGGCTACAGCGCCGCCTGCCGCTGGAACCTGGTCTCCTTGTCGGGCAGTCGTAGAGCTCGGTGCGGCTCGTGCCCGTTGGACGCCACGGTTACTGGCCCGTGGATGGCCCGCGTCGGTCCGAGCGGGTTACCTGCCCATCGGATAACTTGCCCTGTGCCCGTCATCGATCTGAGCGTGCCGGCCCGCCCCCCGCAGCGCCGCAGGACGACAAACCCGTGGCTCGTGGCGGCGCTGGCCGTCTTGGGGCTCGGGTGCCTCAGCGGGGAGCCGGTGAACCCGCCGCAACTTGCCCCTGAGGCGCGGTGCGAGTCATGGCAGGAATCCATCGCGGGTGAGGTGGGTCCGGCCACCGCTTCGGTAGAAGGTGCCCCACCAGGGGCGCCCGCGAAAGTGCGCGTAGTGGCCGTTGTGGATGGTCAAACCGGATGTGTCGTTTCGGTGCACCGGTGGAGTGAACCGAAGTTGGAGTTCCAGTCCGGGGATCACCTGGTCGCCATCGTCGAGATGGACGGCGAACGCGAACGGGGGCGCTGGACGGTGCGGGCGTTCGGCGAGCCGCTGGGCGGGGAACTCGTGGAATGGGACGGCGACGACCTGGACGCCGGGCTGTCGCGGGTGATGGCCGAGCTTCGGGAGCCGGCTCCGGGACTGCTCGACTGAGCTACGGCCTGGGGTTGGAAGAAGGTCGTGGATGGCTGTACAACCACGATCGGGGATATCGCCTCTGACCTGGGCCGGAGTGTGGTGGAGCGGGCGACGGGAATCGAACCCGCACCGTCAGTTTGGAAGCGTTCGGAACTGTTCCGGACACCTACATGCCTGGCGGTCAGAGCGCGAATGCTGATGGAATCAACCGCAATCGCAACAACCCATCGACAGGTACGGCTATCTCGGCTGTGCGTCATTGTCGGATGGCGGCGGAAAACACCGGCCGGCATCCGCCGCAAGAGCTGAGAACCGCCAGTCGTTCAATTCGGGGAAATCAGCAGAGAAGGAGAAAGCGCATGTCCTGGAATCCCAGCCGATTCCTCGTGCCATTCGCGCTCACGGTGGCGCTGCTCAGCGGCTTTGTGACCGGCGTCGCTCCCGCGCAGGCGGCCGAGCGGAGCGCCGCCTCGGCCGCCCCGGTGACCGCTTTCGCGGAGACCCCGCAGCAGAAGGCCGCCAGGCTCGCCAAGCCCTGTCTGAAGAGCAAGGTCACCCGCAGCGAGATCGTCTGTATCGCCAAGAGCCAGCGGGGCATGAAGGAATGGGGCAACAACTGCAACCCCTACGGCTGGTGCGACCAGTGGTGCGGCATGTTCGCCCAGTGGGTGATGAAGAAGGCGGGCGGCAAGTACCCGAGCGGGTACGCCTTGGCGGGCAACTGGCGCAAGTGGAAGAAGGTCACGACCCCCAAGCCGGGTGACGTCGCCGTCAAGTCCGACGGCCAGCACGTCGAGATCGTCGTCTCGGTCACCAAGAAGAACGGCAAGAGGATCATCGGCAGCATCGGCGGTAACTCCGGCGACAAGGTGACCTACCACTCGAACAACAGCTACGCCCGCTGGACCTACCACCTGAACCCGGCGGTGTGAGCATCCTTCCTCAGCGCCACTGAGCCGCGGAGGGCGACGCTACGTACAGCACGAGCCGTAGGTCCCGGTGATCGGCTCGACAAGAGGTGAGGTTCCGGTGCCCGCTCGGGTACCGGAACCTCACCGTCGTTGTCAGGACCCGGCTGATCACCGCGCGAGTGAGGTCGCGGTGGCTGGTGCCGCATCAGGCGGGACCGCGCGATCTTGCTCGGCGGCATGCCGGCGCCGGCCCGTCTGGTGTGGCGCGTGCTGGGTCCGCCGCTATGTAAGGACCAGCGGGCCGGTCCGCGTCGAGGACCTGCGTCAACTCGCTCTGTAGATGCTCGAGCAGGGAGAACGTGGAGCGGGCGACGGGAATCGAACCCGCACCGTCAGTTTGGAAGACTGAAGCTCTGCCATTGAGCTACGCCCGCGTACGCCCCGACACCCGGGACGCGCCCGACAGCCTACCCAATGCCCGCGGCGCCCGCGCGGCCGTATCCCGGCGCCACGCCGTCCATGATCCAGACAGGTGCCGAGTGGGTGGCAATGTCGCCTGGGTATCCGGTTTCTCCCCGTTCGGCGCGTTGGGTGACGCCCCGGCACATCGTTGTCGGGCCGACGGCATAGACTGCTCGTCGCCACGGGGTGTGGCGCAGCTTGGTAGCGCACTCGCTTTGGGAGCGAGGGGCCGTGGGTTCAAATCCCGCCACCCCGACTGCCGCAACGTGGGAACGGCGGCCCCCGGAACGGCCGGCGCGCGGGACAGCCCGCGGCGAGGCCCCCGGGCGCTGCCGGCCGGCCGGGCCGGCTCGCCTACACTCGATGGGCTGAAAGAGCGCCCAGACACAACCGAGATCCGTCAAGGAGTACGCCTGTGAAGAGCACCGTCGAGACTCTGAGCCCGACGCGCGTGCGGCTCGCCATCGAGGTGCCGTTCGTCGAGCTCGAGCCGAGCCTCAAGAAGGCGTACCGGGAGATCGGCCAGCAGATCCAGATTCCCGGCTTCCGTAAGGGCAAGGTGCCGCCGGCGATCATCGACCAGCGGGTGGGCCGGGGCACCGTGCTCAACGAGGCGGTGCAGGAGGCCATCCCGCAGAACATCCTCTCCGCGGTCCGTGAGCACGACCTGAAGACCCTGGGCCGTCCCGAGGTCGAGATCACCGAGTTCAACGATGGCGACTCGCTCAACTTCACCGCCGAGGTCGATGTCCGGCCGGAGATCACCGTGCCCGACCTGACCTCCATCGAGGTCACGGTCGACGAGCTGCAGGTCGACGACAGCGAGATCGACGAGCAGGTGACGAACCTGCGCGAGCGGTTCGCCACCCTCAAGACCGTCGAGCGGGCTGCCGCCGAGGGCGACTACGTGCAGATCGACCTGCGGGCGACCGTCGACGGCGAGGAGGTGCCGGGCGGCTCGGCCAGCAACATCTCGCACGAGGTGGGCAGCAAGCAGCTCCTGCCGGGCCTGGACGAGGCCGTGGTCGGCCTCTCCGCCGGAGAGGACACCACCTTCACCACCCAGCTCGTCGGTGGTGACTTCGCCGGCCGGGACGCCGACGTCGTGGTGACCGTGCGCACGGTCAAGGAGAAGGAGCTGCCCGAGCTGGACGACGACTTCGCCCAGATGGCCAGCGAGTTCGACACCATCGAGGAGCTGCGTAACGACCTGCGTGAGCGGGTCTCCCGGGGCAAGCGGGTCGAGCAGATCTACGCCGCCCGGGACAAGGCCCTCGAGCAGCTGGTCGAGGCCGCCGAGGTGCCGGCGCCGGAGGGCGTGGTCAGCGACGAGGTGGAGAGCCGCAAGCAGGCGATGGTCGACCAGCTGGAGCGGATCGGCGCCTCGCTGGAGGACTACCTCGCCGCCGAGGAGAAGACCGAGGAGCAGATCGACGCCGAGCTGACCGAGGCCGCCACCCAGGGCGTCAAGGTCCAGCTGCTGCTCGACACCCTCGCCGACGCCGAGGACGTGCAGGTCTCCGACGACGAGTTCGGCCACGAGATCGTGCACCGCGCCCAGCGCGCCGGCATGGCCCCCCAGCAGTACTACGACCAGTTGGTCCGGTCCGGCGCGGCCGGCGCGGTCTTTGGCGACGTCCGGCGGGGCAAGGCGCTGGCCGCGGTCATGGAGCGCATCACGATCAAGGACTCGGCCGGCAACGAGGTCAGCCTTGACGCCCTCCGCGAGGCGGGCGAGCAGGAGCACGCGCACGAGCACTGATCGCCGGGTGGGGCCACCGTCCGCCGGTCGCGGTGGGTGGTGGCCCGATCCCTTTCTGGGTACGCCTTGCGGGCTGCGCTGAGAGCGAACAGTGCCCCGACCGGGACTATGCCCCGGGGCCCAGCGGTTAGTGTCGGACAGGACGGTACGGAGAGCGAAGGGCTGCCATGACCGACATGCACATCCCAGCGAAGTCGTTTCGGGCGATCGATGCCCGTGGCGGCGACAGCATTGGCAACCTCGATGACTCGGTCTACAACCGGTTGCTCAAGGAGCGGATCGTCTTCCTGGGCAGCGAGGTGACCGACCAGGTCGCAAACCGCATCTGCGCGCAGCTGCTGCTGCTCGCGGCGGAGGACCCGGAGCGCGACATCAACCTCTGGATCAACTCGCCCGGTGGCTCGGTCTACTCCGGCATGGCGATCTACGACACCATGCAGTTCATCGACAATGACGTGTCGACAGTGGCGATGGGCATGGCCGCCTCAATGGGTCAGCTGCTGCTCTGCGCGGGCACCAAGGGGAAGCGTTACGCCCTGCCGCACGCCCGGATCATGATGCACCAGCCGTCTGGCGGCATGGGCGGCACCGCCGCCGACATCGCGATCCAGGCCGAGCAGATGCTCTACACCAAGCGGATGTTCCAGGATCGGGTCGCGTTCCACACCGGCCGGACGGCGGCGGAGATCGAGGCGGACTCGGACCGCGACCGCTGGTTCACCGCCCAGGAGGCGATGGACTACGGCTTCATCGACAAGGTGATCACCGGAGCCGCCCAGGTTCCGGAAGGCGCCGGGACCCTGAGCTGACCGAGGAGCTGACGATGACTGACCTGAGCCTGCCGCCCCAGTTCGCGGCCGTGCACAACCGCTACGTCCTGCCGTCGTTCGTCGAGCGCACGTCGTACGGGGTCAAGGAGTCCAACCCGTACAACAAGCTCTTCGAGGACCGGATCATCTTCCTCGGCGTCCAGGTGGACGATGCGTCGGCCAACGACGTGATGGCCCAGCTGCTCACCCTGGAGGGGACGGACCCCGACCGGGACATCATCATGTACATCAACTCGCCCGGCGGCTCGTTCACCGCCATGACGGCGATCTACGACACCATGCAGTACGTCCGGCCAGACATCCAGACCGTCTGCCTCGGTCAGGCGGCCTCCGCCGCGGCGGTGCTGCTGTCCGCGGGCACCCCGGGCAAGCGGATGGCGCTGCCGAACTCGCGGATCATCATCCACCAGCCGGCCACCGAGGGCGGCTACGGGCAGGGCTCGGACATCGAGATCCAGGCCCGGGAGATCCTGCGGATGCGTACGCAGCTGGAGGAGATGCTCTCCCGGCACTGCAACCAGCCGGTCGAGAAGGTCCGCAGGGACATCGACCGGGACAAGATCATGACGGCCGAGGAGTCCCGCGAGTACGGGCTGGTCGACACGATCCTCAGCAGCCGCAAGAAGGGCCTGCTGGCCGCGAACGCCGCCAGCTGACCAGGTCGGGTCAGAGGTCGGCCGGGCACGTCGCCCGCCGACCTCTGACACACCCGTTTTGGGGGTCGGAGAAAGCCCCGACAGCGGGTAACGTCGGGTCCGTACCGCTTCGTCGGGCGACCGGCGGGGTGACAAGAGACGGGCGGAGCACAGCGTCCGCAGGTCGTGGCCGGTCTTCGGCCGATGAGTGCAGGGAGAACGTAGGTGGCACGGATCGGTGACGGCGGCGACCTACTCAAGTGCTCCTTCTGTGGCAAGTCGCAGAAGCAGGTCAAGAAGCTCATCGCGGGCCCCGGGGTCTACATCTGCGACGAATGCATCGATCTCTGCAACGAGATCATCGAAGAGGAGTTGGCCGAGTCCGGCGAGGTGAAGTGGGAAGAGCTTCCCAAGCCGATGGAGATCTGCCAGTTCCTCGACACCTACGTGGTGGGGCAGGAGCAGGCCAAGAAGGCGCTCGCGGTAGCGGTCTACAACCACTACAAGCGGATCCAGGCCGAGGCCGCCAACGCCCCGGGCTCCGGTAACGACGGCGTCGAGTTGGCCAAGTCGAACATCCTGCTGCTCGGTCCGACCGGGTGCGGCAAGACCCACCTGGCGCAGACCCTCGCGCGGATGCTCAACGTGCCGTTCGCCATCGCCGACGCCACCGCCCTGACCGAGGCCGGCTACGTCGGCGAGGACGTGGAGAACATCCTCCTCAAGCTGATCCAGGCCGCCGACTACGACATCAAGCGGGCCGAGACCGGCATCATCTACATCGACGAGGTCGACAAGATCGCCCGCAAGTCGGAGAATCCGTCGATCACCCGGGACGTCTCCGGCGAGGGCGTCCAGCAGGCGCTGCTGAAGATGCTCGAAGGCACCGTGGCGAACGTGCCACCACAGGGCGGTCGCAAGCACCCGCACCAGGAGTTCATCCAGATCGACACCACCAACGTGCTGTTCATCTGCGGTGGTGCCTTCGCCGGCCTGGATCAGATCATCGAGGCGCGTACGGGGCACGGCGGCACCGGCTTCGGCGCCCGGCTCCGCGCCGTCTCCGAGCGCTCCACCGACGACATCTTCAGCCAGGTGATGCCGGAGGACATGCTCAAGTTCGGGCTGATCCCGGAGTTCATCGGCCGCCTTCCGGTGATTACTAGCGTCCGCAGCCTCGACCGTTCGGCCCTGGTGCGGATCCTCACCGAGCCCCGCAACGCGCTGGTCCGGCAGTACCAGCGCCTGTTCGAGCTGGACGGCGTCGAGCTGGAGTTCGAGCGGCCGGCGCTGGAGGCGATCGCCGACCAGGCGATGCTGCGCGGCACCGGTGCCCGCGGCCTGCGCGCCATCATGGAAGAGGTCCTGCTCTCCGTGATGTACGAGGTGCCCAGCAACCCCGACGCCGCCCGGGTGCTGATCACCCGCGAGGTGGTGCTGGAAAACGTGAACCCGACGATCGTCCCGCGCGAGTTCACCGGGCGCCGGGCCCGGCGCGAGCGCGAGGAGAAGTCCGCCTGATCCGGCCGGCGGTGCGGGCGCGCACTGCGCCCGGCCGCCGTTCGCCCGTACGCTGGCAGTCATGCGTGTCGCCGTCTGCCAGCTGAACTCCCGCGACGACCGGAAGGCGAACCTGGCCGCCGCGGAGGCCCTGATCGACCGCGCGGCCGAGGCCGGTGCGGACCTGGTGCTTCTTCCCGAGTACGTCGACTATCTGGGGCCGGGCGCCGGGATGCCCGCACCGGAGCCGGTCGACGGCGAGGTCGGGCAGTTCTTCGCCGACGCCGCCCGCCGGCGGGGCGTCTGGCTGATCGCCGGGTCCTTCCACGAGGCCGGCCCCGACCGCGACCGCACCTGGAACACCACCCTGGTCTTCGACCGCACCGGCGCGCTCGCCGCCAGCTATCGCAAGATCCATCTGTACGACGTGGAGATCCCCGGCCGGGTCTCGTACCGGGAGTCGGCGACGGTGGCCCCCGGTGACCAGCCGGTGGTGGTGGATGTCGAGGGCGTCCGGGTGGGTCTGTCGATCTGCTACGACCTGCGTTTCCCCGAGTTGTACCGGCGGCTCGCGACCGATGGCGGCGCCCACCTGTTGGTGGTCCCGGCGGCGTTCATGATGCACACCGGGCGCGACCACTGGGAGGTGCTGCTGCGCGCCCGCGCGATCGAGAACCAGTGCTTCGTCGCGGCGGCCGGCCAGACCGGTGACCACGAACCCGGTCGCACCTGTTACGGCCGCAGCATGGTGGTCGACCCGTGGGGGACGCTGCTGTCCCAGGTGCCCGACGGCCCGGGGTTCGCGGTCGCCGACCTGGACCTGGACCGCCTGGAGCGGATCCGCGGAGAGCTGCCGAGTCTGGCCAACCGACGGCTCTGACCACCGCTATCCCTGCAGCAGTACGCCCACCAGCGCGAACCCGGCGATGGCGGCGGCGGTGACCAGTAACGCCGTGCTCATTCGGGAGGGGCCGCGCCGTGCCAGCCGCCCGATCGAGATCACGACGGCGAAGAGCACGAACGCTCCGATGATCAGCTGCCAGAACGGCGCCAGCAGGCCGAGTAGCGCGTCCTCGGCGAGGACCGGGCTGGCGGGCCGGGACACGTCATCCATGCCAGACACTCTGGCACGCTTGCGCCGTTCGCGGTCGCCGGCGCGAGGACCGGCGCTTTCGGCAGTCCCGCATTGGGGGTAGCCGGGGCGAGATCGAGGACATCGACGGTCCATGATTTGCCTTCTTCGGGGCGTCCGCGTAACTTTCTCTCTGCACGGGGGAGGCCGGGGCAAACCGGCCGAGAACGGGCGCCAGGCTCGCGACGACGAAGTCGAGCGCGAGGCTGAGACCGGGTGGTGCGTGAGTCTCCATGAGATGGAGTTGCGAACGCGAAGCCGACCGGGTAAGGTTCTGGAGCCGGCAGGAGCCGGGCGGGTCACCGCGAGGTGATCGGCCGGTCTGCGGCTCTCCACGACAGAAGCGACCGCCGAGAGGCGTGCGCCAACGTGGGCCCGAACGAACTTCGAAAGTTGCCCGATAGCTCGGGTTGACCTCGAAGAGCAGATCGGATAGTTTGGAGCGGTTGCCCCAGACACGGTTCCAGTAAATGGAGCTGGCGGATGGTGTGTGGTTGTTCTTTGAGAACTCAACAGGGTGCTTGATAAGCCAGTGCCAAATTGATTATTACCCCGGACTGGTTGGATCTTCGGGTCTGGCTGGTTGGGATTCCTTTGGCAACACTTT
>NZ_POTY01000221.1 GCF_003236315.1 Micromonospora craterilacus
GACCACGGTGGCCAGGGGTGTGTCGCCGGTCAGCAGGCCGCCGCCGAGCACCAGGGGGGTGGCGTCCCCGGCCGGGCGGATCCGGCTGGCCGTGGCGGCCAGGTGTGCGCCGGCCTCGGCGATCAGCGCGGTGCCGGTCGGGTCGCCGGCGATGGCGGCGTCGACCACGAGCGGGGCGAGCCGGGCCAGTTCCACCGGGGGGCGGCGGGTGACGGTCTGGATCAGCGCGTCGACGGTGTCCCGAGGTCGGGTGGCCACCTCGGCGGAGCCGGCCAGTTCGGCGAGGACCAGTCGACCGAGGTTATCCGGGTCGGTGCCGGCGTCCAGGGCGGCGAGCAGTCGGCGTACCGCCTGGTGGCCGAGCCAGAAGCCGGATCCGGTGTCGCCGAGCAGCCAGCCGTGGCCGTCGGCGACGCGGTCCAGCCGCAGTTCGCGTACCTGCGCGGCGATCGCCCCGGTGCCGGCGACGAGCACGGTGCCGGCGGGGCTGGCGGTGCCCGAGGCGTACGCGACCAGGGCGTCGCCGTAAACCGCGTACGGGCAGCGCAGGCCGGCGGCCCGCCAGGCGTCGTCGAAGGCGGCCCGGCCGGCCGGGTCGGCGAGCAGTCGGCCCGCCCCGGCCAGCCCGATCGCGCCGGCCCGCACCCGGGCCGGGTCGACGCCGGCGAGCGCCTGTCCCAGGGCGATGCGGAGTTCCCCGGCCGCCCGCGTGGCGCCGTGGCTGGTGGGGTTGCCGCCGCCGGCCCGGCCGGTGCCGAGCCGTTCGCCGTCGAGCGTCACCGCGAGGGCACGGGTGGACGTACCGCCGACGTCGAGGCCGACCACGACGGTGCCGGACATCAGCGCCACCTCCTTGATCGATCTTGCATTCATGCTGGTCGTGGTGGCGGTCGAGGGCAAGGGACGGGTCCGGCCGCGGAGTGTGCTCCAGGTAACAGTTTGAAAACTTCGCCCACGGTCTTGACATGGAGGTGGCTTCAGTAAGAACTTTTACCACTAACAGTTAACAGTCTTTTTTGAAAGGCGTCCCATGGTTGATCACGAGGCGGACACCTCCGCGGGCACCGCGGTGGCCGACGCTGTCGGGGTTGACCGGCGGGGCGCCCTGGGCGTCCCATCCGACGGGGTGCTGGCCCGGGTGCGCACCGGCGCCGACGAGTTGACCGGCGCGCTGCGCCGGGTCGCCGAGCACGTGCTCAGCGACCCGGAGGCGGCGGCCCGGGCCACCATCGTCGAGCTGGCCGAACGCAGCGGCACCTCACCGGCCACGGTCACCCGATTCTGCCGGGCGATGGGCTTCGACGGGTACGCCGACCTGCGGCTGGGCATCGCCGCCGAAACCGGCCGGGCCCGGTCGGCCGGCTGGACCGTCGACATCGGACGTGAGATCCAACCCGGCGACCCGCTGGAACGGGTGTTGGAGCAGATCATGGCGGCCGACACCCGGGCTATGCACGACACCGCCGCGCTGCTCGACCTGGGCGAGGTAGAGCGGGCCGCGGTGGCGATCGCCGGGGCCAGCCGGGTGAACATCTTCGGTGCCAGCGGCAGCGCCCTGGTCGGCGAGGAGATGCAGTTCAGCCTGCACCGCATCGGGGTGGCCGCGTGGGCGTGGAACGACGTGCACTCCGGGCTCGCCGCCGCCGCGCTGCTGCGCCCGGGCGACGTCGCGCTGGGCATCTCGCACAGCGGCCAGACCCGGGAGGCCATCGAGATGCTCGCCGAGGGCGGCAGCCGGGGCGCGACCACCATCGCCCTGACCGGCTTCCGTCGCTCGCCGCTGGCCGAGCTGGCCGACATCGTCCTGCTCACCGCCAGTCACGCCACCACCTTCCGGCCGGACGCGCTGTCCGCCCGGCACCCGCAGCTGGTCGTGCTGGACCTGCTCTACATCGCGGTCGCCCAGCGCACCCACGATCGCGCCCACGCGGCCTTCCGGCGTACCGCCCAGGCCGTCGACGGGCACAAGGCCGCGAGGGGGGCCAGCACATGATCAGTGCCCAGGGGTACGCGAACGCCGTCCGGCCGGTCCTCGACCGCCTCGTCGACCGGGAGGCCGAGTCGCTCGGCCGGGCCGCCGACCTGATCGCCGCCAGCCTGCGCGGCGCCGGGGTGTTGCAGGCGTTCGGTGCCGGCCACTCCGAGGCGTTCGCCGCCGAACTGGTCGCCCGGGCCGGCGGGCTGGTCCCCACCAACCGGCTCTCCATCCACGACCTGGTGCTGCACGGCGACGCCCCGCGCGACGTACTCGCCGACCCGAAGCTGGAACGGGACCCGGCCATCGCCCACCAGCTCTACGCAATTGCCGCACCGCAGCCGCGGGACGTCTTCGTGGTGGCGTCCCAGTCCGGCATTAACGGCTCGGTGGTCGAACTGGCTCTGCTGGCTACCGGGCGCGGTCACCCGTTGATCGCGGTCACCTCGGTCGAGCACACCGCACGGGTCGCCCCGCGGCACCCGTCCGGCCTGCGGCTCGCCGATCTCGCCGACGTCGTGCTGGACAACGGCGCGCCGTACGGCGACGCACTGCTGCCGCTCGAGGGCGGCGGCGCGGTCTGTGCGGTCTCCTCGGTCACCTCGGCGCTGCTGGCGCAGCTGTTGACCGCGGAGGTCGTACGACGGTTCCACCAGGCCGGAGAGGCGCCCCCTATCTATCTCTCCGCCAACGTCCCCGGTGGGGACGAGCACAACCTCGCCCTCGAGTCGCGGTACGCCGGGCGTCTCCGGCGCACCGCCTGACCCGACACCACAAGGAGAGTCAACACGATGTCTGTTTCTCCCGATCTCGACCGCCGGACCCTGCTGCGCCGCGCGGCGGCCGCGGGCCTCCTGGTGACCCCGGCCGTGGGCCTGCTCAGCGCCTGTGCCGGCAGCACGCCGACCCCGAACACCGACAGCCCCGGTGAGAAGAGCAACGACAACCCCTTCGGCGTGCAGAAGGACAGCGCCGTCAAGGTGGTCATCTTCAACGGTGGTCTGGGTGACGCCTGGGCGAAGGAAGACCAGGCGATCTTCACCGCCAAGCACGCGGACGTCACGGTCAACATGAGCTCCACCCAGAAGATCAAGACCGAAGAACAGCCCAAGATGGCGACGACGCCCAGCGATCTCATCATGAACTCGGGCGCCGACCTGATGGACCTCAGCACGCTGATCAACGAGGGGGCCATCGAGCCGCTGGACGACCTGCTGGCCGCGCCCGCCTGGGACAGCGAGGGCACCGTCGCCGACAGCCTGCTGCCGGGCACCGTCTCCGACGGCACCTTCCAGGGCAAGTACTACGTGGTCTACGTCGCGTTCACGGTGTGGGGCAACTGGTACAACGGCGCGCTGTTCAGCAAGGAGGGCTGGGAGCCGCCGAAGACCTTCGAGGAGTTCTTCACCCTCGCCCCGAAGATCAAGGCCAAGGGCCTGGCACCGTACGTCTACGACGCCGTGCACGGCTACTACCCGCGCTGGGCGCTGATGGCCAGTATCTGGAAGTCGGCCGGCCGGCAGGCGGTCATCGACATCGACAACCTGAAGGAGAACGCCTGGCGCGCCGACGGCATCCTGCCCGCCCTCGAGGCGTGGGAGAAGATGGTCAAGGACAAGCTGGTGCTCCCCGGCAAGCTCGACCACACCCAGTCGCAGCAGGCGTGGCTCGACGGCAAGGCGGCGTTCATCCAGGTCGGCACCTGGCTGAAGAACGAGATGGCGGCGACCATCCCGCCGGGCTTCGAGATGAAGCTGTCCGACTACTGGGGTCTGGGCGCCACCGACAAGGCACCGAAGGACGTCTTCGCCGGTGCCGGCGAGGGCTTCGTGGTGCCGAGCAAGGCCCCGAACAAGGCGGCGGCGAAGGAGTTCCTGCGCGCCGTGGTGTCCAAGGCCGGTTCGGCGAAGTTCGCCGAGCTGACCAAGTCCCTGGCGTCGACCAAGGGCTCCGGCGACAACGTGCAGGACGCGGCGCTGGCGACGGCCAACGAGGTGATGAAGAACGCCGGCCAGGACCTGATCTCGGTCAAGCTCTGGGACTTCTACGCCGACCTGGACAAGGAGGGCCAGAACCTCTCCCAGGAGCTGATGGCCGGTCGGCTCACCGCCGCACAGTTCGTCGACAAGATGCAGGCGGCCGCCGACAAGGTCGCCAAGGACTCGTCGATCACCAAGCAGACCCGCAACGCGTGACGCCTACCCGGACCTGACCGAACGAGGAAGTGAGAGAAATGCGGCACGGTGTTGCGCGTTTCGTCACGGGTTTCCTGGCGCTGCCGGTCGGCCTCTACCTCTTCTATGTGGTGTGGCCGTTCCTGCAGGCTGCCGGGTACTCGCTGACCGACTGGGGAGGCTACTCCGACCGGCAGCAGTTCGTCGGGCTGGAGAACTACATCCGGCTGTTCTCCGACGAGCTGATCAGGAAGGCGTTCTGGCACAACGTCTTCTTCCTGGTCACCGTGCCGCTGTTCACCATCGCGCTGGCCCTGTTCCTCGCGTTCCTGCTCAACGTGGGCGGACGCGAGGACAGGGCCGGCATCCGGGGCGTCTTCGGTTCCGGCCTGTACAAGGTGATCTTCTTCTTCCCGCAGGTGCTGTCCCTGGTCGTCATCGCGGTGATGTGGCAGCAGATCTACCGCGCCGACGGCCAGGGCCTGATCAACGGCGTGCTGATGAAGATCGGGCTGATCGACGGGGACGACCCGATCACCTTCATGTACGACCCGGAGCCCTTCCTCGGCGTACCGGCGGTGCTGTGGTGGCTGCTGCTGATCGCGGTCTGGAGCGGCGCCGGTTTCTACATGGTGCTGTTCTCCGCGGCCATGCAGTCGATTCCGAAGGATGTCTACGAGGCGGCCATCCTCGACGGTGCCGGCCGCTTCCACACCTTCTTCCGGATCACCCTGCCGCTGCTGCGCGACACCGTCTCGGTGGCCTGGGTCTACCTGGGCTTCATCGCGCTGGACATGTTCGCGCTGGTGTACATCATGACCCCGAGTCAGGGCGGTCCCAACCACGCCAGCGAGATCTTCGCCTCGGTGATCAACTTCAACGCGTTCCAGAAGGGCCAGTTCGGCTACGCCTGCGCGATCGCGGTGGCCCTGGCGATCTTCACGATCCTGCTGGCCGCCCTGCAGTTGAGGATCACCCGTCGTGAGCGGATCGAGTACTGAGGAGACCTGGACGATGAGCACGGTGACCCACACCCCGGGTGGACTGGCCGGGCCCGACCAGGCCCCGCCGCCGGGCCGTACGCCGGCACGACGCGCCGCCCTCGGCGGCGGGAGTGCCGGGGCGCGGTTCTTCAACGGCTTCTCGCACCTGTTCCTCGCCGTCTGGGCGATCATGGTGGTCTACCCGCTGCTGTGGGTGGTGATGTCGGCGCTCAAGACCGACGCCGAGGTCATCCGCAAGCCGCTGTCGCTCATCCCCGAGCGGCTGCAGTGGGACAACTTCGCCCGGGCCTGGACCGAGGGGCACATCGGTTCGTTCTTCCTCAACACCGTGCTGGTGCTGACCGGCAGCGTCTTCCTCACCATGCTGCTCGGCTCGATGGCCGCCTACGTGCTCGCCCGCTACGACTTCCCCGGCAACCGGCTGATCTACTACATGTTCCTGTCCGGGCTGACCCTGCCGATCTACCTCGCCGCGGTGCCGCTGTTCAAGGGCGTCTACAACATGGGCGTGGTGCTGCCGTTCCTCGGCCCGAACAAGCACCTCATGCTGATCCTGGTCTACGTGGCCTGGTCGCTGGCGTTCACCGTCTTCTTCATGCACTCGTTCTTCCGTACCCTGCCGACCGCCATCGCGGAGGCGGGCATGGTCGACGGGGCGTCGCACAGCCGGCTGTTCTTCAGCGTCATGCTGCCGATGGCCAAGCCGGGCCTGATCAGCATCGGCATCTTCAACGTGCTCGGCCAGTGGAACCAGTGGTACCTGCCGACGCTGCTCATGCAGTCGGTGGCCGGCGAGCCGAAGAACCAGGTCATCTCGCAGGGCCTGATCGAACTGTCGGTGAACCAGGGCTACCGGTCCGACTGGTCCGGCCTGTTCGCCGGGGTGACCATGGCGATGCTGCCGGTGCTCATCGTCTACATCGTCTTCCAGCGCCAGGTGCAGTCCGGCCTCACCGCCGGCGTGAGCAAGTAACGCCAGGCCGGTGCGCGTGCCCGATCAGGACCGGGTGGCCTCCCGACCCCGGGGGAGGTCACTCGGTCCTGGTCGAGCACGATCATGAAGCGCCGGAGAGCGTCGGGCTCAGGCCGGCCGGAAGGAGTCGCGGGCGACCGGCGCGGCATGCTTGATCATGATGTGCCGGGTGACCGAGTACTCGGCGACCGCCTGCTGGCTCATGTCCTTGCCGAAGCCGGAACCCTTGACCCCGCCGTGCGGTGCCTCGGAGGCGATCGGCAGATGGTCGTTGATCCAGGTGACCCCGACGTCGAGCCGGTGGCTGACCCGCAGGGCGCGGGCCACGTCGCGGGTCCAGACCGACGAGGCGAGGCCGTACTGGCAGTCGTTGGCCAGCCGTACCCCGTCGTCCTCGGCGTCGAAGGGCAGCACCACGACGGCCGGGCCGAACACCTCGCCCTGCACGATCTCGCTGCGCTGGTCCGCGTCGAGGACCAGGGTCGGTGGGAAGAAGAACCCGGGCCCGTCGGTGGCCGCGCCGCCGAGCGCGACGGTGGCCCCCTCGGCCGCCGCGCGGGCGACGAAACCGGCCACGCGGTCCCGGTGGTCGGCCGAGATGAGCGGGCCGATGTCGGTCCCGGTCGACCAAGGATCACCGGTACGGATCTTCGCCAGCGCGGCCTCCAGCGCGCCGACCGCGTCCCGATAGGCCGATCGCTGGACGTAGACCCGGGTGGCGGCGGTGCAGTCCTGGCCGGTGTTGTAGGTGGCGCCCATCGCCACGCCGGCGGCCATCTCGGCCAGGTCGGCGTCGTCGAACACGATCGCCGGTGCCTTGCCGCCGAGTTCCAGGTGCACCCGCTTGAGCCCGGCCACCGCGCCGCGCATCACCTCCCGCCCGGTGCGGGTCGAGCCGGTGACGCTGACCATGTCCACGCCCGGGTCGCCGACCAGGGCGGCGCCGACCTCGGCGCCACCGGTGACCACCTGGACCAGACCGACCGGCGCGCCGGCCTCCTCGATCAGCCGGGCCAACGCCAGGGTCGTCCGGGGCGTCTGCGGCGCGGGCTTGATGACCACCGCGTTGCCGGCTGCCACGGCCGGACCGATCTTCCAGATCGCCATAATGAGCGGGAAGTTCCACGGCGCGATGGCGCCGACCACCCCGACCGGCCGGCGGACCAGCAGCGAGGTGTAGCCGGCCGACAGCGTGCCCGCACCCGTACCGTCCAGCGAACGCGCCGCACCGGCGAAGAAGCGCAGATTGTCCACACCGAACGGCAGTTCGCCGTCACCCATGACCGAGGCCGGTTTGCCGGTCTCCTCGACCTCCAGCCGGGTCAGCTCCTCGGCGTCGCGTTCCACCAGGTCGGCGAGGCGGAGCAGGACCCGGGACCGGTCGGCCGGGGTGGCCTCACGCCACTGCTCGAAGGCGCTCCGCGCCGCCGCCACCCGGTCGGCGACGTCACCGGGGGCCGTGTCCGGGACCTCGCCGATGGCGGCCCCGGTCGCGGGATTGGTCAGTAGCGCCACGTCTCGCTCCTTTCGGGCCGGGTGGGATGGGCCGGCACCGCCCATGCCCACGCGACCGTCAACTGTTGAACCCGACCCCGAACCGGTCGAGAAGTCGCAGCCATGGGCCCCGGCGGCCGTCGCGCGCGTCGGCTGCGGCGAGCGCGCGGCGGGTCAGCTCCACCACCGGGTACCGCAGTGGTTCCGGGGGGAACGGGACCGGCCGTCGTCGTACCATGTGCAGCCCGGTCCGTTCGGTGTCCCGGCCGGCGAGCAGGTCGAGCGCCACCTGGGCACCGAACCGGGAGGCCGCCACGCCGAGCCCGGTGTAACCCACGGCGTACGCGATCCGGCGGTCGCGGGTGGTGCCGAACATCGGGGTGAACCGGGTGGTGGAGTCGATCACGCCACCCCAGCGGTGGGTGAACCGTACCCCGTCCAACTGCGGGAAGGTCTCCGCGAAGTGCCGGGCCAGCAGCAGGTGGGTGGCGTCGCGCTGGTCGACGGCCGAATCCACCCGGTTGCCGAACCGGTAGACGGCGTCATAGCCGCCGAACAGGATCCGGTTGTCCGCGGTGAGGCGGTAGTAGTGGAACTGGTTGCCGGCGTCGGTGAGGCCCTGCGCCTCCGGCCACCGCAGCTCCGCCCGCTGCGCGTCGGTGAGCCGTTCGGTGACCAGCACGTAGTCGTGCACCGGCAGGATCCAGTGCCGCAACCGCCGCAGCGGCGGGGGATAGGCGTTGGTGCCGATGACGGCCCGCTGGCCGGTGACCCGGCCGTCGGCGGTGCGGACCACCACCCCGGTCCGGGACCGGTCGAACCCGGTGACCCTGGTGTCCTCGTGGATCGTCACCCCGAGTGCCTCGGCGAGCCGGGCCAGTCCCCAGGTGAGCCGGGCGGGATCGACCAGACCGCCGGTGCCGCGCAGCCGTACGCCACCGAGGTACATCGGCGACGCCACGTCCGCGCGGACCTGGTCGGCGTCGAGCAGGGTGACGTCGTCGCCGTAGCTGAGGTGCAGCTCGGCGAGGGCGGCGAGGTCGGCCAGCTGATGCGGGGCGACCGCGACGGCCGTCTTGCCGCACAGCCGGAGGTCGGCGTCGATGGCGTGCTCGCGCACGGTGCCGGCGATCGCGGCGAGGTTCTCCCGGCCGAGTCGGACGAGGGCCGGCATCTCGGCGGGCCAACGCGACGTGCCGTGCGACAGGCCGTGGGTGAGCGAGTCGGAGATGAAGCCGCCGTTGCGACCGGACGCCCCGGCGGCGACCTGCCGGGCCTCCAGCAGCACCACGTCGGCGGCGGGATCGTCCTGCTTGGCCAGGATGGCCGTCCACAGGCCGGTGAACCCGCCGCCGATCACCACGAGGTCGGCGGTGCGTGCCCCGGTCAGCCGCGGCCGTTGCGGCGGGGCGTCGGGGCGGTCGGTCCAGAAGGCGGTCGGCGCCGCGTCGGCGATGGCCCGTTGCGCCTTCGCCTGCGCCGGGGCCGAACCGTTGCGGGCCGACGGGGCGTACCAGTTGGTCAAGGACGGGCCTCGGCGGCGCTGCCGCCCAGTCGCTCGATCGCGTCGGCGGCCTGCCGCAGGCCGTCGGCGGCCCGGATCGCCGCACCGTGCGCCACGAGCCGGCCGCGCAGCTCCTCGTCGCCCAGCAGGCGATCGATCGCCCCGTGCAGCTGCTCGTCGGTGAACCGGTACGGGTCGAGGCGTACCCCGAAGCCCAGCTCGTCGACCCGCTGCGCGTTGTCGTACTGGTCCCAGAAGAGCGGCAGCACGATCATCGGCTTGCCGAAGTGGAGCGCCTCGGTGGTGGTGTTGTTACCGCCGTGCGTGATGACCAGGTCGACCAGCGGGAGGATCGTGGTCTGCGGCAGGAACTCGGCACCCCACATGTTCTCCGCCAGCTCGATCTCGGCGTGCAGCGGACCCTTCGAGACGATGTACCGGTGCGGCGTCTTGGCCAGCGCGTCGATGACCCGCCGCATCAGCTCGACGTCGGCGGAGCCGAGCGAACCGAGGCTGAAGTAGATCAGCGCGCCGTCCCGGCCGGCGAGCTGCTCCGGCAGGGTGAACTCCTCGTCGGTCTCCCGAACCGACGACTCGAGCCGCTGCCAGGTCGGCCCGAGCGGCCGGGCGTCGGTGTAGTCGGCGATGCCCGGGTAGACGTAGAGGTTGAGGTCGCCCTCGTGGATGAACTCGAGGTCGGGTAGGGCCGGTGCGCCCTGCTCGCGGACCCAGGCGTCGAACTCTTCCCAGACCGGCCGGTGGACCCGGTCGTACTCGGCGCGGAACGCGGCCCAGTCGGACCGGTCGGCGGCGGGGTGGCCGGAGAAGACCGGGGCGATGTCGTCGCCCTTCATCTCCAACGGGTTGCAGGAGACGATCCGCACGAAGGGCACCCCGGCGGTGTTGAGCGCCGGGAAGGCGACCACATTGTCCTCGACGATGACGTCGGGGCGGACCCGGTCGATGATCTCCAGCAGCCGGGGCTGGCAGTGCTTCGCGCCGTTGATGAGCTCGACCCAGACCGGCTTGACCCAGGTCTCGACCTGCTCGATCGTCGGCTTGCGGAACTCGGGCGCGGTGTCCCGGATGAAGTCCTTCCAGAACTGCCCGGCGTCCTGCTCCTCGGCGTTCTCCGGCGGTGGCGCGAGGTCGACCAGGTCCTCTTCGAAGCCGAGGGCGGTCAGTTTGCCCCGCCACGACGCCTCGGCCGCGAACACCACCCGGTGCCCGCGTCGGCGCAGCACGTCGCCGATGCCGATGCAGTTGTTGGTGGGGCCGTACGCACTCTCGGGCATGAACAGGACGGTCAGCGCAGACATCGCCTCTCCCCGGGCCGTTTCTTGAATCGAAATTCAACAAGCTCCTCGGTCGGGAGTCAATACGCAGGCGCTATGGTGTTTGGCGAAGTGTTGACGTCGTACCCGGATCGGGGCCGCATGACCACCCGCAAGTCCCGCACCCAGCGCCGGCAGGATCTCATCGAGGCCGCCCGCCGCGCGATGATCCAGCACGGGACCGACACGGTGCTGCTCAACCAGGTGGCCGAACAGGCCGGGCTCACCTCCGGCGCGGTCCTGTACCACTACCCCGACCTGCGGGATCTGCTGCTGGAGGCGCACCACGCCGGCATGGAACGGTTCTACGAGCTGCGGGTGCGGAGGATCGCCGGCATCTCCGACCCGGTGCGGAAACTGGTGGTGACCATCCGGTCAGGACTGCCCACCGACGCCGAGGACGCCGACGTACGCCTGCTCTGCGAACTCGGCGGGGCCGCCGGCCGCAACCGGGTCTACGCCGCCCTGCTCACCACGCTCTACGACCGTCAGGTCTCCATGTACCAGACGATCCTCGAACTCGGTGCCGCCCAGGGCGTGTTCCGCCTCGCCGCGGAGTCGCAGACCATCGCCCGCAACCTGGTGGCGCTGGAGGACGCGTACGGCTATCGGATCATCGCCCGCCATCCGACGCTGGACGTCGCCGAGGCGGTCGAGCTGATCCTGTCGTACGCCCGGCAGGTCACCGGCAATCCGCTCGACGTGCCGGCCGAGCCGGCCAAGGCGCCGCGCGCCCGGCGCGCCTCGGCGTAGCACCGGGGTCGCGGCACCGCCCCCGACGGTCAGGATCCGTCGAGCAGCACGCCGTCGGCACCCGACCAGTCCACCCGGATCCGGTCGCCGACCACCACCGCGGCGGCACCGGCCACCGTGGCCAGCAGCGGCCGGTCGAGCCCGGCGACCTGCACCGCGACCCGGGTGGTCCCGCCGAAGAAGGTCACGTCGCGCACCACACCGGTCAGTCCGCCGTCGCCGCCCAGCCGCACCCGCTCGGGACGTACCGCCAGGGTCGCCGCCCGGCCGATGGCGGCTGGCGACGCGGGGCAGGGGAGGAGGCCGACCTCGGGCACCCGTAGACCGTCCACGGTGACCACACCGTCGATCAGGTTGTTGGCCCCGATGAAGTCCGCCACGAACAGGTCGGCCGGGCGCTCGTACAGCGGCACCGGCGCGTCGATCTGGCGTACCCGGCCCTCGCTCAGCACCGCGATCCGGTCGGCCAGCGACATCGCCTCCTCCTGGTCGTGGGTCACCACCACGAAGGTGATGCCGACCTCGTGCTGCAACCGCTTGAGCTCCAGCTGCATCTCGGCACGTACCTTCTTGTCCAGCGCGGACAGCGGCTCGTCGAGCAGCAGCAGCCGGGGTCGCTTCACGATCGCCCGGGCCAGCGCGACGCGCTGGCGCTGACCGCCGGAGAGCTGGTGCGGCCGGCGACGGTCCAGCCCGGTGAGCCCGACGGTGGTGAGCACCTCGTCCACCCGCTCCCGGATCTCCCGCTTCGGTACCCGTTCACGCTCCAGCCCGTACGCGATGTTCTTCGCCACGCTCATGTGCGGGAAGAGGGCGTAGGACTGGAACATCAGGTTGACCGGTCGCCGGTGCGCCGGGACGGCGAGCAGGTCGGCGCCGTCGAGGGTCACCGATCCGCTGTCCGGATGTTCGAAGCCGGCGAGGATCCGCAGCAGCGTCGTCTTGCCGCAGCCGCTCGGGCCGAGCAGTGCGAAGAACTCACCCTGTCGGATCTCGAGACTGACCTGGTCCAGCGCCCGGACCTCGCCGAAGCGCCGGCTGACCGACTCAATGCTGACCAGGGACTCGCCGGTGCGGGGCTGAGGGGCGAGGGGTGTGCTGACC
>NZ_POTY01000222.1 GCF_003236315.1 Micromonospora craterilacus
AGGGGATGGTGGGGGCAGGGTCAGCGGCGGGCTTCGGCGGGTTCGTCGGGGCCGACGAAGGCTTCGCTGCGGGCCTCGCCGTCGTCGCTGCCGCCGAAGAGGCGGGCGTCGTCGGGCACCTCGGCCTCGGCCGGGCGACGCGGCGAACGGCGTGGCTGCACCCACTGCCAGGGCAGGGTGGCCGCGCCGTCACCGACCTCGGCGCGCAGTCGCGGCATCGCGGTGGGCCGGTGGTCGCGTACCCACGCCACCAGGTGCTCCCGAACCAGGCAGCGCAGGTCCCACAGCGCGCCGGCGCTGGCGGCGCTCACCAGGGCGCGGAGCTTGATCATGCCGCCGGTCGCCTCGGTCACCTGCAGTACGCAGACCCGACCGTCCCACAGCTCGGTGCTCTCCACCAGGCGGCGCAGTTCCTCCCGCATGGCCTGCACCGGTACCGACCAGTCGACCTCGAACTCGGCGGTGCCGAGCACAGCCGCCTCGGTACGCGTCCAGTTCTGGAACGGGGTGCTGGTGAAGTAGGAGGTGGGCAGGATCAGTCGCCGGTCGTCCCAGATCTGGACCACCACGTAGCTGAGCGTCAGCTCCTCGATCCGGCCCCACTCGCCCTCGACCACGACCACGTCGTCGAGGCGTACCGCGTCGCTGAAGGCGAGTTGCAGGCCGGCGAAGACGTTGCCCAGCAGGCTCTGCGCGGCCAGCGCGGCGACCACACCGACCACACCGGCACTGGTCAGCACGCCGGCGCCGATGCCCCGCACGGCCGGGAAGGTCATCAGCATCACGCCGACGGTGAGGACGACGATCACCGCGATGGTCACCCGACGCAGCATGACGACCTGGGTGCGTACCCGACGGGCATGCCGGTTGTCCGGCACGTCCACCCGGAACCGGGCCAGCGCGGTGTCCTCGACCACCGCCAGCAGGGCGGTGACCAGCCAGGCGGTGGCCGCGATGACGGCGAGCACCAACAGGTGCAGCAGCACCTGCCGCCACGCGGTGCCGACCGCGTACCCGGTGCTGAGGCGGACGGCGAACTGCACGGCGAGCACCGTGGCGGCGACCTGCGCGGCCCGGTGCGCGTGCTGGGTCAGCTGGCTCATCAGCAACGACCGGCGGCCCCACCGCCTGGCCAGGCGATGCACCACCTCGACCACGGCAGAAGCGATCGCCGCCGCGGCGAGCGCGGCGACGACCGTTACGAGGTAGCTGTGCACGTGTACTTCTCCTTCCGGCCCGACGGCAAGATCCGAACAAAGGGGCAATGTTGCCCCGGATCGTCGTCGCCGGCCACCGGAGGGAGGTTCAGACCTTCCGGTACCGGGCCTGGAGGAAGCAGTACGCGCCGAAGGCGGCGAGCCCCAGCGCGATCAGCGCGAGCAGGATCGTGCCGTACGACTGGTCGCGCAGCATTCGCAGCGCGGCGTCCAGGCCACGGGCCTTCTCCGGGTCGTAGTCGACCGCGGCCAGCACGACCAGCAGGCCGGTGGTGGCGAACGCGCTGCCCCGGGCGACGTAGCCGGCCATGCCGAGCCGGCGGGCGAGCCGGCTGATCCGGGCGCTCATCTCGCCCGTCTTCAGGCGCTTCAGGAACTTCTTCCGCACGCCGTAGACCACCATCCCGACGCCGAACCCGGCGAGGGCCAGACCGGCGACACCGACCAGCCACCGGCCGCCGGCGGACTCCATCAGGCGGGCGGTGAGTTCCTCCTGCTGTGCCGCGCTGTCGGAGTTGGCCCTGGCGAAGACCTTGACGGCCGTCCAGGCCAGCCAGAGGTAGACGACCGCCCGGGCGGCCGAGACGACCCGCTCCTGGCGCCGGTCGTTGCCCCGTTCGGCGCGATGCCCGACGGCCGCCTCCAGGGCCTGCCAGATCGCCATGGCGAGCAGCCCGACGGCGATGGCGACGACGAGGACCCGGCCCATCGGCTGCGCGGCGAGGGTACGCAGCGCGCCGGACTGGTCGCCGTCGTCGGCCGAGTTGCCGAACGCGATCTGCAGCGCCAGCCAGCCGAACAACAGGTGCACGATCCCGTAGCCGACGAAACCGGCCCGGGCGAGGAGTGCCAGCCACCGGCTGCCAGCCGTACGGGCGGCGGCGGCCTCGGCGTTCCGGGTGAGAGACATGGCGCCTCAATCTCCGGGCGCGAAGATTTCCAAACGTGGCCGACCGCCACCCGTGGGCGGCGGCCGGCCAGCGGATCGAGCCGGGCGGCTACCGGGCGATCCGGACCTTGACCTCGGAGTCGGTGATGCTGTCCAGGGTGACGGCGAGACCGCCGACGTCGGCTGCCTGCTCGCCGACGGTCAGCGACAGCTGCTCGCCGGCGACCTCGACGGTGACCTGCTCGTCCTGGGCGCCGACCAGCCGAGCCTCGACGCCGAAGACGTTGGCCCGGGCCTCCACCCCCCGGTCGAAGGTCACCGTGCAGGCGTCCAGCCCGCAGTCGGTGCTGGCCCCCTCGGAGCTGCAACCGGCCAGCAGGGCCGCGCCGAGCGCGAGGCCGGCCAGCAGGCCGAGGGCCTTGCGGGTACGAGAGTGCGGGGTCTTAGCGGCGGAGGATGGCGTCGTCACGCGGCCAAGGGTACGAGACGCAGGCGAACCGCAACGGGGCCGTCGGCGGCCGGTGGACAATGGGCGGGTGAGCATGCTGGTCGAGGACAACCCCGCCAAACACCGCTTCGAGATCCTGGTCGACAACGCGCTGGCCGGGTTCACCACCTACCTGCCGCGCGGCGAGGTGCTGGTCTTCAGCCACACCGAGGTGGATTCGGCGTTCCAGAACATGGGCGTCGGCTCGGCGCTGATGCGCGGCACGCTGGACCAGGTCCGGGCGCAGGGCGGCCGGGTGGTGCCGCAGTGCACGTTCATGGCCGCCTTCATCGAGCGCCATCCCGAGTACGCCGACCTGGTCACCAGCCTGGGCTGACGGCGGCCCCGCTGAGCAGTTCGGCCGCGGCCAGCCCGGCGGCCCGGGTGGCGCCGTGGGTGGCGACGTGCACCGGGCCGGTGACCAGCGCGGGCACGCCGAGTTCCACCACCACCGCGTCCGGCCGGGCGGCCAGCGCCCGGTCGACCGCGGCCCGCATCCAGTCGTGCCGGTGCAGGTCGCGCACGACCAGGACGATGGGCCGGCCGGCGGCACCGGCGGTCGGTTCGGTGGGCACCGCGGTCTCGGCGTAGCGGGCGCTGGTGGTGCCCGGCACGAGGGCGGCCAGCGGGGCGGCCACCCCCCAGGGGGTCTCCGCCCCGATCGCGATGTTGTGCGGTGGCTCGAACTCCACCACGTGTGCGGGGCCGACCAGCGGCAGCGCGGCGGCGCCCCCGGTGGCGGTGGTGACCCGGATTGCGCGCCGCGCGGCGGCCAGCCCGACCCTGGAACCGGCACCGCCGCCGGCCGTGGCTTCGGGGGCCGTGGTGGCGTCGAGGCGGGCGCGGGCGGCCACCGTCCAGGCGGCGAGCTGGCCGACCCGCTTCGCCGCCTCGGTCAACCGTTCCTCGGGCAGTTCCCCGGCGACGACCGCGTCGACGATGGCGTCCCGCAGATAACGGGCCGTCTCCTCGTCGGCGTGCTCGCCGCCGACACAGATCGCGTCGGCGCCGGCGGCGAGAGCCCGGACCGCCGCACCGGCGAAGCCGTACCGGTCCGTCACCGCTCGCATCTCCACCGCGTCGGTCACCACGACACCGTGGAAGCCCATCTCCTCACGCAGCAGGCCGCCCAGGATCCGCCCGCTCAGGGTGGCCGGCAGCTGTGGATCCAGCGCCGGCACCAGCAGGTGCCCGGTCATCACCGCCTGCACGCCCGCCGCGACGGCGGCCCGGAACGGGGCCAGCTCGACGGCGTCCAGCCGGGCCCGGTCGGCGCTGATCCGGGGCAGGTCGTGGTGCGAGTCGACCCGGGTGTCACCGTGGCCCGGGAAGTGTTTGGCGCAGGCGGCGACCCCGCCGGACTGCAGGCCGCGTACCCAGGCGGTGGTGTGCCGGGCGACCAGCGACGGCTCGGCGCCGAACGAACGGACGCCGATCACCGGATTGTCCGGGTTCGAGTTGACGTCGGCGTCGGGCGCGTAGTTTAGCGTGATCCCGGCGGCGGCGAGTTCGACGCCGAGGTCGCGGGCGACCTCCTCGGTGAGCGCCGGGTCGTCCACCGCCCCGAGGGCGAGGTTGCCCGGGCGGGTGCTGCCCCGGCCGGACTCGATGCGGGTGACGTCCCCGGCTTCCTCGTCGATGGCGACGATCACGTCGGGGCGCTCCGCGCGCAGCGCGGCGGTGAGCGCGGCGACCTGCTCCGGGTCGACGACGTTGCGGCTGAACAGCACCACCGATCCGAGCCCGTCGCCGAGCCAGCGGCGTATCCAGGCGGGTGGGACGGTGCCGACGAAACCGGGCTGTAGAACTGCGGCCGCCAACGCCGCCAGGTTGCCGTTCGGTGCGCGGAGCCGGACAGATCGGTCGCTCATGCCGGCACTCCGCTGCGCTCTGTGCCGGCCTGAGGCACCACCGCACTGCACCGATGATTCGCTCGCTGACGCTCGCTCATGCGGTTTTCGTACCCCCGTCATCTCCGCCGCGGACAACCCGCCAGCCGGCGGTGCAGACATGGTCACACCGCGCCACCCAATTAGTCAATAAACCTTACAGTTGCCTTGGGTGCCATGGTCCGGCCAGAGTGCGGGGATGGACCCGCTGCTGCTGGCCGACGCGACGAGTCCGGCCGACATCCCCGGCGTACGCCTGCTCGGCCTGGTGGTCGGCGGACTGCTGCTGTTCGCCGCGATCCGGGCGATGTTCCGCCGCTGACCCCCGCCACATGGTGTGACCGGCGCCGGCTCGGGTACCGCCTGGCGCAGGCACCACCACGGCGAGGGGGAGAGATGAAGATCGGCTACCTCCTGTCCACAGAGGAGTACCCGCCCGCGGAACTGCTGGCGCAGGCCCAGGCCGCCGAGCGGGCCGGGTTCGAAGGGCTGTGGATCTCCGACCACTACCACCCCTGGACGGACGCGCAGGGGCAGAGCCCGTTCGTCTGGTCGATGATCGGGGCGCTGAGCCAGGTCTGCCGGCTCCCGGTCACCACGGCGGTGACCTGCCCGACCGTACGACTCCATCCGGCGGTGCTGGCCCAGGCCGCGGCGACCAGCGCGGTGCTGCACTCCGGGCGGTTCGTCCTCGGCGTGGGCTCCGGGGAGGCGCTCAACGAGCACATCCTCGGCGGCCCGTGGCCGCAGGCCGGCGTCCGGCTGGAAATGCTGGAGGAAGCGGTCGAGGTGATGCGGAAACTGTGGCGCGGCGGTTTCGTCAACCACTACGGCCGGCACTACCGGGTGGAGCACGCACGGATCTACACCCGGCCCGAGACTCCCCCACCGGTCTACGTCTCCGCGTTCGGCCCCAAGGCGGTGGACCTCGCCGCCCGGCTGGGCGACGGCTTCGTCAACACCACACCCGACGCCGAATCGGTCCGCCGGTTCCGGGCGAACGGCGGGGGCGACAAGCCGTGCCAGGGCGGCTTCAAGGCCGCGTACGCGCCGACCGAGGAGGAGGGCATGCGGCTCGCGTACCAGCGGTGGCCGACCAGCGCCATCCCGGGCGAGCTGTTGCAGGTGCTGCCCTCGCCGCGCCACTTCGAGCAGGCCGCCCGACTGGTCGACCCGGAAGCGATGCGGTCGGCGTTCGTCTGCGGCAACGACGCCGAGGCACACCTGGCGAAGATCGACGCGTACGCGAAGGCCGGCTTCGACGAGCTATACGTGACCAACACCGGGCCGAACTGGCAGGGACTGCTCGACCTGTACCAACGCGACGTGCTGCCCCGGTTGCGCTGAGCCCGGCCGGGCCCCGGCCGATGTCCGCCCCCACGGGTTTCGTCACCGGCGCACCCGGGTACCTGCGGCCCTCGATGAAGCTGACCACGCACTCGATGTCGTTGCGCCGCGCGGCGCGCAGCCTGTTCGGCTGGACCACCCTGCGCCCGAATCAGCTGGCCCCGATGCGGGCCGTGATGAAGCGGCGCGACGCCCTGGTGGTGCTGCCCACCGGTGCCGGCAAGTCGGCGATCTACCAGATCCCGGCCAGCCTGATTCCCGGCCCGACCGTGGTGATCTCACCATTGCTCGCCCTGCAACAGGACCAGATAGCGGCGCTCAACGAGCGGCAACGACCCGAGCTGCGGGCGGTACGGATCAGCTCGGACGAAACGCCGGCCCAGCAGGCCGAGGCGATCGCCGAGATCCGCGACCGGCGGGCCGAGTTCCTGTTCATCACCCCGGAACAGCTGACCAACCCCGACCGGCTGGCCGAGGTGCGCGCACTCGGACCGGCCCTGGTGGCGATCGACGAGGCACACTGCATCTCCGCCTGGGGACACGACTTCCGCCCGGACTACCTGGCGCTCGGTCAGCTCATCGACGACCTGGGCCGGCCACCGGTGGTCGCGCTGACCGCCACCGCCTCCCCGCCGGTACGCGACGACATCGTGGCCCGGCTGCGGCTACGCAAGCCCGAGATCGTGGTGTCCGGACTGGACCGGCCCAACCTCTTCCTCGAGGTGGCGCACTGCCCCACCGAGGACTACCGGTGGCGACGGCTGATCGCGCTGCTGCGCGAGGACAACCGGCCGGGCATCATCTATGTGCCCACCCGCCGAGCGGCGGAGGAACTGGCCGGTCGCCTCACCGACGCCGGCTTCCCCGCCCACCACTACCACGGCGGGATGCCGAGCACCGCCCGCACCCGGCTGCACGAGGCGTTCCTCGCCGACCGGGTGCCCATCATGGTGGCGACCTCGGCGTTCGGCATGGGCATCGACAAGCCGAACATCGCCTGGGTGGTGCACATGGCGCTGCCCGACTCGCCGGACAGCTACTTCCAGGAGATCGGCCGGGCCGGGCGGGACGGCCAGCCGGCCCGCGTACTGCTGCTGTGGCAGGCCGAGGACGTCGGGCTGCAACGCTACTTCAGCGGCGGACTGCCCGACGCCACCGAGCTACGCGACCTGGCCGCGCTGCTGCGCCGCGCACCCACCACCAAGAAGGAGCTGCGCGAGGTCACCGGCCTGGGCCCACGCAAGCTCGGTCAGTTCCTCGCCCTGCTGGAGCAGGTCGGCGCCGCGCAGGCCCGGGCCGGACAGCGGGTCGGCGCGCCGCGCTACTCCCCCACCCCGGTGGACGCCGCCGCGGCGGCATTGGCCGAGGCCGAGCGGCAGCAGACCCTGACCCGCTCGCGTACCGACATGATGCGGGCCTTCGCCGAGACCAGCGCCTGCCGGGGACAGGCGTTGCTGGCCTACTTCGGCGAGCAGATGACCGCGATCTGCGGGCACTGCGACAACTGCCACGCCGGCACCAGCGCGGCCGACGACGGCGCGGTCGGACCGTTCCCCGTGCACAGCCAGGTCCGGCATCCGGAGTGGGGCGCGGGACTGGTGCTCAGCTACGAGGAGGGCCGGATGACGGTGCTTTTCGACGAGGTCGGGTACAAGACGCTGTCGGTCAGCGTGGTGTCCGAACAGGGGCTGCTGATACTCGACTAACCTGGGTCGGCCGCGCCGCGGCTCAGGGGAAAGTGGCCGGACGACGCGGTGCGGACATGGACGACGAGCGGGAGGGACACAGCCGTGATCGAAGAACCGGCGTACACCGGTTTCGGTTTCTCCGACGAGGAATGGGGGCTGCTGGTCGGCCTGCCGCAGTCGGTGCTCACCGCGGCGAGCGCCGCCGAGTCCGACGGCACCCGGGCGACGATGGCCGAGAGCGCCGCCGGCCTGGAGACCATCTCCACCGGCCGGGAGTCGGCCAGCCCGCTGGTCGCGGCGGTGGCCGGCGAGCTGGTGGCCCGGGTGGGCGACCCGGAGGCCGGTGAGGAACTGCCGGCCATCGCGCCCGACGACCCGCGGTCCTACGCCGAGGACGTGCTGGGCCGGGCGAAGGCGGCGTCGGCGCTGCTGGCGGCCAAGGTGGACGAGGGCGAGGCCGGCGCGTACCGGCACTGGCTGGTGGAGATCGCCGACCAGGTCGTCGGTGCCGCCGCCAGCGGCGGCATCCTGGGCCTGGGCGGCAGCGTGGTCACCGCCTCGGAGCGGCGCTTCCGCGACCGGCTGGCGCAGGTCCTCGACGACTGACGGCGCGTGGGTGGAAGGCCGACCTTCCACCCACGCCCCGGGTACGGCGACACCCCCCGGAGCCGCCGTACCCGCATCCGGCTCAGGCGATCCGGCGCCGGAACAGCACCGCGGAGAGCACCACCGCGAGGGCCAGCAGACCGAGGCACCAGGCCGCCGCCCGGGCCGGCGCCGAGCCGACCGGGGTGTCCAGCAGCAGCCCGCGCAGGGACTCGATGACCGACGTGACGGGCTGGTGCTCCGCGAATCCGCGCAGCCAGCTGGGCAAGGTCTCGACCGGCACGAAGGCGCTGCTCGGGTACGGCAGGAACATCACCAGGAAGGTGTAACCGCTGGCCGCCTCGGGTGTGCGGGCCAGCAAGCCGAACGCGGCCGACAGCCAGGACACCGCCAGCACGAACAACAGCAGCACCCCGACGGCGGCCAGCCAGCGCAGCGGTGCGACGGCCGGCCGGAACCCGATGGCGACGGCGACCGCCAACACCAGCGCCGTGGAGACCAGGTTGCGTGCGACGCTCGCCAGCACGTGCCCGGCGACGATCGAGGTGGCGCCGACGTCCATCGTGCGCAGACGCTCGATCATGCCGTTGGTCAGGTCGGTGGTGACGCTGACCGCGGTGCCCGCCGCACCGAAACCGGCGCAGAGCAGCAGTACGCCGGGCACCACATAGGTCACGTACGCGGAGCCGGTGTCGATCGCCCCACCGAAGAGGTAGACGAAGAACAGCATCAGGATCACCGGCAGCAGCAGCGAGGTGAGCAGCGCGTCGACGTTGCGCCGGGACAGCCGGACACAACGGCCGATCATCACCGCTGCCTGCGTCCGCCGGACGGTCAGCTCAGACATTGGCCACCTCCCTCTCCGGGGTCACCGGTTGGCCGGTGAGGGTGAGGAAGACGTCGTCGAGGGTCGCCTCCCGGACGTTGAACCGGACCACCCCGTGCCGGTCCGGGTCGACCTCGTCGAGCAGGCTGCGTACCTGTGGCCCGCTGCCGTCGGTGGCCACCGACAGCGCCAACCGGGCCGGATCGCGGTGGGTCAGCCGGTCCCCCAGCCGACGCTCCGCCTCGGCGAAGCCGGCCGCGTCACGCCAGGCCAGCTCCAGTCGCTGCGCCCCGAACCGGCTCTTGAGCTCGGCGGCCGTCCCCTCGGCGGCGAGCCCGCCGTGGTGCAGCACCGTGATCCGGTCGGCGAGCTGATCGGCCTCCTCCAGGTACTGCGTGGTGAGCAGCACGGTCACCCCGGCCCCGGCCAACTCGCCGATCACCTCCCACAGCCCCTGCCGACTGCGCAGGTCGAGACCGGTGGTGGGCTCGTCCAGGAAGATCACCGACGGGGTGCCGACCAGGCTGGCCGCCAGGTCGAGGCGGCGCCGCATCCCACCGGAGTAGGTCACCACCCGGCGGCCGGCGGCGTCGGTCAGGTCGAAGCGCTCCAGCAGCGTGCCGGCGCGGTCGCGGGCCGCCGGCCCGGACAGCCCGGACAGTCGGGCCAGCATGGTCAGGTTCTCGGCGCCGGTCTGCCCGTCGTCCAGGGCCGCGTGCTGGCCGGCGAGGCTGATCGTCCGCCGCACCCGCCGCCGCTCGCGCACCACGTCGTGACCCGCGACCCGGGCGCTGCCCGAGTCCGGCCGGGTCAGCGTGGCCAGGATCCGCACCGTGGTGGTCTTGCCCGCCCCGTTCTGGCCCAGCAGGGCGTGCACACCGCCGGTGGCCACCCGCATGGTCAGGCCGTCGAGGACGACGAGATCACCGAAGGACTTGCGCAGGTCGACCAGTTCGACCGCTGGCGGCCCGTTCACCATAATCACCCTCCGTAATCTGCGTATGACATACGCTGTAATGCGTAGACCATACGCAGAAGTTAGGATGACGGTCAAGACCGGCCTGGGAGGTGTGGGTGGACAGCCCCGACGTCGAGCTGCCTGAGAACGTCGAACTGCCCGAGAGCATCGCGCTCGCCTGGGGGCTGCGTAACCGCCCCAGTCGAGGTCCGAAGCGCAGCCTCAGCCTGACGCAGCTGGTCGCCGCCGGCATCCGGGTCGCCCAGGCCGAGGGCCTACCGGCGGTGTCGATGAGCCGGGTGGCCAGCGAGTTGGGCGTGGCGACGATGTCGCTCTACCGGTACGTGCCGACCAAGCAGGACCTGCTCGACCTCATGATCGACACTGCCTTCGGGCCGCCAGCCCCGCCGCGTGCCCCCGGCGAGGGCTGGCGGCCGGCACTCACCCGGTGGGCCGAGGCGAACCTCGCCGCGCTACGCCGGGAGCCCTGGATCCGGCACGTGCCGCTCAGCGGCCCGCCGATCAACCCCAACCAGGTGCGCTGGTTGGAGTACGGACTCGCCGCGCTACGCGGCACCGGCCTGCGCGGCGCCGAGCGGATCTCCACCGTCATGCTGGTCAGCGGGTACACCCGCAGCTGGGCCAACACCACCGCCGACCTCGCCGAGGCCGCGGCCCGCACCGGGCAGACGCCCGACGAGGTGGGCCAGCACTACTGGCAGCATCTGGCCCGGCTCACCGCCTCCGGCCCGTACCCGGCAATCCACGAGCTGCTGACCGAGGCGGACGACGAGGAGGAGGACTACTACGACGCGGAGTGGCGGTTCGGCCTCGGCCGGGTGCTCGACGGCGTCGAGACACTGATTCAGGCCCGCGCCGCCGCCCAGCCGTGACGCCGCCCGGCGCGCTCAGGCCCGCTCCAGCAGGGTCAGCACCGCCTGCTCGGCCTGCTCCCGGGAGATGTCCCCGGCCACCGGCGCCACCACCCCGTCGTGGAACAGGTCGACCACCCGAGGGTCCACGTAGGACGCCCGCGCCACCGTCGGAGTGTTCCCGAGCAGGTCGGCCACCTGCCGCATCACCGCCACCACCGCCCGCCGCCGGGCCGTCACCGAACGGGGCGACCCGAGCGCGGCCAGCTCGGTCGCCGCGCGAACCGTCGCGTGCCAGGTGCGGAAGTCCTTCGCGGTCATCTCCCCGCCGCTGGCCTCACGCAGGTAGTCGTTGACCTCGTCGGCCCGTACGTCCCGCCAGTCGCGCCCGTCCCAGTAGCCGAACAGCCGGTCCGCCGCCCGTCGCCGGCGGCGCAGGTGGGTCAGCACCTGGCACAGCTCGGGGTCGGAGACCAGCCGTACCTGCTCGACGCCGCCCTTGGCCGGGAACTCGAAGACCACGCAGCCCTGCCGCGACCGGGCGTGCTCGGGGCGCAGGGTGGCCACCCCGAACGTCGGGTCGTCGCCGGCGGCGTACTGGTCGCTGCCGACCCGGAAGGTGCCCATGTCGAGCAGCCGGGTCACCGTCGCCAGCACCCGCTCCCGGCGCAGCCCCCGGCCGGCCAGGTCGTTGCCGACCCGATGGCGCAGCACCGGCAGCCGGCGGGCCACCTCCAGCACGTGGTCGAACTTCGCCTCGTCCCGTCGCTGCCGCCAGATCGGGTGGTAGAGGTACTGCTTGCGGCCGGCGGCGTCGACGCCGGTGGCCTGGATGTGCCCGTTGGGGTAGGGCGAGATCCAGACCTCGCGCCAGGCCGGCGGAATGACCAGCGCCCGCAGCCGGGCCAGCTCGTCGGGATCGCGGACCGGCTCACCGCGCGGGTCCAGGAACGACCAGCCCGGACCCCGCCGGCGCCGCTCGTACCCCGGCCGGCCCGGATCGCTACGCCGCAACCGCACGGTCCGCCCGCACCGCTCGTTCCACCTCGTCGACGGCGGCCAGCACCTCGTCTAGCCCGATGGCGGTCACCGTGGGATGGCTGCCGCTCCCGTCCCAGCCCGACCC
>NZ_POTY01000223.1 GCF_003236315.1 Micromonospora craterilacus
CCGGAAGGCCGCCCTCCGCATCGCCGGTGCCCTCGCCGACCGGTACGCCCACCACCCCGCCCTCGCGCTGTGGCACGTGCACAACGAGTACGGCACCACCTGCCACTGCGAGCACACCGCCCGGGCGTTCCGGCGCTGGCTGGCCGACCGCCACGGCGACCTGGCCACCCTCAACGACGTCTGGAGCACCAGCTTCTGGAGCCAGCACTACTCCGACTGGGCCCAGATCAGCACCCCCCGGGCCACCCAGTACCTGGCCAACCCCGGCCAGCTGCTGGACTTCCGCCGGTTCTGGTCGGACACCCTGCTCGCCGCGTACGCCGAGCAGCGCGACCTGCTCCGCGCGGCGAACCCGACGATCCCGGTCACCACCAACTACGTCCTCGGCGACTGGGTACCGGTCGACCACGCCCGCTGGGCCACCGAGGTCGACCTGGTGGCCGTCGACCACTACCCGTCGGCGGTCGACGTCGGCGCGGAGGAACAGACCGCCCTGGTCGGCGACCTGGCCCGCGGCTGGGCCCGACACGCCACCGCCCGCCGGCAGACCACCGCCACGGCGGGAGAGCCGCCGGCCACCCCGGATCGCGGCCCGACCTGGCCCGACCCGGCACCGGCGTGGCTGCTGATGGAGAGCGCCCCCAACCAGATCCACACCGCCGGCCGGATGCACACCAAGGAACCGGGGCGGATGCTCCGGCACAGCCTCGCCCACGTCGCCCGGGGCTCGCACGGCGCGATGTTCTTCCAGTGGCGGGCACCCGCCGGCGGCGCCGAACGCTTCCACTCCGCCCTGGTGCCGCACGCCGGCCCGGACAGCCGGGTGTTCCGCGAGGCGGTCGAGCTCGGCGCGGCGTTGGCGCGGCTCACCGAGATCCGAGGCACCGTCGAGGCGTCCGTGGCGCTCGCGGTCGACGCCGCCAGCGGATGGGCGCTGCGCCACCCCGGCCTGCCGTCGACCCGACTGGACCACCACGACGAGGTCGCCGCCGCCCACCGCGCCCTGTGGCACGCCGGGTACGGCTGTGACGTCGTCGTGCCCGGCGACCCCCTCGACGGGTACCGGCTGCTCGTGCTGCCCGCCCTCTACCTGGTCGGCGACGCCACCGCCGGCTGGGTGCGCGAGCACGTCCAGCGCGGCGGGCACCTGCTGGCCACCTACCTCAGCGGGGCCGCCGACGAGCACGCCCGGGTACGGCTCGGCGGCTACCCGGGCGCGCTACGCGACGTGCTCGGCGTCCGGGCGGAGGAGTTCCACCCGCTCGCCGACGGTGACCACGTCCGGCTCGCCGACGGCGGGACCGGACGGATCTGGGCCGAGACACTGCACCTGGCCGGGGCGGACGTGGTCACCTCGTACGCCGGCGGGCTGCTCGACGGGCTACCCGCGGTCACCCGGCACCGCAGCGGCGCCGGAACCGCCTGGTACGTCTCCACCCGACCCGACGACGACACCTACCGCCGGCTGCTCGACCGAGCCGCCCGCGCCGCCGGCGCCACCCCCGTCTACCCGGACGCGCCCGCCGGCGTCGAGGCGGTACGCCGCCGCGGCGACGACGCGAGCTGGCTGTTCCTGTTCAACCACACCGACCGGGACCAGCGGGTACCGGCCCGCGGCGTGGAACTGCTGACGGGGGCTCCAGTCGACGAGGCGGTCACGCTGCCACCCGGCGGCGTCGCCGTGCTGCGCGAGCACACCGGCTGAGCCACGGGCACCGGCGGCGGGGCGACGCCGGTCAGGGGGTGGCGACGGCGGCGCGGGAGCGGTCGGCCGCGATCCGCACGGCCAGCGTCGCCAGCACCGTGCCCATCAGCATCCGCTGCACCCGCAGCCACAACGGGCGGCGGCTCAGGAACCCGGCGATCCCCCCGGCGGTCAGCACGATCAACGCGTTCACCGTCAACGCCACCGCGATCTGGGTCAGGCCCAGCAGCAGGCTCTGCGCCGCCACGTTGCCCCGGGCCGGGTCGATGAACTGCGGCAGCAGCGAGACGTAGAGGATCGCGATCTTCGGGTTGAGCAGGTTGGTGACCAGCCCCATGGTGAACAGCCGCCGGGTCGGGTCCGGCGGCAGCGGCGCCGGGGTGAACGGTGAGTGGCCGCCCGGGCGTACCGCCTGCCAGGCCAGCCACAGCAGGTACGCCGCGCCGGCCAGCTTGACCGCCGTGTACAACGCCGGTACCAGCACGAACACCGTGGCGATGCCGGCCACCGCGGCGCCCAGGTAGACCGCGAAGCCCGCAGCGACCCCGAGCAGCGAGATCATCCCGGCCCGCCGGCCCTGGGTCACCGACCGCGACACCAGGTAGACCATGTTCGGTCCCGGCGTCAGCACCAGCCCCAGGGCGACCAACGCGATCCCGACGACTCCGGCCGTACTCACCATTGCGTGACCCCCGTCCCACGTCCCGCCCGAGCCTATGCCACCGGAGAATCCCGGTAGCTGCGGCGACACTGCGCTGCGGTGACACCGCCGCGATACGGTGAGTCCGGGGAGGTGACCAGGTGGACAGGGCGTGGGAGGCGTCGATCGAGGCGCAGATCCGGTCAGCCCAGGAGCGCGGGGAGTTCGACAACCTGCCCGGCGCGGGCAGGCCCATCCCGGGCCGGGGCATGCCGTACGACGAATCCTGGTGGATCAAGAGCTTCCTGGAACGCGAGCAGGTGCCGACCGACCTGCTGCTGCCGACCCCGCTGCTGCTGCGCCGTCAGATCGAGCGGCTCCCGGACGAGGTCCGCGACCTGCCGACCGAGCAGGCCGTCCGGGCCTGCGTCGCCGACCTGAACGCGCAGGTGATGGCCTGGCTGCGCAACCCGACGGGCCCGCGGGTCGTGGTGCGCCCGGTCGACGCCGACGCCGTCGTACAGCGGTGGCGGGCCGACCGCGACGCCACCGCCGAACCGGCGGCGCCCGCCGCCCGGCCGTCGCCCGCGCGGCGGGCCTGGCTCCCGTTCCGCCGGCGCCGCGCCGCCTGACCCGGAGACCGCCCGCCCGGTCCAGCCGGTCAGCCACCGCAGCACCGTTGCCGGTGTTGGTCGGGTCGACTACGGTCGGTCAGGTGACTGCCGGGTCGGCCATGGGCCACGAGCGGACGGGGCACCCGGCCCGCCGGTGAGCCGGGAGCGGGCCCGCGGCCCGCCGTCCTCCATCGCTTTCCTCGCGCCTGTTCGAGGCGCCCCACTGTCGTATCCCGCGCCGTTCCGGGCGCGATCTTCGCCGTGGCCACCGGCGTCGTCGACGTGGCCGACTCCTGTCACCGCAGAAAGCAGAGCATGCCGAACGACTTCAACCAGCAGATCATCGACGAGTTCCGGGCCAACGCCGGCCGGGTGGGCGGCCCGTTCGAGGGCGCCCGCCTGATCCTGCTCACCACCACCGGGGCGCGTACCGGCGCCGCCCACACCACCCCGGTGGCGTACCTGCCCGACGGGCCGGAACGGATCCTGGTGATCGCCTCCGCGGGGGGCGCGGACCGGCATCCGCACTGGTACCACAACCTGGTCGCCGATCCGCAGGTCACCGTCGAGGACGGGGCCTTCACCTATCCGGCGCGCGCCGGGGTGCTCACCGGCGCCGAGCGCGACCGCCTCTTCGCCCGCGCCGCGGCGGCCGACCCCGGCTGGGCCGGTTACCAGGCGAAAACGTCGCGGGTGATCCCGGTGGTGGCGCTCTACCCCGAGGCGGCCGGGCCGCCCGCCGCGTCGTCGTTCGGCGCGGCATTGAAGTTGATCCACGACGCGTTCCGGCGGGAGCTGGCGTTGATCCGCGCCGAGGTCGACCGCTCCGGTCCGGCGCTGGGTGCCCAGTTGCGGGTGAACTGCCTGACCGTGTGCGGCAACCTGCACGTCCACCACGTCAGGGAGGACGAGGGCATGTTCGCCGGCCTCGGCGCGCAGCGCCCGGACCTGGCGCCCGTGCTGGACCGGCTGCGCGAGGAACACCGGCGGGTCGCCGCGCTGGTGGGGGAGCTGCGGCAGGTGCTCACCGCCGAGAGCGCCGACCGCGACCAGGTCCGCGAGCAGGTCGCCCGGCTCGTCGCCGAGCTGGAGGCACATCTGGCGTACGAGGAGGAGCAACTGATCCCGGTCCTCGACGGCGTCGGCTGACGCCGGGCGGCGACGAAGATGGGCGCCGGCGGGGCGTGTGCCCCGCCGGCGCTTCCAGGGCCCCCGTCGGGGCGATCACGCCGACCCTAGATCCTGGTGTTGCCGCCCTTGTTGACGATGCTCGCCTTCTTGCAGTTGCTCCAGGTGAGCGGGAGTCCGGTGCTGCCACCCCCACGGCCGCCCCACTTGATCAGTGGGAGCTTCTTGCCGGAGTAGCCGGTGCCGTACTTGTTGTTCTTGAAGATGTTGCCGCTCCCGCACGTCTCGCCCTTGTCCAGCCGGCCCCACTCGCTGAACATGGCGTACTGGCCGGACTTGGTGAAGGTGTTCCCGCTCACCACGTTGTTCTTGCTCCCGTCCCTGATTCGCACGGGGTCACCGGTGATCACCGAGAACTTGTTACCGGTGATGCTGCTGCCCGAGGTCTTGACCAGGTAGACCCCGTGCATCTTCCCGCCGTTGCGCAGGCCGGAGAAGACGTTGTTCTTGATCACGATGCCGGAAGAGTTCTTCACGTGGACGGCGGCGTATCCGGTGGAACCGCTGAGATTCTTGAACTCGTTCCCGCTGACCGTGACGTTCTTGACGTTCCTGAGCAGGATCGCGTTGGCGTGCCCGGAGAATTTCTTGCCCTTGATGGCGAAACCGCCGGGGCCGCCGTCAATGCAGAGCTGATAGTCACCCTTGGGGCACTTGACCTGCCCCGGATACTTGGGGGCGGCCATCCGAGCCGACGCACCCATGCCACCGGGGTCGACAATGGCTGCCTGAGCCGGCGCGATCAGCCCGAGGGCGAGTGCGGCGCTGCCGGCCAGGACGATCAATCCACGTACGAGCATTCAAATCCTCATTGACGAGTAGGGATGTGACATCTCACCGGGTGAGATGGTCAGGTACGACTCGCGTCGTAGCCGCCGCTGGTGATCCTGGCGCCGTTGCGGCATTCCGCCTTCTGGTACTGCCACCGCTTCGGCCCGTTGATGGGCGACCCCGAGCTGCAGGTGACCCACACCGTGACGTAGTAGCCCGTGCACTGGACGTGGAAGCGTCCAGCACCACCGCTGCCGGCGGTGTCGAACCATTCCACGCAGGGCGCGGCGGCTGCCGAAGAAGCGGTCGAGGCCGCGGCCGGGGACGCCGCCGCCGGGCTGCTGCCCAGGGCAGGCGGGCCGGCAAGCAGTAGCGCGATTCCCGCCGCCACCGCCGTCGACGTTCTGCGCACGGACTTCACCATGGTCCTCCTTGTGTTGGTCGATGTTGGACCGTCCCGGGCATTCGCGTCGCCCGGTGGATTCACCATCCATGTCCGGCCCTGCGCGAAGCTTGCGAACGGCCTTGAATTCGCAGATCAGCGGTATGCGCGAGCGGCCGCCGATTGCGTGGACCGCCGGTTGGCCCGCCGATCCGCCGGCGGGCGAGCCACTAGCGGACGTCGTTTGAACGAATGCTGTGGAAAACTTGAATCCGCTGGCGGGTGGCAGGGGCGGACAGTGGGGGCTCATGGTCGTGGAGTTCAGGCTGCTGGGCGATGTCGCGGCAGCTGTCGACGGCGATCCGGTCAATCTCGGCCACGCCCGGCAACAATGTGTGCTGGCGGTGCTCCTGGTCGAGGCGAACCGAGTCGTCCACGTCGACCAGTTACTTGAGCGGGTGTGGGTGGATCGGCCGCCGCAGCGGGCACACAGCGCGCTCTACAGCTACCTGTCACGGCTACGCCGGTGCCTCGGCCGCACCGAGGACGTCCGTATCGTGCGGCAACCGGGCGGCTACCTGCTGGCGGTCGATCCGATGGCGGTGGATCTGCACCGCTTCAACGACCTGGTCTCCCGCGCCCGGCGGGCAACCGACGACATGGATGCCCTGCGGCATTTCGACGAGGCGATCGGCCTGTGGCGCGGAGAAGCGTTCGCGCCGCTGGACACGCCGTGGTTCAACAACCTCCGCGGCGCCCTGCACCAGGGCCGGCGGGCGGCCGAGCGGGACCGGACCGACATCGCGCTCCGTCTCGGTCAGCATTCGACGCTGCTGGCGGAGTTGTCGCGGGGTGTTGTCGAGCACCCGTTGGACGAGCGCCTTGCCGGCCAGCTCATGCTGACGCTGTACCGTTCGGGCCGGCAGGCCGAGGCGCTCGACCACTACCAGCAGATGCGGCACCGCCTGGCCGACGCGTTGGGCGTCGACCCCAGTCCTGATCTGCAGGAGCTGCATCTGCGGATCCTGCACGGCGATCCCGACTTCGCCGCCTCGGCCGTCACGCGAGCGGCTGCCGCAGCAGTCACCCCCCGTACGCCCCGGCAGCTGCCACCGCCGCCGGCGATGTTCGCCGGCCGCGCCCGGGAGTTGGCCGCCCTGAGCATCGCCGTCGACCGGCAGGCCGGGGCGAACAGCGGGGTCGCCATCTCGACCGTCGGCGGGATGGGTGGGATCGGCAAGACCTGGCTCGTGTTGCGGTGGGCCCACGACAACCTGGACCGATTTCCCGACGGACAGTTGTACGTGAACCTGCGCGGCTTCGAGCCCGCCGCGGAGGCGATGCCACCGCTGGTGGCGCTACGCGGCTTCCTCGACGGGCTCGGGGTGCCGCCCGGGTCGGTGCCGATGGACCTGGACGCACAGGTCGGCCTGTACCGCAGCATGCTCGCCGGCCGGCGAATGCTGATCGTGCTCGACAACGCCCGCGACGCCGAGCAGGTACGCCCGCTGTTGCCGGGCGTACCCGGATGCGTGGTCGTGGTGACCAGCCGTCAGCAGCTGTCCGGTCTGGTGGCGGTCGAAGGCGCCAGCCCGGTCGCGCTCGACCTGCTCACCGCCGCGGAGGCCCGCGAGCTGCTGGCGAGCCGGCTGACTGACGGCCGGGTGGCGGCCGAGCCGAGGCCGGTGGAGGGAATCGTCGAGCGGTGTTCCGGGCTGCCGCTGGCGCTGGCGATCGTGGCGGCCCGCGCGGCGGCCCACCCCGGGTTCCCGCTCGCCGCGCTGGACCGGGAACTGGCCGAGTTGCAGGGCAGTCTCGACGGCTTCGCCGGCGGCGGGGACCCGCTCACCGACCTGCGCTCGGTCTTCTCCTGGTCGTACCGCGCGCTCGGCGAGCCGGGGGCGCGGTTGTTCCGCCTGCTCGGGCTGCATCCCGGGCCGGACATCTCGGTGCGGGCCGCCGCCAGCCTCGCCGCCCTGCCCGAGCGGCAGGCGCGTCTCATCCTCGGCGAACTCGTCCGGGCGCAGCTGATGGTGGAACGGGCGCCGGGCAGGTACACCTGCCACGACCTGCTGCGGGCGTACGCGGCGGAGATGGTCGAGGCGGAGCCCCCGGAGCCACGCCGCGCCGCGCTGCACCGGATCGTGGACCACTATCTGCGCAGCGCAGGTACCGCCGACCGGCGGCTGTCCCCGCTGCGGGATCCGGTCGCGCCGCCGCCGGCTCAGGCGGGCGTGCAGCCGGAGGAGACGGCGGACAACGCGCAGGCGTTGGCCTGGTTCGCCGAGGAACACGGGGTGCTCCTGCGGGTGGTCGAGCTGGCCTCCCGGCACGGCTTCGACCGGCACGTCTGGCAGTTGGCGTGGGCGTTTACCACCTTCCTGAGCCGCCGGAGCCACTGGGACGACCTGATCGCCGTACAGAATCAGGCGCTGGCCGCCGCCGAGCGTGACGGCGACCGGGCGGCGCGGGCGCAGGCGCACCGTGATGTCGCTCCCGCCTACACCGAGACCGGCCGGTTCGAGTTGGCCCGTGGCCACCTGGAATCCGCTCTGGTGCTGCTGGACGAACTTGCCGACCGGGTCGGCCAGGCGCACACCCTGCTGACCCTGAGCTGGGCGAGCGAGAAGGAGGGCGACCAGGCGGCCGCGTTGCGCCACGACGAACGTGCGCTGCGGCTCTTCCGCGACGCCGGGCACCGGGCGGGGGAGGCCCGGGCGCTCAACGCGGTCGGCTGGGACCATGTTCTGCTCGGCGAGCACCAGCAGGCGATCCGCTACTGCCAGCGGGCGGTTGCCCTGCAACGCCGGCTCGGCGACCGGACCGGCGAGGCGAACAGTTGGGACACCCTCGGCTACGCCCTTCACCATCTCGGCCACTACCGGCGGGCGGCCCGCTGCTATCGGCGAGCGCTGGAGATCAGCCGCGAGCTCGGACACCGCTACAACGAGGCGGAGGCGCTCCAGCACCTGGGCGACACCCACCAGGCCCTCGGCGACCTGCCCGCCGCCTGCGACTGCTGGCTGCGCGCCTTGGAGATCCTCACCGAGATCGGGCATCCGGCCGTCGAACAACTCCGCGACAAGCTCGCCGCGACCAAGGGCGTTGCTGCGGCGCGCTGAACAGGTGGATGCCGCTCACCGCCGCCGGACACGCAGCACGCAGGTCAGCATCGGGAGGGTGAACTCGCCGTCGGCAGTCTCCGGTCTGCTCGCCAGGAAGGCGCGGATCCGGCCGAGCGTGGCCTGTTGCTCCTGTTCCGGCATGACCAGCATCCCCGCCCTGGTGGCAAGTGTCGCCACGAGAGAGTCGGCGGTGCGGCGCTGCCCGTGCGGGAACTCGGCCTGCTCCGGCGAGTCGAACCGGGCCGCCCCGCCGGTCTTCGGCAGGTACGCGTCGGCCGTCTCGGCGCGCCAACCGGCCGGTGTGTCACGCGGGCCGATGGCCGCGCTTCCGCTGACCCGCGCCAGCCCGGCGACCCAGTCGACCCGGTCGTCCATGACGTTCCACAGGCCGGCCAGGATGCCGCCGGGCGCCAGGACCCTGGCGATCTCGGGTCCCGCGACGGCCATGTCGAACCAGTGCATGGCGTTGCCGGCCAGCACGGCATCGACGGACGCGTCCGGCAGCGGTATCGCCTCGGCGCTGCCCGGCAGGGCACCGACGTCCGGCAGTGCGCGGCGCAGCTCGGTCAGCATCGCCGGGTCAGGCTCGACCGCGGTGACGTCGGCGCCGACCGCAAGCAGTGTGGCGGTGAGTTTGCCGGTGCCGGCGCCGAGGTCGAGCACCCGTAAGCCGGGCGCGGGCTCGAGCGCCCAGCGCACCGCGGCCTGCGCATAGTCCGGGCGGTGCGCGGCGTACGCGGTCGCCGCCGCGCCGAACGACGAGGCGTGACGGAGCCGTTCGTCACGTCCCACGCGACCAACCTATCGATCGGTGCCGCGCAGCGGCTATCGGTCGTCACAGCAACGGGCAGACGCCGCCGCCGAACATTATTGGATTACTAGTAACGCTAAGCCGATAATTAATACCTACAAAGCGGGCATATCGCGAGCGCACCATAATGACTGTTAGTGTGCGTAAGCACTTAGGCTGGTGCAGCTTCGGCCGATCCCGACCCGACCTAAGCCACAACGATGACGGTCTGGGGGCAGCCGGATTACGCCGGAGACCGGCAATAGGGCCGGTCAGCGGATGGTGATGGGTCTGCTGATGGCGGCTTCGCGGTCGGCTCCGGGTGGGCACCCGTACGACGAGTCGGGTACCGAAGGGTCGGGGCGTCGGCGCCGGGCCAGGTCGGTCGTTCGTCGTTGAGCCAGAGGGCTACCTCTCCGGGCGCTGTCCGACCTTCGACACAACGGCCCGTTGCAGCACTGCGGTCGTGCCCAGCACCGTCCCGGCCGGCCCGTCGGCGGTGTCCGCAACGAGATAACTTCGCTCGCCGAGGTATTCATACGTCTGTTCATCGAAGATCCACTCATCGCGCCGGTTCCCCTCGGTGTGCGCGACGGCTACCCCTCGCCGGCCGGCCGCATCGGTTACCCCGCGGACCACCTCGACCCCCGGAATCTTCGCCGTGGCCCGGTAGAGCGCGGCGCTCGTCTGCGGCGGCACCAACGACTCGCGCAGGATGTCGCCGATCGCGGTGAACGCCGCACCGTCGCGGCTGTTGCCCCGGCCTCGCTCGTCCCGCTCCCGGTAAAGCTTCGCCAGCAGCTCGTCCGGGTCGCTGGGCAGATCGACGACCTCCGCGTTCGGCGTCATGTCGGTAAGCGTTTCCCGCTCCGGGATCACACCGATGATCGGCAAGTCGAAGGACGGCTGCCGCAGCAAACCGTCACCTCGCTCGTACCGCGGGATCCAAATCTCCCGCTCGCGCACTGGTTGCAGCCGGGCCGGGCCGTCACCCAGCTCGGCGAACGCACCCCGGCTCTTGATGTAGACGTACTCGCCTTCGCCGGACGGTGGTTCCGGCTTGTTGACGGCCGCTGCGGCCATCTGGTTCAGGAACAGCGTCGCGCCACTGTGTTCCCCCTGCTCGACCGTCACAATCAGCGGCGCGCTGTCCGGCGCCCACAGCTGGGCGATCACCCCGGCCGCGACCGCGGCGGCCAGCACGCCCGCCGCCGGCGCGAGCACCAGCATCCGCTGTGGCCGCCGGGCCGGCCGCTCGAACTCGTTCATCAGGTGGTGCCGCAGTGCCTGCCGGCGCACTGCCGGCAGGGCCGGCACGTGGGGGGCGGTGGGCTCGCTCATCGGTACTCTCCCTGCTCGACGGGGATTGTTCGGGTACGCCCCAGCTCCTGCTGTGCCAGCGCCCGCAGCCGGGTCCGTGCCCGCGACAGCCGAGAGCGCACGGTCCCGACGGGTATGCCCAGCGCCTCGGCTGCCGCCGCATAGTCCAGTTGCGACCACACGCACAGCAGGAACACCTCCCGGTCGGCCCTGCGGAGTGCCCGCAGTGCCGCCATGGCCGCGGTTACTTGGTCGGCATCGTGCATCCGGGCGACCACCTCGTCGGCGAAGTCCGGGACGGTGTCGCGTACCGGCAGTCGCCGCAACGCCTCCCGGTGCCGGCGCGCCGCCCGCCGCCGGTTGCGCAGCACATTGGTGGCGATGCCGAGCAGCCACGGCCGCAGGCTGCCCCCGTCCGGATACAGAGATTCGCGGATCCGCCACGCCTCGAGAAAGGTCAGCGACACCACATCCTCGGCGAGCGCCGGATCGCCCTCACTCCACACCGCATGCCGATGAACCGCATCGGCATGTTCATCGAAGAGATCGCCGAATGCATCGGTGTCTCCGGCCCGGATCCGGACCCGCATCTCAGCTGTCACACCTTCACCTGTCCGCGGCGGCCCCTGAGTTCCCACTCTTCGCGGGCACATTTTCCTGCGGTCAGATGGCTTGCGACTGCCGGCGGCGGTGCCGCGCTGCCCGTAGCTCGTCGCCAGCGGTGCCACCCGCCCGACTCAGGGCGGACCCACTGAATCATTTTCCCCGGCTGGGACGGTAGGGCACCCTTCACGATCAATCGTTTGGTGCTGGCGGCTGTTTCCGAGGCCGTGTGCGGCCGGCAGCCCCGCCCCGGTCGGGGTTAGGAACTCATCCGCCCGTATGCCATGCGCGCTTCGGCGACCTCCGCGGCCTGGCGCTCACGCCAGCGCTGCTGCGCCTCGCGGTTGCAGGTCCGGCAGGATCGCCGGAATCGACCCGTCGTCGGAGCGATCTCCCGGTCGTGTCCGTTGCGGCACTGCGGGCGTTGGGTGCGTTCGCGGCAGTTGTCCGCGTGGCTGAGCTGGCGCAGGTGGGTCGGTTCGATGCAGTCCGGCGCCCCGCAGTCGTGGTGCACCTCGAGGGCGGGGTCGTAGCCGCCGACGAAGACTACGTACGCCGCGACGTGCGCCCACGCCCGGCCCGCGAGCTTCTGGTGCACGCCGCGCCGGCTGCCGTAGCCGCGCACGATGAGGCATCCGTCGTCGGCGCGTGTCGCGCGGCTCAACAGATACGCCCGGAGGGTGTCCTCGGTGAAATGTCGGGACAGGCCGTTGATCTGGGACACCACGGCGACAGGGTAGGCGGCGGG
>NZ_POTY01000224.1 GCF_003236315.1 Micromonospora craterilacus
GCGTCGACTTCGACGAGCGGACCATCGTGGACTCCGACGGGGTCATCCACCTCCAGGCGGTACCCCGCAGCATGGTCGTGGTCGGCGCCGGCGTGATCGGCATGGAGTACGCCTCCATGTTCGCCGCGCTCGGCACCAAGGTGACCGTGGTGGAACGCCGCGAGCGGATGCTCGACTTCTGCGACGAGGAGGTCGTCGAGTCGCTCAAGTACCACCTGCGCGACCTGTCCGTGACGTTCCGCTTCGGCGAGGAGGTCGCCGCGGTGGAGAGACACCAGACGGCGGCGTTGTGCATCCTGAAGAGCGGGAAGAAGATCGTCGCGGACACCGTCATGTACTCGGCCGGTCGCCAGGGTCAGACCGACGGCCTGGCCCTGGACGCCGCCGGTCTGTCCGCGGACCGACGCGGCCGGATCGAGGTGGACGCGAACTACCGCACCGCGGTGGAGAACATCTACGCGGTCGGTGACGTGATCGGCTTCCCGGCGTTGGCGTCCACGTCGATGGAGCAGGGCCGGCTGGCCGCGCAGCACGCCTGCGGCGAGCCGGCCCGGGCGATGCACGGGTTGCAGCCGATCGGCATCTACACGATTCCGGAGATCAGCTTCGTCGGGAAGACCGAGGAGGAGCTGACCGACAGCTCGACGCCGTTCGAGGTGGGCATCGCGCGCTACCGCGAGCTGGCCCGCGGCCAGATCGTGGGTGACTCGTACGGATTGTTGAAGCTGCTCGTCTCGCCGGACGACGGCCGGCTGCTCGGCGTACACGTCTTCGGCACCGGCGCCACCGAGATCGTCCATATCGGACAGGCGGTGATGGGCTGCGGCGGCACGGTCGACTACCTGGTCGACGCGGTGTTCAACTACCCGACCCTGGCCGAGGCGTACAAGGTGGCCGCGCTGGACGCCGCCAACAAGATCCGCAACATCACTCGGATCGACGGCTGAGCCGGCTCAGCCGGCAGCACCGACGGCGCTCTGCCGGGTTCCGCACCGTCACGACCATGGCCGGCGGGTGCGGCGGTGCCGATAAGCTGTCAGCCCCTCGGGTAGTGCAGGGCAGGTGCATGGCTGGTCGTCCGTACCGCATCCCGCGGCCACTGGTGGCCGTCGTCCGCCTGATCTGCGCCGCCGCGTTGCTGGCCGGGTGTTCGGTGGCCGACCCGGCCGGGCCCACCCAGTTGCGGGTGCTCCAGCTGAACCTCTGCAACAGCGGCATGGCCACCGGCTGCTACACCGGCCGGGCGGTCGCCCGGGCCGCCGAGGTGATCCGCACCGAGACGCCCGACGTGGTCACCCTCAACGAGATCTGCTCCGGCGACGTGGACGAGCTGGAGCGGGTGCTGACGGAGGTGCACGGCGGCACCGTGGTCGCGGCCTTCCAGCCGGCTCGCAACGGCCGCAACGGCGCCCCCCTACCGCTGCCTCAACGGGCAGCAGTACGGCGTGGGCGTGCTGGCGCACATCCCGGCGCCGTACCGCGGTCACGAGGTGCACCGCGGGATCTACCCGGCGCAGGACCCGGCGGATCCCGAGCAACGGGCCTGGCTCTGCGTCGACGCCACCACCGTCTTCTACGCGTGCACCACGCACCTGGCGTACACCAGCGCGACTCTGGCACTCGCCCAGTGCGGGCACCTGCTCGGCACGGCCATCCCGGAGCTGCATCGCCGCACCCGCTACCAGCCCACCATGGTCAGCGGCGACCTCAACCTCCGGCACGGCGGCTCACCCGACGTGCGGTCCTGCGTCCCGGCTGACTACCTGCACCGGCACGACGGCGGGGTGCAGCAGTTCATGGCCACGGCCGACGTCACGATCCGGTCCAGCAGGTCGATCGGCATGGCCGGCACGACCGACCACTCAGGATTCCTGGTCACCCTCACGATTGCGGGTACGCCGGACCGTCAGTCCCACCAGAACGCCCAGGTCGGGGCGTCGATGAGGCGGTCGGCGTAGCCGGCGAGCGTGCACGGGCGTTGCCCCTGCCAGATGTTGTCCGGGCAGAAGGCGAAGTGCTCGGCAGCCACCCGCAACGCCTCGTCGGTGCCCGACGGCGGCGCGGCGACGCTGAGGTACAGCTCGGCGAAGCCGACGCCGATCACCCGGGCCCCGAACCGGTCCTCCCAGCTGCGCAGCACGGCCCCCCGCTCGGCGGGCTCACCGGTGTAGTTGACCGCGCCCTGCCAGCCGGCGACGGCCAGCACGTCACTGCCCCGGTCCACGGCGACCAGCCCGAGGCGCATCGCGGGTTGGGCCTGTGACAGCTGCTCGGCCCAGTGGTCCGCATGCTGCTCCGGCGCCACCCGCGGCCGGACCGCGGCGGCCAGTCCCGGCCAGTCCCGGCCGTACGGGGCGGTGACCGCCAACCGCTCCTCCCCGGACAGTTGATCGTCCTCATCGGTCTGCGTGTAGCCGGCCCACCAGCCGGCGAGCAGGCGCTCGGGATCGTGCTGGCCGGGCGCGGACGTGTCGTCCGGCCACACCTCGCCCTCATCCCATGGGCGCGCGGCGTCCCCGTGGTAGCTGTCCAGCAGCAACGGCCACAGCCCGGAACGCTGGTGCACCGCGTGCAACTGCGACCACAGCCCGGCCGGCGCCGGACCGTCACTCACCCACAGCGCAGGCCGCTCACCGGCACCCTCCGCACCGCGTACCGTCCGCCCGGGCGGCAGGGACACGGACAACGAACGCTGGCCCGGATCCCCGTCCGGGAACAACTCCAACAGCTCGACCGGCAACACGTTCGGCGACATCACGAGGCGTGAGGATAGCGGTCAGGACGGACATTCGCCGCCGTACGCCACGCCGCACCGTTCCGCCCCGCGGTGAAACCAGGATGACGATGTAGCGCGACACTGGCTAACGTGCCCGGCGTGAGCACCACTCCGGCCCGCCAGATCAGGGCCCTGTACGACGCGGAGACGATCACCGTCTACCAGGCGTACTCCCCACACATCGCCGAGGCGGCCGTCGCCGCCGGACGCTTCGCGGCCGGGTTCAAACGGGACCGGATGACCTGGATCAAGCCGTCGTTTCTCTGGATGATGTACCGCAGTGGCTGGGCCACCAAGCAGGGGCAGGAACGGGTACTGGCGATCCGGATCCGGCGGGACGGTTTCGCCTGGGCGCTCGCCAACAGCGCGGCGAGCAGCTACGACCCCGACGTGCACGCCACCCGGGACGAGTGGAAGCGGTCGCTGCGGGCACCGGTACGCGTCCAGTGGGATCCCGAACGCGACCTCCACCTGCGGCCGCTGCCCTATCGCGCCATCCAGATCGGGTTGTCCGGCTCGGCGGTGCCTCGCTTCGTGGACGAGTGGATCGTCGGCATCGAGGACATCACCGCCACTTGTCGCGAAATCCACCAACTGATGCGCGCCGGCGACCTGGCGCCGGCGGCGAGCCGGCTTCCGGCCGAGCGTCCGTACGCCACGCCGTGAGCTGATCCCACCCCTGCCCGGCGCTCGCTGCCGACCGAGTCTGGTCGCCGACCGCCCGGAGTAGGTCATGATCGGTGGGGCGTGTGGTGGCAGAAAGGGGGGCGGCGTGGCGAACGTGCCGGACAGCGTGCGGATGCCGGGGCAGGTCTGGGGACTGGCGGCCGCCGACCCGGCCGGCCCGATCTACGTGACCAGTTACGCGGGCCGCAGCCGCAGCGCCGAGAACCTCTACAGCACGGTGCTCACCGCCGTCGACCTGACCGGAGCCAGGATCTGGCAGCGCACCTTCACCGGCCACCCGTTCCCGCCGCGCGTCGACGCGAACGGCACCATCTGGGTGACCCACCACGGTGTGGGTCGACCTGGCGACGGCCCGAATCGCCCCGCCCTCACCGCAGTCAATGCCGACGGTACGACGCTACGTACGGTGACCCCTCAGCACGAGACACCCGAGTACATGGGACGACGGACCGGCCCTCACCGGCTACTACACCACGTATCCAGCTCTGGACGCCGACGGCACCACCGTCTTCTGGCGTGACGGAACGCTGTTGACCATCGACTCGGACCTGCACCAGCACGAACTCTTCAGCCGCGGGGACGACCAAGCCGTCATGAGCAGAATGCTCCTGCTCGACGGAGGCACGATCGCGTTCGCGCTCGACGACGAGCTGCTCATCCTTCGCGGCACCGGACTGGCAGCGCTCGCCGCCGGACCCTGGCCCTGCGAGGACGCCGGCATCCGCGGAAATCCGGTCATCCCGGCCTGACACGCCGCGCCTCGCGGGTCCCTGCGGCTCGCCCCACGGCACGCCGACCGGACGACCCTGCGCCGAAAGTCGCTTGCTGCGGCGGATCGGCTCCGGGAAGGTGGGCTCATGACGTTCTGACGGACAGCGCCCACGTTGCACCGGCACCAGGGGTGCCCATTCACGCCGTAGTTCCGTCCGCCCTGTCTTCCCACCAGTGGAGAACGTCCTTGTCTCAGCCGCCCCTTCCGCGTGTCGGCCTGCCCGGATCCACCTCGGCCACGGTAACCGTGTTCGCCTCTCCCGCCAGCTGGATCGAATCCGACGCCGTCGCGCAGTGCCGCCAGGTGGCGGCCCTCGACGGCATGGTCCACGTCGCCGCCATGCCGGACCTGCACCCCGGCAAGGGCGCCCCGATCGGCGCCGCAATGGCGTCGACCGTGCTGTACCCGTTCCTGGTCGGCTCCGACATCGGCTGCGGCATCGCGGTGTTCCCGATCAGGCTCAGGCGGGCCGTACCCGAAAGGCTCGCCGCCCGGTTCCCCGACCTCGACCGCCCGCTGGACCCGGAGCGGGACGCCGACGACCCGGCCTGGGCCGTCGTGGCGGGTGACATTCCCGCCGGTCATCTCGACGGGCTCGGGACCGTCGGCCGGGGTAACCACTTCGTCGAGCTGGCCCGGATCGAGACCGTGTTCGAGCCGGGCCACGCGAGCCGGCTCGGGCTCACCGCCGGCGACCTCGTCCTCGTCGTCCACAGTGGTTCCCGAGGACTGGGCGAGCGGATCCTGCGGGCTCACACCGCGCTGCACGGCGCCGGTCCCGCTGCCGACCCGGCCGCCTACCTGGCAATGCACGACGACGCCGTGCGCTGGGGATCGCTCAACCGCCGGCTGCTCGCGGCCCGGGTCGCCCACGCCCTCGGCGCCGAGCCGACCGAGCCGGTCGTCGACCAGTGTCACAACCTGGTCGAGGTCCACGACGGGGTCTACCTGCACCGCAAGGGGGCGGCACCGGGTGACCGCCGCGACGTGCTCGTCGCCGGCACGCGTGGTACACCGTCCTATCTGGTGGCCGCGCATGCCGGGCCGGAGGCCAACCATTCGGTGGCGCACGGCGCGGGTCGCAAAATGTCGCGCGCCGACGCGCTGCGCCGAGGTCGGGCCAAGCACACCGTCGAGGAACTGCGCCGTACGCCGGTGGGGTCGCTGGTGGTGTGCGGCGACCGCCAACTGCTCTTCGAGGAGGCACCGTCGGCCTACAAGCGCATCGAGCAGGTGATCGCCGACCTCGTCGCGCACGACCTGGCGACGCCGGTGGCCACCACGGTTCCCCTGGTCACGTACAAGACGCCCGACGTCGGCTCGACGGCGCAACGGGACCGCCGGGACGACCGCCGTGGACGGGGCCGTCGGTGAGCGTCCACCTGCTCATGTCGGCCGGGCGGGGCCCGCAGGAGTGTGCCTGGGCGCTCGGCCGGCTGCTGTGCCGCCTGGAGGCCGACGCCGTCCGGCACCGGCTACGCACCCGTCGGGTCGAGACCGTGTCCGGTGACCGGCCCGACACCTACCGGTCGGTGCTGGTCGAGATTGCCGGACCCGACGCTGCGTCGTTCGCCGCCTCGTGGACCGGAACGCTGTGCTGGCAGGCGGCCAGCCCCTACCGGACGAGCACCGGCCGGAAGAACTGGTACGTCACCGCCCGACCCGTTCGGGTCGACACTCCGCGTACCGTGTTCTCCGAGGCGGACGTCGACATGGTCGCCTGCCGCACCGGCGGTCCCGGCGGGCAGCACCGGAACAAGGCCAGCACGGCGGTACGGGCGACGCACCGCCCGTCGGGGATCGTCGTGGTGGTCGACACCGAGCGGCAGTTCAGCCTCAACCGGCGCATTGCGCTGCGGCTGCTGCGACAGCGCATCGAGCGCGACGACGAGGCACTGGCGCACGCCGCCGCCACCGCTCGCTGGCACGTCCACGACGAGCTGGTACGCGGCAACCCCACCCGGGTCGAGCGTCCGGAAACGTCGGACCAGCACCCGGCCGGGACGAGGTCGCCACGCCAGCAGCGGCGTCGTTGACGGGCACGCCCGCCAGGCGGTACGCCCCGGCGGGCCACCGCAGCCGCCGACCCGACTGCCTCGCCGGGCCGATTCCACCAGCCGGCTGGTCAGCCAGACCGCGGCGGCTGATCGGCGTCGCCCCAGGCGGCCTGCACGAGGGCGGGTAGCACCTGGGCTGCCGGGCCACGCAGGTTCACGTCGGCCACCGCGTCCAGCGGCGTCGGCTGCGGGTTGATCTGGATCACCGTGGCGCCGAGCCGGGCGGCTACCTGAGGGATCTCGGCGGCCGGATACACCAGGCCCGAGGTGCCCACGGTCAACAGCAGGTCGCAGGAGGCGGCCTCCTCGGCGGCCGTCTCCAACGCCGGCTGCGGCAGCGCCTCACCGAACCAGACCACGCCCGGCCGGACGGGTGCCGAGCAGTACGCGCATCGGGGCGGTGGTGTTCGCCGGCCCTCGCCCGGCTCCTCGGCTCCGCCTTCCGGCACCGGTGCCGGTTGGGCGCAGGCGGAGCAGCGCGGCGCGAACAGGCTGCCGTGCAGGTGGACCGGGGTGGTCGAACCGGCACGCTCATGCAGGTCGTCGACGTTCTGAGTGATCACGACGGCGTGCGGGGCGCGGGCTTCGATCGCGGCCACGGCCAGGTGGCCCGCGTGCGGCTCAGCCCGCCGGACAACGCAGCGCCGCCACTCGTACCAGCCCCACACCAGGGCCGGGTCGGCACGGAACGCCTCCGGCGTGGCGAGCGCGTGGGCGTCGTACCGCTGCCACAGCCCGGTGAGGGCGTCGCGGAAGGTCGGCACCCCACTCTCGGCGGACATGCCCGCACCGGTGAAGATCACAACTCGGCGGGCCTGTCCGAGCATCGCCGCCGCCTCGGCCGTATCCGACTCCGGCATCTGGCCGTGCTCCTCTCCTGGGCGGGACAATCCTGGTCGACGGCTGTCCGAAGGATCTCGCCGTGCGGGTTGGGCGAACCCGGTGCTCGGCGCCTACCAGTTGTGGGGCGGCGGGGCTGCTACGCCGTGCGGCCGTAGCGCGACGCGCGTCCCGCGTCACTCGGCGAGGAGTTGCTCGCGCAGGATGTCCGCATGCCCGCAGTGCTGGGCGAGTTCCCGCAGCATGTGCAGGTAGACCCAGCGCAGCGGGATCGGGCCACGCCGGTTGCCGGGCAGCAGGTCGTCCAGGTCGAGGGAGGACGTCGCGCGGCGGGACGCCTCGCATGCCTCCCGGTACGCCTGCTGGACGCCGGCGATGGTGTCGGCGTCGTCGAGGACGAACGACTCGTCCGGCGTGGCGGGGATGCCGATCTCGTCGCGCGTCCGGCAGGTCACGGCCTCGTCGAACCACACCTTCTCGACGAACGTCGCGTGCTTCACCAGGCCCAGCAGGGTGGTCCGGGACGGCACCAGCGAACGGCGCGCCTGCTCCTCGGTGAGGCCGTCCAGGCAGCCGTTGAGCTCGGCCCGGTGCTGGTCGAGGAAGACCTCGAACTGGGCCCGGATCGGCTGGTCGATCACGGTCTCGGCGGCGCTCACGGGTAGGGAGGACACCGGCACAGCATCCCAAGGTCGTCTACCGGTGGCAACGGCGACACGGGTGGGACGCCACTCCCGCCGGCCGGCGCCGGTCGGGGGTAGATGCACCGCCCTCGCCGATCATCGCCCCCGGTGATCCTCGCGTCTCCGGACCATCCACCGGATGCCCTGATGGATCAGTACGCCGGCGCCGGCGTTGCCGACAGCGAGTACGGCAGCGGTGAGCAGTCTCGGCTCCACGTCCAGCGCGTCGGTCACCACGAGCAGGACGGGCCACCCCAGGGCGGCCACCACGAGGGTCGACCGCCACCAGCGACCGAACACCAGGCCGAACAGGATCAGGGTGGGGATCACCAGCAGCCCCCTTCGCCACCTCAACCCTACGCCGGCAGCCAGTCGAGAACCGGCCGCATCGGCGGGTCGATCAACCGTCGATGCGGCCGCCGGACAACCCGGGCTCCTACTGCGTCGCGGTGCCGAGCACCCCACTCCTGTGGCACTTCGCGGACCATGTACCGATGACCACCTTCGCGGGCAGTCCGATGACCACGCTGATCGACCTCCCGGTGCGCTACGACCTGGCGGAGAGCACCGCGCCGCCGCTGCGCCTCGGCGAGATCGCCGACCCCGCCGTGCTCGCTGACCTCACCCTCGGCTACGGCACCTCGCGCGGCGACGCCGACTAGCACATGCTGTGAGCAGAACGCCGTGTTCCGCGGTGTTCCGGCCGGCCATGCTGGGGTGATGGACCTGGGTTTCGGTGGCGAGGTGGCTGATTTCTACCAGCGGTACCGGCGTGGCTACCCACCAGCCGTGTTCGAAGCCTTGGCGGAGGCGCACGCGCTGACGCCGGACGACACCGTCATCGATCTCGGCTGCGGTACGGGCCAACTGGCCCTGCCGATCGCGGCACGGGTACGGGCGGTGGTGGGGGTCGATCCCGAGCCCGACATGCTGGTGCTCGCCCGCCGAACGGCCCGGGCGCAGCAGGTCGACAACGTCAGCTGGCTGCTCGGCGCGGACGGCGACGTGCCCGCGCTCGGCGCGCTGCTCGGTGGTGGGACGGTCGGCGCGGTCACCATCGGGCAGGCCCTGCACTGGATGGACCCCGACACCCTGCTCCCCCGGCTCGCACCGCTGTTCCGCAAGGGTGGTGGGGTGGCCGTGGTGACCAACGGGACACCGCTGTGGCTCCAGGACACCGCTTGGTCTCGCGCGCTGCGCGCGGTTCTGGAGCAGTGGCGCGGCGTCGAACTGACTCGGACCTGTGGCACCGATGCCGCCAGCCAGCGGCGGTACCGGGATATTCTCGTCGCCGCCGGCTACGAGGTCGACCAGATTACGGTCGACTACACCGACGAGATGACCCTCGACGAGCTGGTCGGCGGCGTCTACTCGACATTCTCCGTCGACGACCTGCCCGCGCCGGAGCAGCGGTCGGAGCTCACCGAGCGGATTCGCCGCGCGCTGCATCCCGAGACCCGCTTCCGCGAGGACATCCGGGTGACGGTGCTGGTGGGTCGGATCCAGTGACGGTGCTCGACGGTAAGAATGGGCTCGACGTTCGAGGAGTCGGCACTAGCATCGGCGCGTGCCCGATCTGATCGCCCCCACCACCCGGCTGCGGAGTTCCTGGCTCGCGGCGCGTGACGACTGGGGTCACGGCGTCCATCAGGACGGCAGTGGCCTACGGGACGCCGACGAGGTGGACACCGTCGCGGGCTTCGCGGAGTGGGTGACGCGGCTTCGCCGCCAGTCCGACGAGTCGATCCCGGTAGCCGACGGTTGGGTTCATGCGACGTACTGGTGGATCGTCGAGCAGGACACGTATCTCGGCGCGATCTCGCTCCGGCACCGGCTGAACGACTTCCTGCTGCGCGCCGGCGGCCACATCGGCTACGGGTTGCGCCCGTCGGCGCGCGGGCGGGGCCTGGCGAGGTGGGCGCTGGGGGTCGCGCTCGGGCACGCTCAGGCCCGGGGGATCGACCGATGCCTGGTCACCTGCGCGGACCACAACACCGCGTCGGCCCGCACGATCGAACGCAACGGCGGTGTGCTCGAAGACGTACGCGACACCGAGCTGGGCCGCACCCGGCGCTACTGGATCGACCTGCGTACGAGCTGAGGACCAGGCGGCTGGCCCCGTCCACACCGGATCGGCGTGGACGGGGCCGTCAAGGTCAGGCCGGCAGGCGCCAGACCTGGTTGGCGCCGCCGAAGCAGTCCCAGATCTGCAGCCGGGTGCCGTCGGCGGAGCTGTTGCCGGTGGCGTCCAGGCACTTGTTCGAGGCCGGGTTGCGCAGGGTGCCGTTGGACTGGGCCTGCCAGACCTGGGCGCCGGTGCCGTTGCAGTCCCACAGCTGGATCGTGGTGCCGTTGGCCGTGCCGGCACTGGTCACGTCCATGCACTTGCCGAGGGCCCGCAGCGTACTGTCGCTGCTGACGGTCCAGCGCTGCGCGGCGGTGCCGTTGCAGGTGTAGAGCTGGATCGCGGTGCCGTTGGCGGTGCCGGCGGCGGCGACGTCCACGCACTTGCCGGCGATGCCGGTGATCTGGCCGGTCCGGCCGCTCGGCGGCGGCGTACCACCCATGACGGTGTCGTAGATCGCGCTGACCAGCGAGGTCGAGCCGGTGGTGTCCTGGGTGAGTTCCCAGTTCATCATGCCGCCGGCGTTGGCCATCGCCCACTGCGTCTTGCGCTTGACCGTCGGGATGCCGTTGTAGCACTGCTGGGCGCCGCCGACGGTGGTGCAGTCCCGGTTGGCGTTGGCCGGGTCCATGCCGACCAGTTGCGAGTAGGTGTAGTAGCCGGGCCGGCTGTAGAAGGGCACGCCGAGCACGGCCTTGCTGGCCGGCAGGCCGCGGGCCTTCCACCCGTTCACCGCGTTGATCGACCAGTCGTAGTTGGCGTGTGGGCTGCCGCCGTCGTACGCCATGATGTTGAGGAAGTCGACGTAGTTGAAGACCGCGGCCGGTACGCCGTCGCGGTAGTAGCCCTCGGCCACGACGGCGGCGGTGAGCAGCTTGCCCTGTGGGCGCAGCGCGTTGCTGAGCTGCTGCATGAGCAGGCTGAAGTTGTTCGCCGAGGCGCCCGGGTCCGGGTACTCCCAGTCCATGTCGACGCCGTCCAGACCGTACTGGTTGACGAAGCTGACCACGCTGTTGACGAACGTGGTGCGGGTGCCGGCGTTGGCGGCGAGCGCCTCGAAGGCGGAGTCGTCGCCGTTGTTCCAGCCGCCGATCGCGATGGACACCTTGACGTTGTTGGCTCGCCCGAGCGACACCAGCGAGGAGAGCTTGCTCGGGTTCTCCACCGCGCGCAGGGTGCCGTTGCTGTTGGGCAGCACGAAGGCGTAGTTGATGTGGGTGAGCTTGCCGTACTGGACCGTGTTGACGTTGCCGGCCCAGGACGGCATGTAGCCGACGCTCTTGAAGTTGTTCGGCAGGACCACGGCCTGGGCGGCGGTCGGGGTCACGGCGAGGGTCGCGCCGGCGGTGACCAGCGCGAGCAGGCCGGCGGCCAGGGCCGAGCGGGGGCGGGGACGCGGTGCGGACATCGAGGGCCTTCCCGTTGGCAGGTTGCGGCGCCGTGCGGCCACGGCCGGCGCTGGTGGTGCCGCCAGCGCCGGCCGGGCGTACGGGTGGACAGGGTCGGTTTCCTCGAGGCAGCCAAATCTTAAAGAGTGTTAACCGTAGCGGTCAATGACACCACTCGATGAGTTAACGGAGCGTCAACCCGCGCCGACGGAGCGGCAGATCGACCTCGGGCGCAAGCAAGATCACGCTCGATCCACGATCGAGTGGCCTCATCGTCGCGCGGAAGCAACTCGATCCTGGATCGCGCACGACCTCCCGGAGCGCCGCAGGCGAGCACGTGAGCGCCGGTCCGCTGGGTTTACGTAGACCACGTAACATCGATCCACATGGCTGGCTCGCTGCGGCCGTCGCCACTGCCTACGACATGCCGAAGGGTGACTTCCGAGAGTGTCCGCGACCCACCCGTCCCCCCACGCC
>NZ_POTY01000225.1 GCF_003236315.1 Micromonospora craterilacus
GGGCTCACCGACGCGGGGGCGGCGGCCGGGATCCTGGTCGGCGGCGGCGCGGCGGTGACGGCGGTGCTGATCACCGTGCTCGGCCCCCCGCTGACCGGCTGGCCGGCCACCCTCACCGCGCAGCCGGCCGCCTGGACGGTGCCGCTGGCCTTCACGGTGATGGTCGCGGTATCCCTGGCGACCCGCCGCCGCGCGCCGGCCGACATCGGCCGCACCATGCTCCGCCTACACGCCCCCGACACCCTCCGCCTGTAAGCACGCTTGTAAGGAAGGGCCCCTTTTTAACGCCTGCGGTAGAGAAGGGGCCCCTTGTTAACACCTCGGTCCGAAGGCGGGCGTCGGGCGGGTCGCGTACGACTCGGGGATGATCTCCGGCTCCCTCGCGGGTTGGTGGGAGCGCCGGTCCGGACCGGATACCGTCGGTGACATGACTGGTGAGCACCCGGCGCTGGCGCTGCGCGGCCTGGCCAAGAGGTTCGACAGCAAGATCGCGGTGGCCGGCGTGGATCTGGACGTGCCGGCCGGCTCGTTCTACGGGCTGCTCGGCCCGAACGGCGCGGGCAAGACCACCACCCTGTCCATGGCGGTCGGGCTGCTGCGGCCCGACGCCGGCAGCGCCTGGGCGCTCGGGCGCGACGTGTGGGCCGACCCGGTCGGGGCGAAGCAACTGCTCGGCGTCATGCCGGACGGTGTACGCCTGTTCGACCGGCTCAGCGGCGCGGAGCTGCTGGCGTACCACGGTCTGCTGCGCGGCATGGACCCGGCGGTGGTCGATCAGCGTGCGGCCGAACTGCTCGACGTGCTCGCCCTCGCCGACGCCGGCCGTACCCTGGTGGTCGACTACTCGGCCGGCATGAAGAAGAAGATCGGGCTGGCCTGCGCGCTGCTGCACGGGCCGCGGCTGCTGGTGCTGGACGAGCCGTTCGAGGCGGTCGATCCGGTCTCGGCCGCGCTGATCCGCGACATCCTCCAGCGGTACGTCGCCGGCGGCGGGACGGTGGTCTTCTCCAGCCACGTGATGGAGGTCGTGCAGCGGCTCTGCTCGCACGTCGCGATCCTCGCCGACGGCACCATCAAGCGGGTCGGCACGCTGGCGCAGGTACGCGGCGACCGCTCGCTGGAGGAGGTCTTCGTCGAGGTGGTCGGCGGGCGTACGGCCACCGGTGAGGAGCTGGCGTGGCTGTCCCGGTGAACGCCCCGGCGAGCCCCGTCCGGCGCGTCTCGGCTCGGCACTTCGTCCGGCTCAAGCTGCGGGTGATGGGGAACAACTTCCGTGGCCAGGGCTGGCGGGTGGCGCTGTTCATAATCGGGTCGCTGTTCGGGCTCTGGTTCGCCGTCGGCGCCTTCTTCGGCCTGGCGGCCCCCGGGCTGGCCGGCGACGATCGGTACGCGATGCTGGTCGCCGCGTTCGGCGGCGGGCTGGCGGTGCTCGGCTGGCTGCTGCTGCCCCTGGTCTTCTTCGGCGTCGACGAGACGCTCGATCCGGCCCGCTTCGCGTTGCTGCCGCTGACCCGGCGCACCCTGGTCACCGGGCTGTTCGCGGCGGCGCTGGTGAGCGTACCCACGGTTGCCGTGCTGCTGGCGCTCTCCGGCCTGGTGGTCACCGCCGGCGTGTTCGGCGGCTGGCCGGCCGCCCTGGTGGCCGCCGTCGGGGTGATCTCCGGATTGCTCCTCTGCGTGGCCGCGGCACGGGCGGTGACCAGCGCGTTCGCCACCATGCTCCGGTCCCGGCGGGTGCGGGACCTGGCCGCCGTCCTGCTCGCGGTGGCCGCCGCGCTGCTCGGGCCGCTACAGATCGCCGGCCTGGCCGCGATCCAGGACGCCAACTGGGACCGGCTCGCCGGAGTGGCGACGGTGGTCGGCTGGACCCCGTTCGGCGCGCCGTGGACGGCCGGCCTCGACGTGGCCCAGGGACGGGCCTGGGCCGCGCCGCTGAAGCTCCTGATCACCGCGGTGACGATCGCCGCGCTGCTGGCCTGGTGGTCGCGTTCGCTGGAGTCGGCCATGGTGGGCGCGGCGAGCGCCGGCCCGGCGCGGGCGAAGCCGGAGCTGACCGGCGGCGCGGTGGCCCGGCTGTTCCCGCGGGCGGCCGGCTGGCTGCGCCGCGACCAGTTCGGCGCGCTGGTCGCCCGGGAGGCCCGCTACTGGTGGCGGGACGCCCGGCGGCGAGCCAACCTGATCACCATCGCGGTGGTCGGCCTCTTCGTGCCGGTGATGGTCAACCTGGGCGGGCGGGGCTTCACCATCGACAGCGAGCAGGGGTTCAACCCCCTCGGGGAGACGTCACCGGTCCTGGTCAGCCTCTCCATGCTCTTCGTCGGGCTGCTCGCCGCGCTGACCCTGGCCAACCAGTTCGGCTTCGACGGCAGCGCGTACGCCGCGAACGTGGTCGCCGGGGTGCCCGGCCGGCTGGAGCTGCGCGCCCGGATGACCGCCTTCTCGCTGTACGTGCTGCCGATACTGGCGGTGGTCGCCGTGGTGGTGGCGCTGGTGCTCGGCGAACCGGCCTGGATCGGGTTCATGGCGGGCACGCTGGTCGGCACCTACGGCGCGGGGCTGGCCGTCAACTCGTTCGTCTCGGTGCTCGGCGCGTACTCGCTGCCGGAGACGAGCAACCCGTTCGCGATGAACAGCGGTGCCGGGGTGGCCAAGAGTCTGCTGACCCTGGTGGCCATGCTCGCCACCGCCGCGGGTGCCGTACCGATGGTCATCGCCGCCGCGCTGCTCGGCGACGCCTGGCTCTGGCTGGGCCTGCCGCTCGGCGTCGCGTACGGCGTCGGGGCGGCGCTGCTCGGCGCACACCTGGCCGGCGACGTGCTGGACCGCCGCCAGCCCGAACTCCTGGCCACGGTCACCCCACGCCGCTGATCGGAGTTCGGGTCAACGGGGTACGCGGGTGACGTGACCCCGGGAGCGCAGGGCCGCCCGGACCTCGGCGACAAAGCCGTCGAAGTCCTCACGGAGGCGCTTCGCGGTGACGTGCAGGATGATCCAGTCGCCGCCGACCAGTTGGTTGAGCCGTCTGCGGTCCGAGTGAAACTGCTCCGGATTGTCGTGCCAGAGACCGTCGTACTCCACCGCCACCCGATAGTCCGGCCAGGCGAGATCGAGCCGGGCGACGAAACGGCCCCGGTCCGACACGATCCACTGGGTACGCGGCCGGGGCAGCCCGGCCAGCACCAACCGCACCCGGGTCCGCGACTCCTGCGGCGACTCGGCGCCGGCATCCGCCAGATCGACGGCGCGGAGCATCGCCCGCCAGCCCCGGCGGCCCGCTCGCGCGACGGCGTACCCGCGTAGCGCCGGCAGGTCGGTGACACGGCGCGCCAGCAGGGCGTCGATGATCACCACCGCTTCCACCAGGTCGAGCCAGAGTGCCAGGTCCCAGCAGGTGCGCTCGGGTGACGTGACAGCCGGGCCAGCGCGATCGAGAATGTCCCCTGGGTCGATGGGCCCGTGATGGACGCGCAGACCAGCCACGGCACCGACGCGTACGCCGCTCGGCACGAGGACGTCCACCGGGTCGTCGGTGGTGACTTGAGCACACCCGTAGAGCGCCGCAGCGGATCGACCGGCGATCGCCCCGCCCGGCGGAATCAGCCACCGGCCGACAGCGGTGCACCTGGTCCGATGGGTGACGGGCAGTTGGGCATCCGCGTACACGTCGCGAAAGAGCGGGCGCCAGGCGGAACTGCGAAGATCGTTGCGAGTGAGCAGGCCACGGCCGACGGCGACCGAACCACGGAAGACACGCCCCCGCAACTGCGGTGGCCGACGAGGCGATCTGGGCATGCCCTCGACGGTGGCACCTACCACCCCCCGCGCGCTGCCCCTGTGGATAACCGTCGCTCCCCCCGTGCCGCCGCCTGCCGATGCTCCCGCATGATCGCGGGCGGTCCGCCTGACCGTGCTCGATCCAGGATCGAGTGGCCTCGTCGTCGCCCGGAAGCCACTCGATCCTGCATCGAGCACGCTCTTCCCGCGCAGTCGGCTCGGCCAACGGGGCGGCAGTCGGCAGGCTGGTTCGGGGCGTCCCGGCCACGGTAATAGAGCACGATCCACTCCCGAAGGGCGGAGACGGCTGGCGGGCGGTCGCGATGGCAGTGATGCGTCCTGGACCGCCACCGAGCCTGAACTGCTGGTCCCTCACGCCCACCGCCGCCCCTACCGGTGCAGCAAGATCGCGCCCGATCAGGGATCGAGTGGTCTCGGACGCCGATGGAGGCCACTCGATCCTGGATCGAGCGTGATCTTTCCGAGTGGTCGGCTCGCCGCCAGTGAGGCGATCAGCGGGCGGTGCGGGTGGATGCCTCTTGGGTCAGGTCGAGGAAGGACCGCCAAGCGGTCGGCGCGAAGGCGAGCGACGGTCCGGAACGATCCTTGCTGTCCCGCACCAGCACCACCCCGGGCAGGTTGTCCGCCACCTCGACACAGTTGCCACCAGAATCGGTCGAGCGAGTCGACGTGCGCCAGCGAGGTCCAGCAGCGTTCATGGCGTGACCTTCAGCTTTCGGATCAAATCCAGCGAAGTGCTTATGGACAGTGCCTCGCCGAGCAGGCTATCCCACTTCCGGCCGATCAGACGGACCATCTCGGGGTCGTTGATCACATGGCCTCGGGCGGCATTCTCCAGGTAGATCGCCTGCTCACCGTCAGAGAGTTCGACCAGCACGAAGCCGCCACCAAGGCCAACGTGCGCACCGACGCTGAGCGGAACGATGTGCAACCGAACGTGCGGCAGCTCAGCCTCCTCCAACAGCCGGCCAAGCTGCGCGTCGAGTACTGCTGGACCGCCGACCGGACGCCGCACCGCCGTCTCGTCCATCAGGAAGACGCACTGCGGTGGATCTTCCTGCCGCAACAGTTGCTGGCGCAGGAGCTGCTGGCGCTCCATTCGGACGGCGACCAGCTCGTCCACCATGGCCGGTGGCTGTAGCCCACCGGCCGAGATGACGGCTCGGGCGTACTCCTCGGTTTGGAGCAGGCCCGGCACCAGGCAGGGCTCGAAGGCGCGCAACCGGGTCGCCTCCTGCTCGTAGCCCCGCCACGCAGCGAACCAGGACGGGCCGCGCTCCCGGTCGGCCTCCTTGAGCAGTTCGGCGAGCAGGCCGCCGGTTTGCAGCGCCTCGTCGGAGGCCACGGCGAACTCCATGGTCGGCCGGCGGCGGCCGGTCTCGATGGCGGCGATCAGCGACGGGCTCCACTTGATCAGGGCGGCGAGGCCCTCCTGGGAGACGCCAGCAGCGGCACGGGCGGCTTTCAACGCCCTGATCCACATCTCGAAGTTCATCACTCACCCATCTGGTAAGTACGCGAACGCGCTGGGTAGTAATCGCTGGCATCCTCCCCTGCGGCAGGCGCGGAGTCCAGGGTGGAATCGCGCGGCCCGGCCGGTGGAGGCGACGACCCGGCGGCCGGTCCTGCGTCGGGTCGCCCCGGTCATTTCCCCGGCCGGGGCGACCCCCGGATCGAAGGAGGCCACCCCGCATGTCGAACGTGTTCCGCAGGTGTCGAAACGCCGTGCTGCTGTCGTACCGCCGCCTGTCGCCATCCACAGCGAACCCGGACACTGGCCGACCGGCACCCGAGCCACGCCCGCACACCGGGTCTTCGGTGCCGGGACGTCCGGCGAATCAGCTTCCGGGCTGGGCTTCCTGGCCGACGGTCGCTGAGCCCCGGCCCGGCCGGGCCGGCTGGCTCACTCCCGCGCAGACCTGGCGGGCGAACGGGGGCCACTGGTGACCGGGACGCCCGCCGCGCCGGAGAGACTGGTGACCGGGACGCCCGCCTCGCCGGAGAGACTGGTGACCGGGGCGCCCGCCGCGCCGGAGAGATCAGCCCGGCACGGAGGGTCGGCTCGACCGTGAGCCGGTTCGTGCCGCACCTGCCGATGCGCCCGCTCTGGCGTTGCCGAGCCTGCGGGGCGCACTGGCCCTGCCAGCCGGCGCGGCTCTCGTTGCTGGTCGAGTACCGCGAGGATCGGACTGCGCTCCTGGTGTACCTCGGCCTGCTGATGGCGGAGGCCCACGCCCAGCTCAGCCAGCTCAACGGGCAGCTCCACCACGCTGGCCTTCACGACCGTTTCCTGACCTGGGCACGGGCCCGCGGGCCGGCCGAGCGGGTCACAATGTTTCACGTGAATCATGAGCCGGGTGCCCAGATCCACCACACCGACCCGTTCGCCGTGCCGGCGGGCGAGCGCTCGCCGGTACGCCGGCTGCGGGGTCGGCTCGCCGCGCCGGTGACGCTCTGGACGGCGCCCGGGCCAGCCGGGCTGACCGTGTCCTCCACGCTGGTGGCGGAGGGTGAGCCGGACCGGCTGCTCGGCCTGATCGACGCCGAGTCCGACCTGTGGGCGGCGGTCGAGGAGGCCGGGCGGTTCGCAGTCGCGCCGCTCGGGCCACCGCACCGGCAGCTGGCCGACCGGTTCGCCGGGCTGTTCCCGTCGCCCGGCGGCCTGTTCGCCACCGGGAGTTGGACTGACACGCCGTACGGCCCGGTGCCGGCCGACGCCGGCGGGTGGGCGGGGTGTCGGCTCGACAGCGCCCGGGAGTACGGCTGGGCGCTGCTGGTCGAGGCGACCATCGAGGTCGTCGAGCTGGTGACGGAGACCGACCCGTTGTTGCACTACCGGGGCCGGTACCGCGAACTGACCTGAGCGGCCGGTGCATCGACCGGTGCATCGACCTGGTCGGCACCGGCTCAGGAGCACAGCGCCGGCGACCGGTCAACGGAGTGAGCTGGGTCACTCGGCGCAGCGATGCTGCCGTTCGGCGCAGGTGCCGACCGGCACCGATCTCGGCCTTTTCCGGCAGGGAACGCGCTTCCTACCGTGCGCGAAACTCCTGACGCCTGTGAAGGTGGTGATCCACAAGATGTCCACGGACACACCCGCTTCCGCACCGACCGACTCGGTGCCGGAGCGGTACCTCGCGGTCCAACGGTCGGACGAGTTCGCCGGGCTACGCCGCGCGCTGCGCGGATTCGTCTTCCCGATGACCATCGCGTTCTTCCTGTGGTACGCGCTCTACGTGATCCTCTCCGCGTACGCGCGAGACTTCATGGGCACGCGGCTCTTCGGCAGCAACATCAACGTGGCGCTGGTCTTCGGCCTGCTCCAGTTCGTCTCCACCTTCGTCATCGCCTGGCTCTACTCCCGGTACGCCGACCGGAAGATCGACCCGGTGGCCGACAAGATCCGTCACGAGCTCACCGGAGGTGACTCGTGACCACGATGTTCCTCGCAGTCCAGGCGGGCAACACCACCGCCCGCAACCTGACCATCGTGCTGTTCCTGGCGTTCGTGGCGGCCACTCTGGCGATCACGATCTGGGCCAGCCGGCAGACCAAGACCGCCACCGACTTCTACGCGGGCGGCCGGTCGTTCTCCGGCTTCCAGAACGGCATGGCGATCGGCGGCGACTACATGTCCGCCGCGTCCTTCCTCGGCATCGCCGGCATCATCGCGCTCTACGGCTACGACGGCTTCCTGTACTCGATCGGCTTCCTGGTGGCCTGGCTGGTGGCGCTGCTGCTGGTCGCTGAGCTGCTGCGGAACTCGGGCCGGTACACGATGGCCGACGTGCTGGCGTTCCGGATGCGCCAGCGGCCGGTACGCACGGCGGCGGCGGTCTCCACCATCACCGTGTCGATCTTCTACCTGCTGGCCCAGATGGTCGGCGCGGGTGCCCTGGTGGCGCTGCTGCTCGGCATCCGGCCCGGCACCACCTTCCTGGGCATGGACGCGAGCACCGCCAAGGTGGCGACCATCATCATGGTCGGCGCGCTCATGATCATCTACGTCACCGTGGGTGGCATGAAGGGCACCACCTACGTGCAGATCGTCAAGGCGTTCCTGCTCATGGGCGGTGCGCTGTTGATGACCCTGCTGGTGCTGGCGAAGTACAAGTTCAACCTGTCGTCGCTGCTCGGTGACGCGGCGGCGAGTTCCGGGCACGGTGCCGCCTTCCTGGAACCCGGGCTACGGTACGGCGTCGAAGTCGCCGGCAACGCGACACAGACTTTCTACAACAAGGTCGACCTGCTCTCCCTCGGCATCGCCCTGGTGCTCGGCACCGCCGGCCTGCCGCACATCCTGATCCGCTTCTACACCGTCCCGACGGCGAAGGCGGCCCGCAAGAGTGTGCTCTGGGCGATCGGCATCATCGGCTCCTTCTACCTGCTCACCCTGGCGCTCGGCTTCGGCGCGGCGGCGCTGGTCGGTGGCGACGCCATCCGGGAGCAGGACCGGGCCGGCAACACCGCGGCACCACAGTTGGCCGAGGCGCTCGGGATCGACTTCTTCGGCGGTGATCTGGGCGGGGCGGCGATGCTGGCGATCATCGCGGCGGTCGCCTTCGCCACCATCCTGGCGGTGGTCGCGGGGTTGACCCTGGCCTCGTCGTCCAGCCTGGCGCACGACTTCTACGCCAACGTGATCAAGCGGGGCAACACGTCGGAGCGGCAGGAGGTGAACGTCGCCCGGATCTCCGCGCTGGTGATCGGTGCGGTCGCCATCGCCCTGTCGATCTACGCGCAGAACCTGAACGTGGCGTTCCTGGTGGCGCTGGCCTTCGCGGTGGCCGCCTCCGGCAACCTGCCGGCGATCCTCTACAGCCTGTTCTGGAAGCGGTTCAACACCTCAGGCGCGGTGTGGGCGATCTACGGCGGTCTGCTGGCCGCGGTAGTGCTGGTGTTCTTCTCGCCAGTCGTCTCCGGCGCACCGACGGCGATGTTCCCCGACCACGACTGGCAGTGGTTCCCGCTTTCCAACCCGGGCATCCTGTCCATCCCGTTCGGCTTCCTCTGCGGCTGGATCGGCACGGTCATCTCCAAGGAGAGCGACGAGGAGAAGTACGCCGAGTTGGAGGTGCGCGCGCTCACCGGCGCGGGAGCGCACTGATCGAGGCACGACCTGCACTGCGCCTGCGGGTGCACGCGGTTGCGCAGTGTTAAGAGAGGCCCCCGGTACGACGCCCAGCGTCAACCGGGGGCCCCTCCTTATAGGCTGGCGGGTATGAAGGTTGAGCAGCGATTTGGCCCCGGTCACCGCGTTCTGGTCACCGGCGGCGCCGGCTTCGTACCGTCACACTTGGTGGATGCGCTGATCGAGCGCGGCTGCACGGTGGTCGCGCTGGACAACTTCGTCACCGGGTCGAAGGAGAACGTCGCCCACCTGCTCGACACACCGACCTTCACCCTGGTGGAGGCCGACGTCTCCGACGGGCTGCCGGCCCATCCGGCGCTGGCGGAACGGTTCGACGCGATCCTGCACATGGCCTCCCCGGCCAGCCCGACCGACTTCGAGAAGCTGCCGGTGGAGATCCTGCGGGTGGGCTCGGTGGCCACCCTGCACCTGCTGGAGCGCGCGGCCGCCGACGGCGCCCGGTTCCTGCTGGCCTCCACCTCCGAGGCGTACGGCGACCCGAAGGAGCACCCGCAGCGGGAGACGTACTGGGGCAACGTCAACCCGATCGGCGTCCGCAGCGTGTACGACGAGGCCAAGCGCTTCTCCGAGGCGGCCACGATGGCGTACCGCCGGAGTCGGGGGCTGGACACCGCGATCGTACGGATCTTCAACACGTACGGCCCGCGGATGCGCCCGGACGACGGCCGCGCGATCCCGACCTTCATCTCCCAGGCGCTGCGCGGCGAGCCGATCACCGTGCACGGCACGGGCAACCAGACCCGCTCGATCTGCTACGTCGCGGACCTCGTCCGGGGCATCCTGCTGTTGCTCGACTCGACCGAGAGCGGGCCGGTGAACTGCGGCACCGAGCACGAGATGAGCATGCGGGAACTGGCCGAGGCGATCGTGTCACTCTGCGAGAGCAAGTCCGAGGTGGCGTACGTCACTCGCGGCGCGGACGACCCGGAGATGCGCCGGCCGGACCTCACCCTCGCCCGCACGGTGCTCGGGTACGAGCCGACGGTAACGCCCGAGGTGGGCCTGCGACGCACGATTGAGCACTTCCGCGAGCAGGCAGGGTAACCGGCCCGACACGACGCAAACGCCGACGGAAGGCGGCACTGGCCGAGGCTGCGTACCCTGAGTTACATGGCAGCCACCATCCCCGTCGCACTGCCGGTCCCCCACCTGCACCGCAGCGCCGGTCGCGCGGCGGTACCGGGCCCGGATCGACGCGACCGCGCCGCCGGGACGACCGACACCCGCTGGTATCCGTCGTACGACGACGAGCCGGCTTTCCCCAGCGGGCCGGGAGGTCCACGCGGACCGGTGGGACCGGGCGGGCCCGGCGGCGGGCAACCGCCGCGCGGCCGGCGACCGCGTTGGCGTCGGATCGCCCTGGTGGCCGGCGTGGTGGTGCTGGTGCTGGCGCTGATCGGTGGCACCGGTGCGTGGTTCTACGCCCGCAGCCTCGACAACAACCTGGCCCGGACCGACCCGTTCTCGGAGATCACCGGCGGCCGGCCGGCCAAGGCCGTGAACGGCGCGTTGAACATCCTGCTGGTCGGCACCGACTCGCGGGACCCGGACGCACCGATGGACCAGGCCGGTGAGTGGCGCGCCGACACCATCATCGTCATGCACATCCCCGCGGACCATAAGCAGGCGTACCTCGTCTCCATTCCGCGGGACCTGTACGTGCCGATCCCGGAGAGCGCCGGCGCGGCCTGCGACTCCGGCCAACGGCGCAAGATCAATGCGGCGTTCGCCTTCGGCGGGCTGCCGCTGGCGGTACGCACCGTCGAGTGCTTCACCGACGTGCACATCGACCACGTGATGGCGATCGACTTCGGCGGCTTCAAGCAGGTCACCGATGCGCTCGACGGGGTCGACCTGGAGGTGGAGCGGACCATCACCTCGATCCACAAGCCCTACCGGAAGTTCACCAAGGGCACCAACCACATGAACGGCACCGAGGCACTGGACTGGATCCGGCAGCGCAAGCAGTTCCCCGACGGCGACTTCGCCCGGATGCGCCACCAGCAGGAGTTCCTCCGGGCGCTGATGGACAAGGCGGCGAGCACGGGCACGCTGACCAATCCGAAGAAACTCAACGCATTCCTCAGGTCCGTGACCGACGCGGTCACCGTCGACCAGGGATTCTCGCTAACCGACATGGCCGTGCAGTTCCGCAACCTGCGGGGCGAGAACCTCACCTTCGTCACCAGCCCACATCTGGGCAGCGACACGATCAACGGCGAGTCGGTGGTCGTCTCCGACCGGGAGAACGCCCTGACCATGTACCGGGCGATGTCCGCCGACACGATGGCCGACTGGGTGCGGGCGAACAAGAAGCCAAAGTCCGACAACGGCTGACGACGGGCGCTGCGGCTGACGACGGGCGTTGCGGCCAATGATCCGCAGCGCCCGTCCCAGTTCACCGCCCACCGGCCAACCGGCCGCCGCCAGCGCTGTTGCTATCGCTGAAGATTCCCTGTGAACCAACCGCCGACCGTCTATTTGGATCTGTACGTTCGGCCATTTCAGCAGGATGACACGGCGGAGAACGGTGGCTGGCCAGCAAGCGAACTCGCCACGGCGGGAATGCGTACGTAAAGTGTTCCCGCCCCCCCGAGTACACGAGCTGGAGCATGCATGCCGGTTCACAGCCCCTCTCTGCTCGAGC
>NZ_POTY01000226.1 GCF_003236315.1 Micromonospora craterilacus
CGCCCGGCCCGACCACCTCGTCGGCGCCGACCGACCCGCTGGCCGGTCCGGCCGGCGGTGGGCCCGGCCGCCGTGAGCGCACCCCTTCCGCGCCCGTCCCGACGAGCGCAGCCCCCTACGCGGCACGTCGATCCGCGCCCGACCCGGTGCCGCCGGCGGAACCGTCCGGCGACCGGTCGCCGGACAGCACGTCGGCGGTGTTGCCGCAGCGCGTCCCCGCCGAGCCGGACGTGCCCGTCGTGCCGGAGCCGCCAGCCGTGGAGCCACCCGCCGAGACCCCGGAGCTAGCCCGGATCGCCACCCATCTCCGTCGCGATGACGAGCCGGCGCCGTTGCGCGAGCGGCCCGAGGGCTTCGACGTGGACGCGATCCTCGACGCCGTCCGGGAGGTCGACGGCGTGCGCGACGCGACTCTGCGCCGTACCCAGGCCGGTGCCCACAGCCTGCGCCTCGATCTTGCCGACGGTGCCGACCCGGCCGAGGTGAGTCGGCAGGTCGCCCGCCTGCTCCAGGAGCGGATGGGGCTGGCCGCCGCGCCGAGTGGTGCGCCCGGAGCGCCCGGAGGGCCCGCCGCGCCGGTGCGTCGCCGGTCCACCGAGAACCGGGGTGGCGAGGCGGACGAGGCCCGTCCGTCCGCCGAACCTCGCCGGCCCAACACCCGCCCCGCGGGTGCCCGGGCGGAGGCCGTCACGGCCCGGGCCGAACCGGTGCCGGACACCTCGCGGCGACGCCGTCAGGCGCCCGCCCCGCACCGGGGTCGGGCCGCGGTGGAGGAAGTGGGACCGCCGGGCAGCCCGGCGACCCTCGGTGCCTCCTACTCCGGCGGGCAGTTGACCACCACCGAGTCCGCACCGTCCCGGCCGCTGAACACCGGCGGCGCGCCCGGTCCCCGGGTCGTGCTCGACCACGTCCAGGTGAGCACCTTCGGGCTCGACGCCACCGTCGAGGTCCGGCTGATCGCCGGCGAGCAGAGCGCGGCCGGCTACGCCACCGGCCCCGCCGTGGACGGGTACGTGCTGCGGCTCTGCGCGGTCGCCGCCGCGGCCGCGGTGGACGAGTTGCTGCGCGGCGCCAGCACCACCGCCGACCGGGGGCGCTGCTTCGTGGAGCACGCCGCTGTGGTGCCGTTCGGCAACTGCGAGGTGGCCACCGTCGTGGTGCTGCTGGTCTGCGACGGGTGGGTCGAGCAGCTCGCCGGGTCCGCCCTGGTGGCCGGCGACCCCCGGCAGGCGGTGGTGCGGGCCTCCCTGGCTGCGGTGAACCGGCGGCTGGAGGCACTGCTGGCCTGAGCCGGCCGGGCAGACTGGAACGGTGAAGCCTGCCACTCTCTGGCCCGACCGGCTGCTGCCCGCGCACTCGGTCCCGCCGCCCTGGCCCGGCCGAGCGGTACGCCTCGACGGGACGGTCACCTACGTCCGGGAGACGCCGGCCACCGGGCCGGACGCGGAACCGGCACTGTACGTGCACGGGCTGGGCGGCTCGTCGCAGAACTGGACCGACCTGGCGGGCCTGCTCGCCGACCGGCTCGACGGCCAGGCGATCGACCTGCCGGGCTTCGGCCGCAGCGAGCCGGGTCGGCGCTACACCCTGCCGGCCTTCGCGCGGCGGGTGGTCCGCTGGATCGAGCACTCCGGCCGTGGGCCGGTGCACCTGTTCGGCAACTCGCTGGGCGGGGCGATCTCGGTGCGGGTGGCCGCGCTCCGGCCGGACCTGATCCGGACGTTGACCCTGGTCTCGCCGGCCCTGCCGTTCCTCGACTTCCGCCGGTCGTTGCAGGGTCGGATGCTTCCGTTGCTGGCGATCCCCCGGGGCGAGCGGCTGGCCGCCTGGCGGCTGGCCCAGACGGCGCCGGAGGTGATGGCCCAGCAGGTGATGGCGGCGTGCGTGGCCGACCTGAGCCGGATCTGCGACCAGCGCCGGCAGGAGGCGGTGGACGAGATCCTGGTGCGCTACCAGGCGGAGCACTACGCGGCGGCGTACCTCCGGACGTTCCGCGGGCTGGTCTCCAGCTTCGTGCGGTCGTACCTGCCGGGATCGGGATCGCTGTGGCGGATGGCCCGGACGGTACGGGCACCCACGCTGGTCGTCGGGGGCCGGCAGGATCGGCTGGTCGACGTACGCGTGGCGCCGCAGACCGCCCGGGTGATCCCGGACAGTCGGCTGCTGTTGCTTGAGGGTGTCGGTCACGTGGCGCAACTGGAGGTCCTGCGCCTGGTGGCCCGGGCGGTGGTCGGCCTGCTCACCGAGACGGGGGAATCCGCCCGCCGGGCCGACCTGGCAGGATGAGCCGAGTGCGTAGTCCTGGTAGCCATCGCCGCTCCGGCCGGCAGGCCCGTTCGCCGGTTCCGGTAGCGACCACTGCGGGCCGCCCGGGCGAGCAGCGGCCCAGACCGCGCCGGTCCGGTGCCGTCGTCCGCACGGTCGTGCTGCTGGCCGCAGTCGGTGCCGCGGTGGCGGTGATCACCGGCGGTAACGGCGTGCTCCGGGGCGCCGCCGGTGCCGGCGAGGTGACCCCGACGCCCTCCCCGACGGTGGTGATTCCGCCGCCGCCCGCGGCGAGCCCGTCGCCCTCACCGACCGAGGTGACCCCGTCGCCGGAGGCCCCGGCGCTGGAGCAGCCCGGGCCGGTTCCGTCGCGCGGGACGGGCCGTTTCGGCTACGACGACCAGGTGGGTCCGGTGCTGGGCACCGCGGGCACGCTGCGGCGCTACCGAGTCGCGGTGGAGTCCGGTTCCGGTGCGGACGCGGGCGAGTTCGCGCTGGCCGTACGGACCGCGTTGGCCGGGCCGGGTAGCTGGGTGGACAGCGGGCGGTTGCGGTTGCGGCAGGTGGAGGCCACCTCCCGGTACGACTTCACCGTCTACCTGGCCACGGCCGCGACGGCGGGGCAGATGTGCGCCGCCGGTGGCGTCGACATCCGGGTCGGCGGACGCCCCTACACCTCCTGCCGCACCTCGGGCAAAGTGATCATCAATCTCGACCGGTGGCGGCTGTCGGTGCCGCACTTCGTCGAGGCCGGGGTGCCGCTGTCGGTCTACCGCACATACGTGATCAACCACGAGGTCGGGCACCAGTTGGGCAATCGGCACGAGCGTTGCCCGAGGCAGGGTGAGCCGGCCCCGGTGATGATGCAGCAGACGCTGTTCCTCAAGGGCTGCGTGGCGAATCCCTGGCCGTACCTCGACGGTCGGCGTTATGCCGGTCCCTCGCTCTGAGCAGCGAGAACGCGCACGGGTCGCAACCGTAATGCGGGTATATGCCCGATAAGGGTGCGACGATGGTTTCATGCCGTCTTCACCCCTTCGTGACTCGCGCGGCGCGCGGAATCAGCCGGCCGGACCACGGGCACCGACCGAACGGCCGGCGGGAGCGCCGGCATCGGCGGGCCGGCCGGCGAGGCCGCGGCCGTCCACGGTACGGATGCGTCGGCGACGCCGCCGCGCCGTCACCCTCGGGCTGGCCCTGGTCCTGGCGGCCACCGCCGGAGTGCTGCTGGCCCGGTCCGGCGACCGAACCTCGGGGCCGGAACCGGCGAGCCGGGACCGGATCGCCCACGGGGCGGGTGCGGGAGCGGACGAGGGGCCGCCCAGCGGGTACCCGTCAACCGGTGCCGGCAGCTTCGTGGTGGCCGGTGGAGAGTCTCCGGTGCAGGGCCTCGACGGGCCGCTGGCGCGCTACCGGGTGGCCGTCGAGCAGGGCGCCGGCCAGGATGCGGACGCCTTCGCGGCCGACGTGGACGCGGTCCTGGCCGATCCGCGCAGCTGGATCGGCTCCAGTGAGCTTCGGGTACAGCGGATCGCCGAGGCGGAACGCGCGGATTTCACCGTCTATCTGGCCACCCCGGTCACCTCGGAGGCGATGTGCGCCGAGGGGGGCCTGAGCACGGACGGCTACACGTCCTGCCGGCTGCCCGGCAAGGTGATCATCAACCTGGCGCGCTGGCTGGAGGCGGTGCCGGACTACGGGGCGCCGCTGGCGGTCTATCGGGCGTACGTGGTCAACCACGAGGTCGGGCACGAGTTCGGGAAGGGGCACGAGGCGTGTCCCGTCCCGGGCGGGCCGGCGCCGGTCATGCAGCAGCAGACGTACGGCCTGGCCGGCTGCCTGGCCAACGCCTGGCCCTTCCTCGACGGCCACCGGTACGTCGGCGACCCCCTGCCCTGAGCCGGCGGGTGCCGCGCGCCGGGCCGGTTATTCCCGCTCCCGGATGCCGGGCGACGTGGCCCTGCTCATGGTCGATGGCCGCGTTGGCGAGCGACAATGGCCCGGTTGTCCACCACATCGATTCCGGGGAGTCCACCGTGTCGTTGCCCCCGCTCGTCGAACCCGCCGCCGAGCTGACCGTTGACGAGATCCGCCGCTACTCGCGCCACCTGATCATCCCCGACGTCGGGGTCACCGGGCAGAAGCGGCTGAAGAACGCCCGGGTGCTCTGTGTCGGCGCCGGCGGCCTCGGTTCCCCCGCGCTGATGTACCTGGCCGCCGCCGGGGTCGGCACGCTCGGCATCATCGACTTCGACACCGTCGACGAGTCCAACCTTCAGCGCCAGATCATCCACGGCGTCTCCGATGTCGGCCGGTCCAAGGCCGAGTCGGCCGCGGCGAGCATCCGTGAGATCAACCCGCTGGTCAACGTCGAGATCCACAACACCGCGCTGGACCGGGACAACGTCCGCGAGATCTTCGCCCAGTACGACCTGATCGTCGACGGGACGGACAACTTCGCCACCCGGTACATGGTCAACGACGCGGCGGTGCTGCTCGGCAAGCCGTACGTCTGGGGGTCGATCTACCGCTTCGACGGCCAGGCGTCGGTGTTCTGGGCCGAGCACGGTCCCTGCTACCGCTGCCTCTACCCGGAGCCCCCGCCGCCCGGCATGGTGCCCTCCTGCGCGGAGGGCGGCGTGCTCGGCGTGCTCTGCGCCTCGATCGGCTCGATCCAGGTCAACGAGGCGATCAAGCTGCTCGCCGGCATCGGCGAGCCGCTGGTCGGCCGGCTGATGGTCTACGACGCCCTGGAGATGAGCTACCGCAAGATCAAGGTGCGCAAGGACCCCAACTGCGTGCTCTGCGGCGAGAACGCCACCCTCACCGACCTGCTGGAGGACTACGAGGACTTCTGCGGCGCGGTGTCGGTCGAGGCCCAGGAGGCGGTGGTCGACGCGACCATCACCGCGGCCGAGCTGAAGGAGTGGCAGGACGTCGGCAAGGACATCTTCCTGGTCGACGTGCGGGAGCCGGCCGAGTACGAGATCGTCCGCATCCCCGGCGCCACCCTGATCCCCAAGGGCGAGATCCTCTCCGGCGAGGCACTGTCGAAGTTGCCGCAGGACCGGCAGATCGTGCTGCACTGCAAGTCCGGCGTCCGCTCCGCCGAGGCGCTCGCCGCGCTGAAGGCGGCCGGCTTCCGGGACGCCGTGCACGTCCAGGGTGGGGTGCTCTCCTGGATCAAGCAGATCGACCCGTCGCTGCCCGCGTACTGACGAACGCACAGGTCGGAGCGGGCCCTCCGCCCGCTCCGACCTCGGCCGATTCACCGAGGCGCGATCACCTTCGCGCCGGTAGCCTGGCCGCCGTGGTCGACATCGACGCCGCGATCGGGTTCGTGGTGGCTCACGGGGACGCGGTGGAGCGTGCCCGTTTGTCATGGTTGCGAACCGGTACGCCGCCTCCGGAGAAGGTGCTCGACAGCGCGGAGGTCGGCCAGACCCTGGGCGGTGGCTGGCCGGCGTCCTGGGGTGACGAGGTCGCCTCGGTCGACGCGACCTGCTTCCGCCTCTCCGAGTTGGACGATCTCGGCGCGCTGAGCCGCCCGGCCGCCCGCCGGGCGCTGGACTGGCTCGCCGCCGCCCAGCAGCGGGACGGCTGCTGGGAGGAGGACAAGGCGCTCGCCGACACCGCCCCCGAGTGGGCCCGGCCGGGCGACCCGGAGGCCCGGCTCTTCCTGACCGCCTACGCCGCCTTCTGGCTCACCGTGGCCGGCCTGGACGCCCGGGCCGCCGGGCCGCTCGACCACCGGGTCGGCGGGGCGTACGCCGGCGTGGTGCACGCCGCCGGGCAGGCGCTCGCCGCCCAGCTGCGCCCGGACGGCAGCTGGCCGTCGTTCCTGGCCGCCGGTTGGCTGAGCGCGGCGGTCCTGCACCGGCAGCAGATGTTCTACGAGTCGGCGCGGATCAAGGCGGTGCTCGCCGAGCGGCTCCCGCAGGCGTCGCCGACCGACGCCGCCTGGCTGGCCGCGACGCTGCGCCGGGTCGGCGTCGACGAGCAGGAGTGGACGCTGGTGGCGGCCCGCCGGCGGCTGACCGAGACGCAACGCAGCGACGGCGGCTGGAGCAGCGACGACGGCCACCAGTTCGACGTGCACGCCACCCTGGCCGTGATCCGCGCCTTCCGGTAGGGCGGGCGTCAGGGGCGGCGGGCCACCACGGCGCCGTTGGCTCCGGGTGCGTCGAAGGCGATGGTCCGGACGTCGGTGAAGCCGGTGTCGGTGAGCCAGGCGGTGTACTCGGCGGCCGAGTAGTTCTTCCCGCCTTCCGTTTCGAGCAGCATGTTCATGCCCATCAGGGCGGCGGCTGGGGGGCCGGTCCGCTCGTCGTTGAGCAGCAGTTCGGAGATCACGATCGCCCCGCCGGAGGGCAGCGCGGCGTGGCAGCGGGCCAGGATCGCGCGGTTCTGCGCCTCGTCCCAGTCGTGCAGGATCATGCTGAGCAGGACCACGTCGTGTCCGGTCGGCAGCGCCGGGTCGGTGAGGAAGTTCCCGCTGGCCGTACCGATCCGGTCGGCGAGCCCGGCCAGGGCGATCTTCTCCTCCGCCTTGGTGGCGACGTGCGGCAGGTCGAAGACGGTCGCCCGCAGCTCGGGGTAGCGCTGGCACAGCTCGATCGGGAAGGCGCCGGCCCCGCCGCCGACGTCCAGCAGCCGGCGGTGCGCGCCGAAGTCGTACGCCTCGCCGAGGGCGCGGGCGGTGAAGCTGGAGGTCGAATACATCGCCTCCCAGAACAGCGCGAGCATGACCGGGTCGGCGGTGGTGAACATCGACTCCTGGGTGTCCGGGTCCCAGGTCAGCGGCCGGTCGGTGCGCAGCGCCTCACCGATGCGGTGCCAGGGCAGGTAGGTGCGCTGGTCGCAGTAGCGCACCTGGCCGCCGAAGTAGTGCGGCCGGCCGGGGACGAGGAACTCCTCGGCCAGGGCGGTGTTGCGGTAACCGTCGCCGGCCTTCTCCAGCAGGCCGAGGGAGGCGCAGGCGGCGAGCAGCAGGTCCGCCGGCCGCTCGGGGAGGCCGAACTCCTTCTCGGCCTCCTGCCGGGTCACCACCCGCCCGCCGGCGAGCCGGCCGAACAGGTCGAGTTCGACCGCGGCGGCGAAGGTCTTGAAGGCCCAGTAACCGGTCACGAGTTGCATCAGGGGAGTGGGGGTGATGATCATAGATGCATTTGATCATCTTCCCGATCGGGTCCGGTAGCCCCGACGGCGTGGCGGACCGTGCCTCGGCGGCCCGCCACGGTTGCCGGGCGTCAGCTAACGAACGTGGCCGTTGCCGGTGACCACGTACTTCGTGCTGGTCAGCTCGGGCAGGCCCATCGGGCCGCGGGCGTGCAGCTTCTGGGTGGAGATGCCGATCTCGGCACCGAAGCCGAACTCGCCGCCGTCGGTGAACCGGGTCGAGGCGTTGACCATCACCGCCGCCGAGTCCACCCGGGCCACGAACTCCCGGGCGGCCGACTGGGAGTCGGTGACGATCGCCTCGGTGTGGCCGCTGCCGTACCGCCGGATGTGCGCGACCGCCGCGTCGAGCGAGTCGACGACGGCGACCGAGATGTCGGCGGAGAGGTATTCGGTGGCGAAGTCCTCGTCGCCGGCCGGGACCACGGCGTCGGAGTACGCCGCCGTGCGGGTGTCGCCGTGCACGGTGACCCCGGCCTCGGCGAATGCGGCCAGCATCGGCGGCAGGAAGGCATCTGCCACGCTCTGGTGCACCAACAGCGACTCGGCGGTGTTGCAGGTCGACAGCCGCTGCGTCTTGGCGTTCAACGTGATCGACACGGCCATCGACAGGTCCGCGGCGGCGTCCACGTAGACGTGACAGTTGCCCACCCCGGTCTCGATCACCGGCACCGTCGACTCCTCGACCACCGTCCGGATCAGCGACGCGCCGCCGCGCGGGATCAGCACGTCGACCAGGCCGCGGGCCCGCATCAGCTCCTTGACCGAGTCGCGGGAGGCGGCGTCGAGCAGCTGCACCGCGTCCGCCGGCAGGCCGGCACCGGCGATCGCGTCGCGCAGCACCGCCACCAGCGCCGCGTTGGAGTGCGCGGCGGAGGAGGAGCCGCGCAGCAGCGCCGCGTTACCGGACTTCAGGCAGATGCCGGCGGCGTCCACGGTCACGTTCGGCCGGGCCTCGTAGATGATGCCGACCACGCCGAACGGCACCCGGATCTGCCGCAGCTCCAGACCGTTGGGCAGGGTCGCGCCACGGACCACCTCGCCCACCGGGTCCGGCAGCGCGGCCATCTGGCGCAGCGCGTCGGCGATGCCGGCCACCCGGCCCTCGTCGAGGGCGAGCCGGTCCAGCACGGCCGCGCTCAGCCCGGCCTCGCGCCCGGCCGCCAGGTCCGCGCCGTTCGCGGTCAGGATCTCCGGGGTACGCGCCACCAGCGCGTCGGCCATCGCGTGCAGCGCGGCGTCCTTGGCGGTACGCGTTGCCACGGCCAGCGCCTCCGCCGCCGTACGCGCCCGGCGGGCCTGCTCGCTCACGCTCATCCCATGCTCCTTCGTGTAAGGAAGGGCCCCTTGTTAACGCCTCGTGTATAGGAAGGGCCCCTGCAATCACTTCATCCGGCGGATCGCCCGCTCACAGCAGCACCAGGTCGTCGCGGTGCACGACCTCCCGTTCGTACGCCGGGCCGAGCGCCGCGGCGAGGTCGGTGGTGGAGCGCCCGAGCAGGCCGGGCAGCTCCACCGCGTCGTAGTTGACCAGCCCTCGGGCGACCGGCGCGCCGGTGGTGTCGACCAGGTCGACCGGGTCGCCGGCGGTGAACGCCCCGTCCACCGCGGTGATCCCCGCCGGCAGCAGCGACTTGCGCCGGCCCACCACCGCGGCGACCGCACCGGGATCGAGGTGCAGCCGGCCCCGGGGCGCGGTGGCGTGGGCGAGCCAGAACAGCCGGGCGGCCGGGCGCCGGGGGCTGGGGTGGAAGAAGGTGCCGACCGACTCGCCGGCCAGCGCCGCGACGGCCTGGGCGGCGGAGGTGAGCACCACCGGGATGCCGAACCCGGTGGCGATCCGCGCCGCCTCGACCTTGGTCACCATGCCGCCGGTGCCGACCCCAGACCGGCCGGTGCCGCCGATGTCGATGCCGGCGAGGTCCGCCTCGTCGCGTACCTCGGCGATGCGGCGTGACCCGGCGCGCGACGGGTCACCCGTCCAGAGCGCGTCCACGTCGGAGAGGAGCACCAGCAGGTCGGCGTCGACCAGCGCGGCCACCAGCGCGGCCAGCCGGTCGTTGTCACCGAACCGGATCTCCTCGGTGGCCACCGTGTCGTTCTCGTTGACGATCGGCACCGCCCGCAGGTCGAGCAGCTTTCGCAGGGTGCGGTACGCGTTGCGGTAGTGGGCCCGGCGGGTCACGTCGTCGACGGTGAGCAGCACCTGCCCGACGGTGCGCCCGTGCCGGGCGAAGGCGGCGGCGTACCGCCCGATCAGCAGGCCCTGGCCGACGCTGGCGGCGGCCTGCTGGGTGGCCAGGTCGCGTGGTCGCCGGGTCAACCCGAGCGGCGCCAGACCCGCGGCGATCGCGCCGGAGGAGACGAGCACCACCTCGCGGCCGTCGACCGTGCGGGTGCCGAGGGCGTCGACGAGCGCGTCGAGCCGCCCGTCGTCCAGCCCGCCGGTGGCGGTGGTCAACGAGGATGATCCGATCTTGACGACGACCCGCCGGGCCGTCGTGACTGCGTCGCGCACCCGCCTATTCTGCGTGGTCGTCCGCGCGGCCCCGGCGGCCGTTCCCATAGTCTGGCCGCTTGTGACACCTGACGAGTACGTCGAGGCGGTGCTGGAACTAGTCGACCGGATCCCACCCGGCCGGGTGATGTCGTACGGGGCGGTGGCCGACGCGCTGGCGGAGCGCTCCGGCCGGGCGTCGGCCCGACTGGTCGGCTCGATCATGGCCCGGCACGGCGATGGTGCCCCCTGGCACCGGGTGGTCAACGCGTCCGGCGGCATGCCACCCCGGCTCACGCCCGAGGCGCGGGCGCGCTGGCTCGCCGAAGGTACGCCGCTGCGCCAGGACCGGGTGGACATGCGGGCGGCCACCTGGTGGCCCGGTGAGGGGATGTGACCGACGCCATAACGTGAGTAACATTCGGCGCCATGAGCGCGTCACTGGCAGTCCTGCCGCGCAAGGTGCACGCCGGCTACGCGCTCGGCTCGCTGGCCACCGGGGCGTTCGGCACTGTGCCGGGGCTGTTGCTGCTGCCGTACCTGACCGACACGCTCGGCGTGGCCGCCGGTGTGGCGGCCCTGCTGGTGCTCCTGCCGAAGGCGTGGGACGTGCTGGTCAACCCGGTGGCCGGGCGGATCTCCGACCGCACCCGGTCGCGCTGGGGCGCCCGCCGGCCCTACCTGCTGATCGGCGGGCTGGCGCTGGCCCTGCTCTTCGGGTCGATCTTCGCCGCGCCGTTCGGTGCAGGTCCGGCCGCCGGGACGTACGTCGCGGTCGCCTTTCTGGCCACGGCCACCGCGTTCGCCTTCTTCCAGGTGCCGTACGTGGCGATGCCGGCCGAGCTGACCAGCGACTACGCCGAACGTACCCGGATGATGACCTGGCGGATCGCGGTGCTGGCGCTGGCCATCCTGGTCTCCGGGGCGGTGGCCCCGCTGGTCCGCGACGCAGCCGGCGGGGGCGTGCCGGGGCACCGTTGGATGGGGCTGTTCGTCGCCGCGCTGATCGCGCTGGGCGCGGTCGGCGCCTTCCTCGGCACCCGGTCCGCACCGCAGGGCACGGTCGGGGCCAGCGAGCCCAGCCTCCGTGCCCAACTCGCCGTCGCCGGCCGCAACCGGCCGTTCCGGGTGCTGCTGCTCTGCTTCGTGGTGCAGTCCGCCGGAGTGGCGACGATCCTCGCCGGGGTCCAGTACTTCGCCGACCAGATCCTGCGGGACCCGGCAACCGGCCCGACCGTCCTGTTCGTCTGCTTCGTCGGGCCGGCGCTGGTGGTGATGCCGCTGTGGTCCCGGGTGGGTGCCCGGCTGGGCAAGCTGGCCGGCCTGGTCGCGGCCTCGCTGATCCTGGCCGCCGGCGGGCTGGCGCTGGTCGCCGCGCCGGTGCTGCCCGCCGCCGTGATCTACCTGCTGGTCGCGCTGATCGGCGTCGGGTACGCCGGCCAGCAGGTGTTCGCCCTGGCCATGCTGCCGGACTGCATCGCCTACGACACTGCGCGCACCGGCCGCCGGCAGGCCGGCGTCTTCACCGGCCTGTGGACGGCCGGCGAGACCTTCGGCCTGGCCCTCGGCCCCGGCCTCTACGGCCTGGTGCTCGCCCTCACCGGCTACGTCTCCTCCTCGACCGGCACCGCCGCCCCCC
>NZ_POTY01000227.1 GCF_003236315.1 Micromonospora craterilacus
GGTTCCAGGGGGTGCCGGCGGTGGTGTCGCGGCGGCGGCGGGCGATGGCGGACAGCGCCTCCAGGACGACGCGGTTGCCGAGGTAGGCGGTGATGTCGGCGTGGTCGTAGGGCGGGGCGACCTCGACCACGTCCACCCCGACCACCGGGAGTTCGTAGCAGACCCGGCGGACCGCGTCGAGCAGTTGCCGGGAGGTGAAGCCGCCCGGCTCGGGCGTGCCGGTGCCGGGTGCCATACCCGGGTCGACCACGTCCACGTCGACGGAGAGGAACACGCCCTCGCACTCGTCGGTCGCGATCTCGAACGCCTCGGTGAGACAGGAATCCAGGCCCCGGGCCACGATCTCGGTCATCTCGTACGAGCGCATCCGCTGCTCGGCCATCCAGGACAGCGTCTCCGGCCCCGGCCAGTAGCCGCGCAGGCCGATCTGGAGGAACCGGTCGCCGCGTACCGCGCCGGACTCGATGAGCCGGCGCATCGGCTGGCCGTGCCCGTGCAGCGAGCCGAACTCGATGTCCCCGGTGTCGGCGTGCGCGTCGAAGTGCACCAGTGACACCCGGCCGAAGCCGTGCTGGCGGGCCACCCCGGTGGCGTCGGACAGCGCGATGGAGTGGTCGCCACCGAGCACCACCGGGATCGCCCCTGCCGAGGAGACCGCGTACACGGCGGACTCCAGCGCGCCCAGCGACCGCTCGATGTCGCCGGAGAACATCTCCACGTCACCGGCGTCGTACACCCGCAGGTCGCGCAGGGCGTCGACGCGCAGCGCGAGGGACGGTCGGGAGCCGTCGTGCGGCAGGTAGCAGGCCTGCCGGATGGCCGACGGGCCGAACCGGGTGCCGGGCCGGTGCGAGGTGCCGCCGTCGAACGGGGCCCCGACGATGACCACGTCGGCGTCCGCATAGGTCACCGGCTCCTCGAGCGTGCACGGCGGCACGCCGAGGAACGTGACGTCGGGACCGAACATCGGGCCGTAGCGGGTCATCTCACCGTTCCTCCATCCCCCAGGGTGAGCCGTAGCCGGTCAGCAGGTCCAGGAACGGCTTCGGCGGCAGCGCCTCCGGGCCGAGCACCCCGACGCCCGACCAGGCGCCGGTGGCCAGCAGTTCCAGGGCGACGACCGGGTTCACCGCGGTCTGCCAGACCACCGCCTGGTGGCCGTACTCGCGCATCGACCATTCGTTGTCGACCACGTGGTAGAGGTAGACCTTCCGCGGCGCGCCGTCCTTCCCGACGCCGGTCACGTACGTGCCCGCGCAGGTCTTGCCGCGCATCCGGTCGCCGAGGGTGGCCGGGTCGGGCAGGCAGGCGGCCACCACGTCGCGCGGCGAGACCTCGACGCCCTTCACCGTCACCGGCGCCGTCGAGTCCAGGCCGAGCTTGTGCAGCGTCTTGAGCACCTCGATGAACTCGTCGCCGAGGCCGTACTTGAAGGTGACCCGCTTCGCCGGCACCCAGCGCGGGATCAGCAGCACCTCTTCATGTTCGACGTTGACGCACTCGACCGGCCCGATGCCCTCGGGGAAGTGGAACACCTCCGGCTCGCTGAACGGCTCGGTGGTGAACCAGCCCCGGCCGGCCTCCCAGACCACCGGCGGGTTCAGGCACTCCTCGATGGTGGTCCAGATCGAGAATGACGGCGCGAAGTCGTAGCCGTCCACGGTCAGGTTCGCCCCGTCGCGCACCCCGATCTCGTCGATCTCGCGGAACAGTTCGTCGGCGGCGTACCGGGCGAAGACGTCCGACAGACCGGGCTCGACGCCGATGCCGCACAGCGCCAGCCGGCCGGCGGCCTCCCACTGACCGGCCACCGCGAACTGCTCGTCGCCGAGCTTCACGCCGGTCTCCGCGTGCGGGTGGTCGGGGTGCGGGTGGGACAGCGACATCGCCATGTCCAGGTAGTCCGCGCCGGCCGCGTACGCACCGTCGAAGATCGGCATGACGAACCGCGGGTCGACCGCGTTGAGCACGTGGGTGATCCGGTGCTCCCGGCAGAGCGCCGCGACCGCGTCCGCCGACGCGGCGTCGACCTGGGCGGCGACGAACCGGGCGTCCCGGCCGGCGACCGCCCGCGACGCCCGACCGGCGTCGTAGTCGGCGACCACCATGGTCTCGAAGAACGTGCGTCGGGCCGCGATGGCGACGACAGCGGAGCCGACGCCACCGGCGCCGACGAGAAGGATGCGCATCAGGAATCGAACCCCAAACCAAACCGATCGAGCGTACGGAGCCAAACGTTGCGCCGTCCCTGCCGCGCGTCGGCGCGGGCCAGGGACCAGCGGGTGAGCTGGATGCCGGCCGCGCGGGCCGGCTCCGGTGGGAACGGCAGCGGCTTGCCGCGGACCAGGCCGAGCCGGGTCAGCGGGGTGTCCGCGCCGTCGAGCAGGTCGAGCATCACCCGGGCACCGAACCGGGTCGCGCCGACGCCGAGCCCGGTGTACCCGGCCGCGTACGCCAACCGGCCGGCGTACGCGGTGCCGAAGAACGGGCAGAACCGGGTGCAGGTGTCGATCACCCCGCCCCACCGGTGGCTGAACCGAACGTCGGCCAACTGCGGGAAGGTGGTGAAGAAGTGGCTGGCCAGCGCCGTGAAGGTCTGCTCCCGCTGTTCCAGCGCGGGCGCCATCCGGTTGCCGTAGTGGTAGACGGCGTCGTAGCCGCCGAACAGGATCCGGCCGTCGCCGGTGATCCGGTAGTAGTGGAACTGGTTGCCGCTGTCCGCCAGCCCCTGCCGGTTACGCCACCCGACGGCGTCGCGCTGCTCGGGCGTCAGCGGCTCGGTCATCAGCGCGTAGCCGTACACCGGCACGATCCAGGCGCGCAGCCGGCGCAGCAGCGGCGGGAACGCGTTGGTGGCCAGCACCACCCGACCCGCGCGTACCGCACCGGGGACGCCGTCGGCGCCGAGGGTGCGCGCGTGCAAGGCCCCGCCGCCGGGACGCAGCCCGGTGACCCGGGTGTGCTCGTGGATCCGCACGCCGAGGTCGAGGCAGGCCCGGCGCAGCCCCCAGGCCAGCCGCGCCGGGTCGAGCATCGCCACCCGGTCGCGGTCCCACAGCCCACCGAGGTACGTCGGCGAGTCCACCTCGGCGCGCACCTCGTCGGCGTCGAGCAGGGTGACGTCGTGGCCGTACCGACGGGCCAGCGCGACGTCCTCGGCCAGCCCGTCGAGCTGGTACGGCTCGACCGCCACGGACAGCTCGCCGGCGCGCTCGAAGTCGCAGTCGATGCCGAGCTTCGCGACGGTCGCCCCGATGGCGTCGAGGTTCTCCCGGCCGAGCCGGTCCAGCAGGTCGATCTCGTCGGGGAACCGCTGCGCCCCGTTGGCCAGCCCGTGGGTCAGCGAGGCGGCGCAGAACCCGCCGTTGCGCCCGGACGCCGCCCAGCCGCACGTGCCCGCCTCGACCAGCAGCACGTCCCGCCCGGGGTCGGCCTGCTTGGCCAGCAGGGCGGCCCAGAGGCCGCTGTAGCCGCCGCCGACCACCAGCAGGTCGGCCTCGGTCACGCCGGACAGCGGCGGCAGTGGATCGGGACGCTCCGGCCGGTCGAGCCAGTACGGCACGCGCGCCGCGTCGGCGAGCGACCGGCCGGGATGCGGCAGGGTCATGACCGGGTGCTCGCCCGAGGGCTCGGCACGGCCGCGGTCACCGCTGCCCGGCGGGCCTGCCGGCCGCGCAGCGAGCTGGCCAGCACCAGCAGCAGCGCGACCAGGAACATGGCCGTACCGATGACGTTGACCTGCGGCGGGATGCCCCGCTGGGCGGCACCCCAGACGTACATCGGGAACGTCACGGTGGTACCGGAGTTGAAGTTCGTGATGATGAAGTCGTCGAAGCTGAGCGAGAACGCCAGCAGGGCGGCGGCCACGATGCCGGGCAGCACCAGCGGCAGGGTGATCCGCCGGAACGTCTGCCACTCGCTGGCGTAGAGGTCCATCGCGGCCTCCTCCAGCCGCCGGTCCATCCCGGCCAGCCGCGCCTTGACCGTGACCACCACGAACGACACGCAGAACATCACATGCGCGATGACGATGGTCCAGAAGCCCAGCGGCACCCCACCGGCGACGAAGAGGGCGAGCAGCGAGGTGCCCATCACCAGCTCCGGCGTCGCCATCGGCAGGAAGATCAGCACGTTGAGCCCGGACCTGCCGCGGAACCGGTGCCGGACCAGCGCAAACGCCATCAGCGTGCCGAGCGCGGTGGCCGCCACCGTGGAGATGAAGCCGATCTGCACACTGCGCAGCACCGCATCACACATGTCCGAGGTGGCGCAGGGGTTGCGCCAGTTGTCGAGGGTGAACTCGTTGAAGTCGTACGACAGCCGGCTGGAGGGGCGGTTGAACGACAGCGCGGCGACCACGGCGATCGGCAGGAACAGGTAGCCGAGGACCAGCAGCGCGACGCCCATCACCCAGTGCTCGGCGAACCAGCGGGAGAGTTTCACAGCACTTCCTCCGTGCCGGCTCGGCGCAGATAGACGAAGACCACCGCGAGGATCGCCGACATCAGCAGGAACGACAGCGCCGCGCCCTGCGGATAGTCCAGCCGGACCAGGAACGCCGAGTCGATGACGTTACCGATCATGTACTGGTTCGGGGTGCCGAGCAGCTCCGCGTTGATGTAGTCGCCGGTCGCCGGGATGAAGAACAGCAGGGTGCCGGCGATCAGGCCGGGCATCGACACCGGCAGGGTGACCCGCCGGAACGTCTTCAGCGGGCTGGCGTACAGGTCGCTGGACGCTTCCAGCAGCCGGTAGTCGAGCCGCTCCAGGCTCGCGTACAACGGCAGCACCAGGAACGGCAGGAAGTTGTACGTCAGGCCGAGCACCACCGCGACCGGGGTGGCCAGCAGCCGCCCGTCCGGGCCGAGCAGGTGCACGTCGCGCAGCAGCCCGACCAGCCAGCCGTTGTCCGACAGGATGGTCTTCCAGGCCAGCGTGCGCACCAGGAAGCTGGTGAACATCGGCGCGATCACACAGACCAGCAGGAGGTTCTTCCACCGGCCGGCCTTCTGCGCGATCGCGTACGCCAGCGGGTAGCCCATCAGCAGCGCCAGCACCAGCGCGATGCCGGCGTACAGGAACGACCGGCCGAACTGCGGCCAGTACGCCTGCAACGCCGTCGGGTAGTTGCCGAACGCCCAGGTCAGCGCGTACCCGGTGGAGAGCGAGCCGTCGGGGTCGTAGAGGCTGGCGGCGGCGAGTTGCAGCAGCGGCACGGCGAAGAAGAGGAACAGCCAGGCCGCGCCGGGCAGCAACAGCAGGTACGGCAGCAACCGGTGCCGCCCCGGGCGGGCAGCCGGCGGCGGCGATGCCGACTGTCCGGAACCGGTGGGCACGTGAGCCAATGCGCTCACGAGGACGCACCCACCGGCTCGTCGAGGACCGGGGTGGTGCGGTCGTCGTCGCCGGCTCGGCGGCCGAGCAGGAAGGCATGCCGCGGGTCCCAGTACGCGACCGCCCGGTTGCCCGGCACGAACCGCTGCTGGGCGCCGCTGTTGGCGACGAAGACGCTCACCTCGGTGCCCCAGCCGGTACGCAGCAGGTACTGGGTGCTCACCCCGACGTAGGAGGCGTCACTGATCGTCCCTTCCAGGTACTGGCAGCCCGCGGGCACCTGGCCGGCCCCGGCCACCAGGTGCAGCTTCTCGGGGCGTACCCCGAGGTGCACCGGACCCCGGTTGGTGCGGGCCCGGGCGGCCGGCACCGAGAAGCGTCCGCCGTGGGCGGTGACCAGGATGTCGTTTCCGTTGCCGCCGGTGACCTCGCCGGCGATCAGGTTGGACTGGCCGAGGAAGTTGGCCACGAACGCGGTGGCCGGGAACTCGTAGATCTCGGCGGGCGGGCCGAGTTGCTCGATCCGCCCGGCGTTCATCACCGCGACCGTGTCGGCCATCGTCATGGCCTCTTCCTGGTCGTGGGTGACGTGCACGAAGGTGATGCCGACCTCGGTCTGGATCCGCTTGAGTTCGATCTGCATCTGGCGGCGCAACTTGAGATCCAGCGCGCCGAGTGGCTCGTCGAGCAGCAGCACCTGCGGGTGGTTGATCAGCGCCCGGGCCAGCGCGACCCGCTGCTGCTGCCCGCCGGAGAGCTGAGCGGGACGCCGCCGCTCGTAGCCGTCGAGCTGCACCAGCGAGAGCATCTGCCGGACCTGCTGGTCGACTGAGCGGATGCCGCGCCGGCGCAGCCCGAAGGCCACGTTCTCGAAGATGTCCAGGTGCGGGAAGAGCGCGTAGCTCTGGAACACCGTGTTGACCGGCCGCTTGTATGGACGCAGCCGGGCGATGTCCCGGTCCCCGAGCAGCACCTGCCCGCTGGTCGGCTCCTCGAGCCCGGCGATCATCCGCAGTGTGGTCGTCTTACCGCAGCCGGACGCGCCGAGCAGGGCGAAGAACGAGCCCTGCGGAATCGTCAAACTGAGGTCGTCCACGGCGGTGAAAGCGCCGAACGTCTTGGTGAGGTTGGCCAGCCGCAAGTCGCCGGCCGGAGTTTCCCGCGCCATCATCACGCTCCGATAACCTGCTGGAACTTGGTCTCGTACTCGCGCTCCTGCTTCTCGTCCAGGGCCATGAAGACCCGGGCCTTGGAGAGCATCGCCTCGTCCGGGAAGATCAGCGGGTTGGCGGCGAGTTCCGGGTCGATCTTTTCCATCTCCGCCTGCGCGCCCTGGACGGGGCAGATGTAGTTGACGTACGCGGCGAGTTGGGCGGCGACCGCCGGGTCGTAGTAGTAGTTGATCAATTCTTCGGCGTTGGCCTTGTGGGTGGCCCGGTTCGGCACGAGCATGTTGTCCGACCAGAGCGTCGCGCCGGACTCCGGGACCACGAACTTGATCTGCTCGTCGTCGAAGCCGAGCTGGACGATGTCACCGGACCAGCCGATGCACGCCGCGATGTCCCCCTTGGCCAGGTCCGGGGCGTAGTCGTTACCGGTGAACCGACGGATCTGCCCGGAGCTGACCGCCTTCTTGAGCTTGTTGAGCGCGTCGTCGAACTGGTTGGCGGTGAAGTCGGACGGGTTGTGACCGTTGGACATCAACAGCAGCCCCATGGTGTCGCGCATCTCGGTCAGCGCGGTCACCTTGCCCTTGAGGTCGGGGCGGGTGAGCAGCTCGTCGACGGTGCGGATCTCCGAGGTGACCCGGCCGTTGTACGCGAGGCCGGCCAGGCCGGACTGCCACGGGACGGCGAGGTGGTTGTCGACGTCGAAGGGGCGGTTACGCAGCGACGGCAGCAGGTTGGCCTCGACGTTGGGCAGCTTCGCCTTGTCGAGCTTCTGGAGCCAGCCCAGCCGGATCATCCGGGCGGCCATCCAGTCGGTCAGCACCATGACGTCCCGCCCGGTGCTCTGACACGCGGCGAGCTGGTTCTGCACCTTGCCGAAGAACTCGTTGTTGTCGTTGACGTCCTCGGTGTAGGTCACCTGGATGCCGGTTTTGCTGACAAAACCGTCGAGAGAGGGCCGCTTGGCGTTGTTGTCCTCGTCCACGTCCATGTACTGCGGCCAGTTGGAGAAGGCCAGTTTCTTCTCCGTGCCGGAAAGGTCCTCGCTGACACAGCCCGCCTCGGTCTGCTGGGCACCCTTGGTACCGCAGCCGGCGAGGGTGCCACCGGCGGCCAGCAGTGCGGCCGAGCCGAGGGTGCCGGTGAGCAGACCGCGCCGGGTGAGGGGCCGAAAGGCACTACGCATGTGACGACTCCTAAGGGGTCATCGTCGGCGGCGGGACGGGGATGGGCGCGCCGGCGGGAGGGTCAATGGCGATGGACGACTGATCCTGACATGAGGAGACCTCTCTCACAAGGGATTCCGTTGCTGGAATAGCCCTGGACGACGAATTACGCCAGACTGCCCGATGGCATTAGGCTCAGCCCGGTGATGGACATGGGGAGCGGTCGATGACGAACCGGCAGCAGGACAACGGCAACGGTGGGCGCCGGGTCAGCGTGCGCGAAGGTGCCAGCCACGCCCTCCTCGACGACGTCGCCAAGCAGATCATCGAGCAGTTGCAGGAGGACGGGCGCCGACCGTACGCGACCATCGGCAAGGCGGTGGGGCTCTCCGAGGCGGCGGTACGCCAGCGCGTGCAGCGCCTGCTCGACGCCGGGGTGATGCAGATCGTCGCGGTTACCGACCCGCTCCAGCTGGGATTTCCCCGGCAGGCCATGATCGGCCTGCGTACCGACGGCGACCTGGAGGCGGTGGCCGACCGGATCGCCGCCCTGGAGGAGGTCGACTACGTGGTGATCACCGCCGGTTCCTTCGACCTGCTGGCCGAGGTGGTCTGCCGCAACGACGAGCACCTGCTGGAGATCCTGCAACGGCTGCGCGCGGTCTCCGGCGTGCTCTCCACCGAGGCGTTCGTCTACCTCAAGCTGCGCAAACAGACCTACACCTGGGGCACCGCCTGACGCCACGCCGGGCGCCCCCTCGCGAACGTGAATCTTGGGCGAATCCGGCCACGCCGTCGGGGCGCGCCACGTCCGCCCGCGGACCGGGCTCGCCAGGCGCCGACCCGCCCTCACCCCTTTGCTCTGCTTCAACTGACGCATCGATTCCCACCCGCAAGCGATGCGCCGGTTGAAGCAGAGCAAAGGCAGCGCAGGGGTCACCCCGACCGGGCGGACGGGGCCTGGAAGGGAGCGCCGGCGGGCCGAGTGGCGTGGTACGAATTCCGTTGCGCAAGGCACTACGGCACGCTGAATCCGTTGCATCGAGGCGCTTTGTCAACCGATCGCACTTGCCTTTCGGTGTCGGACTGTGGGATAACCGTGGGCAGAGCGGCCGGTGACCCCTGACCGGCCCGAGACCCGATGGGGCTGACATGGCCAACGCCACCGACCACCTCTGGATGCATTTCACCCGGATGGCGAGCTACTCCGCCGGCGAGGTGCCGACCATCGTCCGCGGCGAGGGCGCGTACGTCTGGGACGCGCAGGGCCGGCGCTACCTGGACGGGCTCGCCGGGCTCTTCGTCGTCAACGCCGGCCACGGCCGCACCGAGCTGGCCGAGGCCGCCGCCAAGCAGGCCGGTGAGCTGGCCTACTTCCCGCTCTGGTCGTACGCCCACCCGACCGCGGTGGAGTTGGCCGAGCGGATCTCGGCGCTCACCCCCGGCGACCTGAACCGGGTGTTCTTCACCACCGGCGGTTCGGAGGCGGTCGAGGCGGCCTGGAAGCTGGCCCGGGCGTACTTCAAGCGCACCGGCAAGCCGACCAAGCACAAGGTGGTCAGTCGGTACATCGCCTACCACGGCACCTCGATGGGTGCCCTGTCGATCACCGGCCTGCCCGGTATCAAGAGCGACTTCGAGCCGCTGGTGCCGGGCGGCATCAAGGTGCCGAACACCAACTTCTACCGCGCCCCAGAGCACGGCGACGACCCGGTGGCGTTCGGCCGCTGGGCCGCTGAGGAGATCGGCCGCGCCATCGAGCGGGAGGGGCCGGAAACCGTCGCGGCGGTCTTCCTGGAGCCGGTGCAGAACTCCGGCGGTTGCTTCCCGCCTCCGCCCGGGTACTTCGAGCGGGTCCGGGAGATCTGCGACGAGTACGACGTACTGCTGGTCAGCGACGAGGTGATCTGCTCGTGGGGCCGGCTCGGCGAGTACTTCGGTGCCGTCCGCTACGGCTACCAGCCGGACATCATCACCACCGCCAAGGGCATCACCTCGGGCTACGCGCCGCTCGGCGCCATGATCGCCAGCGATCGGCTGATGGAGCCGTTCCTGACCGAGACCGGCATGTTCGCCCACGGGGTGACCTTCGGCGGTCACCCGGTCTCCTGCGCGGTGGCCCTGGCGAACCTGGAGGTCTTCGCCCGCGAGGACCTGGTCGGGCACGTACGGGCCAACGAGGCGGCGTTCCGCGCCACCCTGGAAAAGCTGAACGACCTGCCGATCGTCGGCGACGTCCGGGGTGACGGCTACTTCTACGGCATCGAACTGGTCAAGGACAAGGCCACCCGGGAGACCTTCGACGAGGCCGAGTCCGAGCGGCTGCTGCGCGGCTTCCTGTCCAGCGCGCTCTTCTCCGCCGGGCTCTACTGCCGGGCCGACGACCGGGGCGACCCCGTGGTGCAGCTCGCCCCGCCGCTGATCGCCGGGCAGCAGCATTTCGACGAGATCGAGCAGATCCTGCGGGCCGTGCTCACCGAGGCGTGGTCCCGGCTCTAGCATCCACCTCCGGCCGGGCCCGACCGCCAAGCGCGGCGCGGCCCGGCCGGCACCGTCAGGAGCGACCGTGCGCTACCAGGATCTGTCGTACTGGCTGTCCACTGTGGACGAGCCGCTGACCCCGCGTCCGGCGCTGGCCGGCGACACCGAGGCCGACGTGGTGATCGTCGGCGCCGGATACACCGGGCTCTGGACGGCGTACTACCTCGCGGAGGCCGACCCGACGCTGCGGATCGTCGTCCTGGAACGTCAGGTGGCCGGGTTCGGTGCCTCCGGGCGTAACGGCGGCTGGTGTTCGGCGCTGCTGCCCACGTCCCTGCCGGCGCTGGCCCGCCAGCACGGCCGGGACGCCGCGATCGCCATGCAATGCGCCATGCACGACACCGTGCGCGAGATCGGCCGGGTGGTCGCGGCCGAGGGCATCGACTGCCACTGGTCGTACGGCGGCACGGTGGTGCTGGCCCGCAGCGAGCCGCAGGTGAAGCGGGCCCGCGCGGCGGTGGCGGAGGCGCGGGAGTTTGGGTTCGGGCCGGAGGATCTGACCCTGCTCGGCCCGGACGAGGCCGTGGCCCGATGCGCCGCCGACGGGGTACGCGCCGCCACGTACACCCCGCACTGCGCGGCCGTGCATCCGGCCCGGCTGGTACGCGGCCTGGCGCGGGCGGTCGAACGCCGGGGCGTGACCATCCACGAGCGGACTCCGGTGACGGCGATCCGGTCCGGGGCGGCGGTGACCCCCGCGGGCGCGGTCCGCGCTCCGGTGGTGGTCCGGGCCACCGAGGGGTACACCCCGGGGCTGCCTGGGCACCGTCGCGCCATCGCACCGGTCTACTCGCTGATGGTGGCGACCGAGCCGCTGTCGGCGGAGACCTGGGAGCAGATCGGCCTCGCCGAGCGGGAGACCTTCTCCGACCACCGGCACGTCATCATCTACGGCCAGCGCACCGCCGACGGCCGGCTCGCGTTCGGCGGGCGGGGTGCGCCGTACCACTTCGGATCGCGGATCCTGCCGGGCTACGACCGGGAGCCACGGGTCTTCGCCGCGCTGCGCCGGACGCTCGGCGAACTGTTCCCGGTGCTCGGCCCGGACGTGCCGGTGTCACACACCTGGGGCGGGCCGCTCGGGGTGGCCCGGGACTGGGCCGCGTCGGTCGGCTACCAGCGGGGCGCCGGGCTGGCCTGGGCCGGTGGGTACGTGGGCGACGGTGTCGGCACCAGCAACCTGGCCGGACGCACCCTGGCCGACCTGATCCGGGGCGAGCAGACCGAGCTGACCCGGCTGCCGTGGGTCAACCATCGTTCGCCACGCTGGGAGCCGGAGCCGCTGCGCTGGCTGGCGGTCAACGCCGGCCTCAAGGTGATGTTCGCCGCCGACGAGGCGGAGAACCGCACCGGCCGCCCCTCCC
>NZ_POTY01000228.1 GCF_003236315.1 Micromonospora craterilacus
AGCAGGAAATCAAGATCGAGGGCAACGGCGCGACGATCAAGCGGGAGTCCCGGGACGGGTTCCGGATCTTCCGGGTCGCCGACGGCGGTGACCTGACCCTGAAGGACGTCACCGTCAAGAACGGCGCAGCCGCCGACCGCGAACACAAGCAGGGCAAGGACGACAAGGAGTGGCCGGGCAAGGACGGCTGGACCGGCCAGGAGTCCGAGAAGAAGGACTGGCACGGCCAGGAGGGCAAGAAGGAAGAGAAGAAGAAGGAAGAAAAGAAGGAAGAAAAGAAGGACTGGCGCGGCGAGCAGGGCAAGAAGGAAGAAAAGAAGAAGGAAGAAAAGAAGGAAGAAAAGAAGGACTGGCACGGTAAGGACGACAAGGAGCACCAGGGCGACGGCGGCGGCATGCTGGTCGAGCGGGGCGGCCGGGCCCACCTGGTGAACACCAAGTTCTTCCTCAACAGCGCCGAGAACAACGGCGGCGCGATCGCCAACTTCGGCCGCGTCGAGGTCGAGAGCAGCACCCTCGACAACAACCACGCCCGCGAAGACGGCGGCGCCATCTTCAACGCCGGCGTCCTCGACGTCGAGGGATCACGCGACGGCAAGGGCGGCGAAACCCGCATCGCCAACAACACCGCCGAGAACGGCGGCGGCATCGCCAACGGCCGCGCCGAAGAGAAGAAGAAGGAAAAGAAGAAGGAGGAGTACTCCTCCGACAGCCGCGAACGCCACGACGACAAGGGCAAGGCCGGCTTCGTGGAGATCGAGAAGGCCGTCATCGAGGGCAACTTCGCCCGCAAGAACGGCGGCGGCCTGTTCAGCAGCGACGGCTTCGTCCAGGTCAGCTGGACCTTCGTCAAGAACAACACCGCCGGCGAGAACGGCGGCGGCATCTACGCCATCGACACCGTCCTGAGCGTCAAGCACAGCAACATCGAGAAGAACAAGGCCCACAAGGACGGCGGCGGCATCTACAACGTCAGCAAGGACAAGAAGCACGGCAGCCTGTACGGCAAGGAGAAGGACGAGGAGACGCGCGGCACCGCCGTCGTCACCGACACCGAGATCCTCCAGAACAGCGCGGGCCGGTTCGGCGGCGGCATCTTCAACGGCGAACCCTTCGAAGAGAAGCACGCCCCCCGCCCCATGTCCGCGACCGAATGGTCCAAGCACAAGAACGACGAGGACGCCGCCCGCCTGACCCTGCGCGACAGCAAGGTCAAGGAGAACTTCGCCGGCAAGAACGGCGGCGGCATCTACAACAACGAAGGCCGAGTCACCCTGACCAACACCAAGATCACCAAGAACAAGGCCGACAACGGCGACAAGCACCACAAGATCGCCGGCGGCGTCTTCAACAACGATGGCAAGGTCAAGCTCGACGACGACTCCACCATCACCGACAACGACCCCACCAACTGCGCCCGCACCGTCGAAGACTGCTTCAACTGAGCGCTTCAGCGGACCCAGCCAGCCGGGGAAGGTCGGCCCCCTGTCACCGAAGGTGGCAGGGGGCCGAACCGCGTGCACTACTGCTGGACGAAGACCGCCACGCTGCGGGCGGGCACGGTGAACGTGCCGGTCGCCCGGTCGAACGAGGCCGTACGCAGCACCTGGTCGGCCGAGGACCGCAGCACCGGGTGCAGCGTGACGTCCGCCCCGCGCAGCCCGCTCACCCGCTGGGTCGAGGCTTGCGGGGTGCCGTTGAAGACCACCGTCACCGACTTCCACGCCCCGCCGAGGCCACCGGCGTCAAGGGTCATGGTGAGCACGCCCGGGGTCTCGTTGGTGCCGGAGAGCGGGAATCCGACCCGCCGCTGCACCTCCTGCGCGGTGGGCAGGCCGAAGACCGGCGAGGAGGCCCGGATCCGCAGCAGCTCGGCGTACCGGGCGTCGGCCAGCTCGACCGCCGCGCAGCCCGGGACCAGCGCCGGGTCGGCCAGCAGCGGCCGGGCGTACGGCCACTTGTCCCGGTTGTCCTCCGCCGCCGGCAGGCCGATGCCGAAGCCGTTGCCCTGCGCGCAGTCCCAGCGGATCTGGTTGAACCAGTCCCCTGAGTTGTACGAGTTGCGGTCCAACGACTTGGACCGCAGCCGCTCGGTGCCGGTGGTGACGAAACCGGCGCCCTGGCCCATCACCACCGTGCTCAGCGCGAGCACCTGCATCCGCGCCCGGTCCACGGCCGACGTGCCCGACGGCAGCTTGTAGGCGAAAGCGTCGTACAGGATCTCGTTGTCGTGCGCGTCGACGTAGGTGACCGCCTCACCGGGCGCGTCGGTGTAGCCGGCCGGCGAGCCGTTGTAGTCCACCTGGGCACCGGTCACCGCCCGGCCCGCGGAGTCGGTGAACCGGTATCCGCGCAGGTTACCGGCCAACCCGACCTTGACCAGGTCGTGCTGGTGCAGCAGCCGGGCCCGCTGCTCGGCGGCGGAGCCGTTGACCGGGTCGCCGTTGGGGTCGGTGAACAGCCCGGACGCGAAGCCCTGCCGACGCGGGTTGTCGTCGAACGGCCCGCCACCGCGTACCGCGTCGCGCAGTCGGTCGTTGAAGGTGCCGATCCCGGTGCCGGCCATGTTGGCCTGGGTGGCCTGCACGAACCGGGCGTTGTCGGCCACCTCGCCGAAGTTCCAGCCCTCGCCGTAGAGCAGGATCTTCTTCCCGTCCACACCGTCGCGGGCCACCGTCAGCTTGTCCAGTGCGGCGCGCACGGCCAGGATGTTCGCCTTCGGGTGGTGGCCCATCAGGTCGAAGCGGAAACCGTCGACCTTGTACGCCTTCGCCCAGGTGACCAGCGACTCGACCACCAGCTTGCCCATCATGGCGTGCTCCGGGGCGGTGTTGGCGCAGCAGGTGGAGGTGGCCACCGTCCCGTCGTCGAGCAGCCGGTGGTAGTAGCCGGGGACGATCTGGTCGAGCACCGACTTCGGGTCGGTGCCGGCGGCCGAGGTGTGGTTGTAGACCACGTCCATCACCACCCGCAGGCCCGCCGCGTTGACCCCGGCGACCATCTGCCGGAACTCGGTGGTGCGCCGCGCGCCGTCCGGATCGACGGCGTAACCGCCCTCCGGGACGGTGTAGTGCAGCGGGTCGTACCCCCAGTTGTAGCCGTCGGCGTCCTTCACCGCCGCGACGCACTCCTGCTGCCGCTCCGAGTCCGGCGGCAGGGCCGCCAGGTCGCAGTCGGGCTGCCGCTGGTCGGCCCGCCGTTCGGGGATGGTGGCGAAGTCGAACGCGGGCAGCAGGTGCAGGTGGGACACCCCGGCGTCGCTGATCGCCTTCAGGTGGCGCATGCCGACGGTGGCCGGATCGGTGAAGGCGAGGAAGGTGCCGCGCCGTTGCGCCGGCACGGTGCTGTCGGCGATGGAGAAGTCCCGTACCGACAGCTCGGAGATCTGCACCTTGGCGGACGGCACCGCCGCCGGCTTGCGCAGCGACGCCCAGCCGGCCGGGGCCAGCTTCGGATCGGTCAGGTCGGCGATCTGGCTGTGGGTGGAGTTCGCCGCCAGCGCGACCGAGTACGGGTCGGTCACCGCGGCGGTGACCAGCTGCTGCGTCGCCGGCTGCCACGCCTGCACCCGGTACCGGTAGAACTTGCCGGTCCAGTCACGTGCCCCGCGTACCGACCACACGCCGGTCCGGTCGTCACGGCGCATCGCCACCGTACTCGGCGTGCCGGTGGGCGAGTCGAACAGCTCCAGCGAGACCGTACGGGCGGTGGGTGCCCAGACCGCCAGGGTCGGCACACCCCCGGCGAAGGTGGCGCCGAGGCTGGTGTTGGTGGCCGGGGCGTACACGTCGTCGAGCACGCCCGGGATCTGCACGCCGGTGGCGCCGAGCAGCGTGCCGTCCACGGCCCGCTCGGTCACCAGCAGTTGCCCGCGCAGCGTCGCCGGCACCTTGGCCAGGTCCCGCCGGTCCAGTGCGAAGGCCCGGTAGTCCCACAGGTGCGGGAACGTCGCGCGCTGGGCCTCGGTGAGCCCGTTGCGCTGCGCGGTCAGCGGCAGCGAGGTGTACGCCCCGACCAGCTCGCCGTCGACCACGCGCACCCCACCGGCGGGCGCGGTCACCAGCGCGTACGCCCGGCCGTCGGTGGGACCGGTCCGCCAGGCCACGGTGGAGCGGTCGATCCAGTGCGCCTTCTGCCTGCCGATGTCGGTGTCCGTGCCGGTGCCGGTCGCCACCGACGGCAGCAGCCGGCCCGGCGTCGCGGCGAGCAACCAGACCTCGCGGCCGGCGTCGGCGAAGTCGAGCCGCTGGTCCTGCGGCAGGTCCTTGTCGTCCCCCTTGTGGACGATGTAGCTCAGCCCGGTCGCACCCTCGGCCAGCGGCACCCGGAACTCGGCGCCGAAGGAGTCGATCCGGGTCGGCGGCATCGGCCTGGCCCAGTCGGTCGGGCTGGCCGCGCCGTCCCACAGGTGCAGGCCCCAGCCGTCGTAGTTGCCGTCGGGCCGGCGGTAGTGGATCACCGCCACCCCGTCCTCGACCGGCGGCGCGGGCTCGCCGGCGGCCTCCTCCCGGGTCGGGTAGGTCGCCCGGTCGCCCTGCTTGACCCAGACCTCACCGGTCTGCGTCACGTCGACGGTCCGGTCGTTGTCGACGTCCTTGTTCCCGTCGGCGTCGACCACCAGGAAGCCGACCGACTTCGCTCCCGGCTTGAGCTTCACCCAGGCGAACCGCCCGTAGGTGTCCGTACCGGCGAACGGCTGCCCCTTCGGCCATTCGGTCGCGTACGCCGGGTCGATGTCGCCCCAGGTGTACAGCCCCCAGTTCAGGTAGTCGCCGTCGGGGCGCTGGTAGTGCACCACCAGCCAGTCACGTGACGCGCCGGACTGTTCGGGAGTGCCGACGATGCCGCTGGCGCGGGTGGTCTCGGTGCGACCCCGGCCGTCGCGCACCACCGCCTTGTACTCGACCTTCGTGCCGGCGGCCAGGCCGGTCAGGTCGTGGTGCACGGTGTACGGGGTGCGGTGCGCCGAGCCGAGCAGCGTCCACTTTTCGCCCTCGACCCGGGCGGCGACCGTCACGGTGGCCAGCGGATCCCCGGTCACCTGCGCGGTCACCGCCGCCCGGGTGGCCACCGGCTCGTCCGGTGTGGGGGTGGTGATGGTGAGGCCCGGCTTGGCGGTGGGCAGCGCGACGGGCTTGCCGGCCCGGTGCACCACCGCCGACAGCGGCGGCACGGTCACGGTCAGCTTGCCGTCGCCGGCGGCGACCGGCCGGCCGGTGGCGCCGTAGATGCCGGTGAAGGTGGCACCGGCCGACCAGGTGTCCACGGTGACAGTCTGCGCGGTCGGGGCGTTGTTGACCGCCACCAGGTACTCGGTGCGGTTGTCCGGGTCGAACCGGGAGAAGGCGAAGACACCGGGGCCGTCGGCGGCGTACCGGGTGACCTGCACGCCGTCGCGCAGCGCCGGGTGTGCCTGGCGCAGGCCGCCCAGCTCGGCGATGGCCCGGTACAGCGGGTGCGTCCGGTCGAACTGGTCGACCGCGTGGGTACGGTCGGTGCCCAGCAGGTCGTCGTCGAGGTAGTCCGGGGTCTGCGAGGCGAACATGGTCTGCCGGGCGTCCTTGTCCCCGCCGGAACCGGTGAAGCCCTGCTCGTCGCCGGAGTAGATCACCGGCTGACCGCGAGTGAGGAACATCAGCTCGTGGGCGAGTTGATCGCGGCGCAGGTGGGTCGCCGGGTCGGTGGGGCCGCCCGCGATGAACGAGCCGATCCGGCCCATGTCGTGGTTGCCGAGGAAGGTAGTCAGCCGGCCGGCGTGGGTGTCCCGGGCGGCGTACAGGTCGTCGCTCGCGTACACGTCGGCCAGTGCCTTCGCGGAGCCGTCGTTGGCGGTGAAGCCACGCGCCGCCTCCTGGAAGGCGAAGTCCAGGGTGGCGGGTAGGGCGCCCTGGCGTACGTAGTCTGAGGTGATCTCCGGGTCGGCGCTGTAGACCTCGCCGAACATGAAGAAGTCCTTCTTGCCGGCGCGGGCCGCGGCCTGGTTGATGCCCTGGCTGAACTGCGGCCAGAAGTCCAGGTTTACATGCTTGACCGTGTCCAGCCGGAAGCCGTCGACGCCGGTGGACTGCACCCAGTCGGCGTAGATCTTGGTCATGCCGCGGACCACCTCGGGACGCTCGGTCCACAGGTCGTCGAGGCCGAAGAGGTCGCCGTACTCGCTGTTCTCACCGGCGAAGGTGGAGTCACCCCGGTTGTGGTACATGGTCGGGTCGTTCAGCCAGGCGGGGACCTTGACCTTCGCGTCCGCCGGGGTCTTGAAGGTCGGGGTGTACGGGAAGGAGTCCGTGTTCACCTTGGGGAAGGCGCGGCTGCCGTCGGCGTAGTTGCGGTCCTCGAACGGCCGGCCCTGCGCGTCGCGGTACGGCGCGGTCGCCTTGTCCACATAGCTGTAGCGGTCCTCGGCGTAGCTGATGACGTCGGCGGTGTGGTTGACGATGACGTCGAGGTAGACCTTGATGCCGCGCCGGTGGGCGGACTGGACCAGCTTCGTCAGGTCGGCGGCCGTACCGAAGTGGGGATCGACCTGGGTGAAGTCGGTGATCCAGTAGCCGTGGTAGCCGGCCGAGACGTCGTCGCCCTCGCCCTGCACGGGACGGTTCTTGAACACCGGGGCGAGCCAGATGGCGGTCGTGCCCAGCCCCTGGATGTAGTCGAGCTGGTCGATCAGCCCCTTGAGGTCGCCACCGTGGTAGAACCCCTTGTCCCTGGGGTCGTACCCGGTGTTCAGCCGGTCTCCGGCCAGGCCGCCCCGGTCGTTGCGCGGGTCGCCGTTGGCGAACCGGTCCGGCAGGACGAAGTAGAACTGCTCGGCCCGCGCCCGGTTGGTCCCCGCGGCGAGCAGGGCCGCGGCGGACGGTTCGGTGTGCCAGGTGGCGGCCCCGGTGGCGCTGAGCGGGCCGGCGCCGGCCGACTGGGCGGCCGCGGCGGTGGGCTGCACCACGACGGGCGCGCCGACCAGGGTGAGTATGAGCAGGAAGACGAGGGCCAGCACGGGCTTGCGCGGTATCGGCGGCGGTTTCATCGACGGCCTTCCTCTGGTCGCTGATTGGCCCGCACGCTAGCCCTTGCCGAAACATTCTGCAATACCTTGCAAACAGGCCCGCAACAATGCCGTCTCCTTGCACAAGGCTGGAAGGAGGTCAGCCCGACGGAGCGGACCGCCCTCAGCGGCCGCTACAGGCGCGGCCGGAAACCGTGCAGCTCACCGGGCTCGGATCGGCGAACTCGATGTGGAAGCGCAGCGCCACCGAGGTGCCCGCGGCGAGGTCCGGGCCGCTGCGGTAGGTGAGCGTGCCGGCGGCACCGCTGAACGTCCCCTGTGGAACGCCCTCCAGCCAGGCCGTGACGACCCGGCCGCCCGGGTACTCCACCCGCGCCACCCAGCCCAGGTCCCCGCCCGAGGTGTTGCGGATCAGCACCTCCGCGATGAAGCCGCCCTGGAACGTGTTCAACACCCGGTACCGCGCCTGCAACGGCGCGGCGACGGGCGGCGCGGTGGTGGTCCGGGACGGTGCCGGCGCCGGGGGCTGCGACGGCGCCACGGACGCGGGCGCGGAGGCGGCCGGCGCGGTGGCGGTCGGGCTCGGCGGGTCGGTCCGGCGCGGGGAGAGTCCGGGCACGGCCGGCGACGGCCGCGTCGACGCCGCCGACGCCTCCCGCCCCGCCGACGAGGCCCGCTCCGGCAGGGGTACGGCGACCGCCGGCGGCGCCGGGCCGAAGTCCGGCCCCGGGCCCCGGTACGCCCCGACCGCGACGACGAGCAGCACCACCATGACGCCCACTCCGACCGACACCAAAATCCAGGGTGAGGACGTGACGGCGGCGGGGCCGTGGGGCGGGAACTGACGCGGAGCGCGACGCATACCGGACATGTCTCTCCTCAACGAGCAGCCCGGCAAGCGTAACGATCAAGAGCAATGCCCGAAAGTACCCGGCGAGTCACCAGGTGTCCCAACAGTCCCCAACCCAGGGGTCAGCCGACCGCGCAGGCGGATCCGTTGATCGTGCACAGTGTCGGGTACTCGCCACCACCCGTACGGCTGAACCGCAACTGCACCGTCTGCTGTGACCCGGCATCGAGCGGGCGGGTGCCGCTGAGCAGGTACCAGCCGCGGTCCTTGATGGTCACCGACACTCCCGGACCGCTGGAGGCGCTGATGCCGGTGACGTCGCCGGTGAACCTCAACTCCACCCGCCAGTCCGTGGACTCCCCGCTGCCGTTGCTCACCACCAGCCGGGCGCGGAAGGAGGAACCGTCTTCGTTCAGCACCTTGTAACTGACAGCGACCTCGCCGGTGTCGGTGGCCGACACCGGCTCCTCCGGGGCACTGCTGGTCGGTGCCCCGCCGGGGGCCGACGGCGCGGCGGCCGACGCGGTACGGGACGGGACCGCCGGCTGCGCCGACGAACCGCTCGGGGCGGGCGACGCGCTACTCGGCGGGCTCGGGCTGTTCGGGCCGCTCGGGCTGTTCGGGCTCTCCTCCGGCGCGGGCGTGTCCGCGGCGGCCGGGATCGGCAGGCTCATCGGCGGCGCGAGCGCCGACTGCGTCGGCCGCTCGGGGCCCCGGAACGACAACACCGCGACCACCAGCATCACCACCAACAGTGCGGTGCCGAGCAGGACCACCACCCACGGCGCGGAGGCGATCACCCTACGCGCCGTCAGTCCGCCGGTCTCTTCTGCGGTGTCCGCACCGCTCGGCCGCCCTGACATGAGGTCCCCCCTCGTCGTCACCGACGCGCCAGCCTAGTCACGTCGCCGGGACGCGCGAAACGGGCGATGGGTCGGACTGTCCGACCGGTTGGGGCCGAGGCCAGAACGGCACCCTGACCTGGCCGGAGGTCGGCCGGCGGCGGCACCGGCGACGGTAGGAACGACCGGCGGACCGGTCGACAATCCTCAGCGCGGCGGGATCTGTACCTCGATCTCGCTGCCCAGCCGGGCACCACCGTGCAGACCGAGGTCGTCGCCGCTCCAGAACCGACCCGGGTCGTACCAGTTCGGCCGCCGGCCCGCGGGCAGCAGTCCCATCTCCTCGTAGGTGACCGCGACGACCTCGGCGCAGTACGCGGTCTCCAGGGTTCGCTCGCGGATCGCCGTTGCGCGCTGCCGGGTCGGCAGCCCCGGCACCGGCACCCGCGGCGGCGCCGGCACCCGCCCGCGCAGCCACCGCCAGGCCAACCGGGCGGTGGACGGGAACGGCGTACCGTCCAGCCGGGCGACCGTCCGCAGCACCGACCGCTCCATCTCCGCGTCCGCCGGCGGGTCGAGCTGGCGCAGCCAGGCCCGCTGGCCGTACCGGTCGGCCCACACCCGGACCGCGTCCCGCAGGTCGTGTAGCTGCACACCGCGCTGGTGGGTGCCGGTCCACATGTCCGGCAGCGATCGGCCCAACTCGGCGTGCCACATCAGCGGCGGCATGTCGTCCAGCACCACCGCCATGCCCACGTGGTTGACCGGGCTGTTGGTGGTCAACTGGATGGCGCGGTCGGGCACGCTGCGACCACGGAACACCCACACGTCGCCGGTACGGGTCAGCTCCACCGCCTCGTCCAGGCTGATGCTCATAACGGACTACCCTAAGCGGATGGCGCGACGGGTGCGGTGGTGGAAGGTCCTCGGCTTGGCCGGTCTGGCCGGAGTCGCGGCGTCCGGCGTGGTGATCGCGCGGGCGGAGCGGCGACGGCGCGCGTACACCCCGGAGGAGATCCGAGCCCGGCTGCGCGACCGGCACGCCGAGGCGGCCTCGGCCGGCCCGGCGAACGAAGGCGGCTGACCCGCGATCCCGTCGGGCGGTCGGTCAGTCCACTTCGACGTGGTTGCGGTCCCAACGGCCGCCCACCGGTTGGCTGTCCAACCGCAGCGCGCCGTCGGCATTGCCGGCGAGGTCGTTGTCCTCGATCCGGCAGGACACGCAGGAGCCCCGGTCGGTGATCCACAGTCCGTGGCTCTGGGTCGGGTGCTCGCGGTTGTCCCAGATCCGATTGCCGCGCACCGTCGCCGATTCGAAGATCGCGTTGATGGCGATGCCGGCCCGCACCGGCGCGGCGGGCGGCAGCTCGTACCCCATGCCCGGCGGTGGCACGTCCTGGTTCCATGCGGTCGCCGCGTCCGGCCGCAGGTCGGCCAGGTTCAGGTCGGTGTCGGTGTTGCCGACCACCACCGCCATCCGGGAACCCACCCGCAGCACCTTGCCCCGATGGCCGTCGGGCGGCCAGCTCGCCGTCCGGTCCGTCATGGACCGACGGGCGTACCGCACCGACTCACCGGCCCCGCCGGCGGCCGGCGCGCACTGCCGGCCGTTGTTGCGGATCCGGTTGCCCACCACTGCCGCGTCGACCATCGGCCGGTCGACCCGGATCGCGTCCAGCCCGTTGTCCCAGAACTCGTTGCTGTCGATCACCACGTCCGAGGCCGCGCCCTGATAGCCGTTGCCGAGGTCGTGCTGGTGGTAGCCGTACCCTCCGTTGCCGCTGATCCGATTGCCCCGGATGGTGTACGGACCAGGGGTGTTACCCATGCTGATCCCGTCGCGGACGTTGCGGTCGATGACGCAGTCGCTGAGAATGCCGCCGCGACCGGCGACCCCGGCCGTGCCGTTGGCGGAGACGTCGAAGCCGGCCTCGAGATTGCCGGTGAGCGTGCAGGCGGAGACGATCAGCCCGTCGGCTCCCCAGTCGGAGATGCCGAACCGGTTGGCCTGGCTGTGGCAACCGATGATCCGGTACCCACGGGGGGATGCCCAGTACGACTTCTGCAACTCCAGGAAGATCCCGTTGGTGCCGTTGCCCAGCGTGGTGCAGTTGCTGATCGTGCAGCGTTCCACCTCGCCCCAGCCGCCGATGCCGATGCCGATGCCCGCACCGCCCATCTCCTCGCCGTTGTCCAGCCGGCCGCAGCCGACCACCACCAACCCGTCGATCAGGCTGTCCTGGAGAAAGTCGCAGCCCAACCCGGTCGCGCCGGTGTGGTGGATGAAAAGGTTGCGGAACACGCCCCGCACGACGTACTGCAGGCCGAGCCCCTTGGCCAGATAGCTGTACTCCGCCATGGCCACGCCCGAGCCGTCGATCTCGAAATCCGCGAAGGTGCAGTCGGCGATGTGCCGGTCGCGATCCGCGCCGTGCTGCACCGTGGTCCAGAAGGCGAGCGGCGTCGGGTCGGCGCGGTTGCCCTCGTTGCTCAGCATGAACCGGGTCGCGCCCGGTCCGGCACCGAGCAGGGAGACCCCACTGCGCCAGACCGTGCCCGCGTCCCGGATCGAGTAGATCCCCGGCGGGCAGTAGATGACGCGTGCCCGACCGTCGGCCGCGTACCCTTCGCCGAGCCGGTCGACCAGGGCAGACAGCGCGGGCTGGTCGTTGGTCACCCCGTCGCCCCGAAGTCCGAACTCCCGCGCGTCGCACCACAGCGGCGCACCGGCCACCGGGGCCAGATGCTCGCGGCTGGCGATGGATCGGCCCGGCAGCCGCACGGGATCCTCCCTCGGTCGTGAGCTCCTACCCGCCGGTCTTTCCCGCTCCCCCTCCCCGGAAA
>NZ_POTY01000229.1 GCF_003236315.1 Micromonospora craterilacus
CTTCGGCCGGGTCGGCGGCGAAGGTGGCCAGTCGGGCGCGCAGCGCGGTGGCGTCGAGCCGGTCGACCCGGTGCCCGGCGGCGGTCAGCGCGGCGGCGGTGTCGTCGGCGGCCGGGTCGGCGGCGGCGACCAGTGGGGCGAGCAGGAAGGCCGCCTCGCCCGGGGCGTGCTGCCGGGCCAGGCTCAGGGTCGCGGCGCGCAGCACCTCCGCGCCGGCGTCCGAGGTGCCCACCACGGCCAGGTGCCGGCCGGGGGCGGTGTCCATGATGAACAGCGCGGTGGTGCCGTCCACGTCGACCGTCCGGCCGACCAGCGCGAGCGGGCGCCGGCCGCCGGGGCGCAGCCCGGTGAAGGTGGCGTCGTCCTCGACCCGCGCGGTGTCGTACCCCCGGAACACCGACGGCGGGCGGGCGCCGGCCGGGCGGGCCTGCCACAGCTCGTGCCGCAGGCGGGTCAGCTCGCTGGTGGCGGCGTGCGCGTCGGGGAAGCGGACCACCGTGTCCGCTCCCGGCGCGCCGGCGGCGGTGTTGACCACGGCCGAGCCGACCGGCAGCGTCGCCGCCGTGTCGTTGAGCTGGTCGAGCACGCCCCCGCCGCCGGGCAGCGCGACCCGCAACGCGAACTGCCCGAAGACCGCCTCGGCCCGGCCGTAGAGCGCCTCGATGCCGGTCGTGCTCTGGCTGGCCAGCACCAGGTGCACGCCGTACGAGCGGCCCTTGCGGGCCAACTCCTCCAGCCGGTCCACCGACTCGCGGGCGAGCGGGTCGTTGCCGGCGAGCAGCACCTGGAACTCGTCGATCACGGCGACGATGCGCGGTACCGCGGTGTCGGCGGGCAGGTCGGCGAGCTTGGTGACGCCGTGCCGCTTGAGCGCGGTGGCCCGCCGGTGCAGTTCGCGGCGCAGCTCGCGCAGCACGGCGACGCCGTACTCGCGGTCGCTCTCGATGCCGACCGCGCGGGCGTGCGGTAGCCAGGACGGGTCACGGCCGGTGGGGACGAACTCGGTGAAGCTGACCCCCTCCTTGAAGTCGAGCAGATAGAGCTGCAACTCGGCCGGGGAGTAGCGGGCGGCCAGCCCGTAGAGGACGTCGAGCAGGAAGACCGTCTTGCCGGCGCCGGTGCGTCCGCCGACCAGCCAGTGCGGGGTGGCGTCGTCGAAGGCCATCGCGAACGGGTCACGGCCGGCGCGACCCACCACCGTACGCAGACCGGCGCGGGCCGAGGCGGCCCACCGCTGCCCGGGCAGCAGGTCGGCGAAGCCGACCGCCTCGCCGCGCCGGGCGGCCGCGCCGAGGTGGGTGGCGAGCGCGGCGACCGAGGCCGGCGGCGGGTCGCCGTCGAGGACCACCGGGGCGGCCAGGCCGGTGCCGTCGGCGCTGAACGGGGTGCCCGGCGGGTCACCGACCCGGGCGTACCGGTCGGTGAACCGCAGCCTGGTGGTGGCGCCCAGCCGCAGCGCCGGTTCCTCCGGCGTGGCCGGCGGCCACCCGCCGAGCAGGACGCAGACCGCGGCGGCCGGCCCGGCGTGGGTTAGTGCAGCGAGCCGGGCGGCCTCGCGGGGCGGCGGGACGGACGCGGCGACCACCACCAGCAGCTCCTGGTCCGGCCGGTCGGCCTGCCGGGCGGCGCGGGCGTGCCGTTCGGCGGCGTCGAGCAGCGCGGCGACCTCCGGCTCGCTGGTGGCCGGTGCCTCGATGACGCCGGCGTCGACCAGCGGTCGCAGTGGACCGAACGTCGCGCCGAGGGCCGCGGTGTCCAGCCCGGTGACCCGGACGCCGCCGGGCTCGGCGGTGGCCAGCAGCCGCAGCACGAGCGCCCGCAGCAACCCGGCCACCGCCGGGTCGCGGGCGTCGGTGTCGACCGCCAGGTGGTGCCCGGCGCCGAGCGGCAGCAGGACGGGGAACCCGCCGCCGGAGGTGACGGCCTCGCCGACGCGTACCGGCACCGGTTGGTGGGCCAGCCGGATGCCCGGGGTCGGGGTGGCCAGTGCGGAGCCGACCCGGGCCAGCCGGGCGAGCAGGTCGGCGTCGGCCGCCGGGCCGGACGGTGCGGCGGTACGCAACGCCTCGCGGGCGGCTTCGAGATGGGCCCGGGCGGCCCGGTGGGCGGCGACCGCCTGCCCGTACACCGACGCGAGCGTGCCCAAGCTGTGCCGTTACCTCTCAGTGCGCTCTAGCGAGCTGTCGCGGAGGCGATGCCTTGCGACGCCGCTCGCTCCGTCGGGTTCACACGAGGAACCCTAACGGAGACAGGTGACACCGGGACAGCCCAAACCGGACGCGTCGCCGGGGCGTCCGCATCGTCGCCGGGGGGCCGCCTGCCGGTTCGTCAGTGCCCGGTGCGCGACAGGCGCGAGCTGCGCCGGGCGAGCTGCGGTGCCGCGCACTCCGGGCATTCGTGTCCCGGCCGGGTCGTCCTGACCAACCCCGCCGCCGTGGTCCGGTGGGGCATCGTGGGCCGGGGCGCTCGGGCGGCGATGGACGCGGGTCGGACGACGTGGGCCGCCCTCGACGCGACCCGGCGCACCGGGCGGAGCACCGCCGGCTGCGCCAGCGCCCGGGTGATCCGGTGCCGCAGCCGGCGACCGCGCAGCCGGTCCAGCGCCAGTCCCGCCGCCGCGGTGGCCACCGCAGTGACCACGCCCGCCAGCACCAGGGTCTGCCGGGGGCCGGCGTGCTCGGAGAGCCAGCCGAGCAGCGGCGCGCCGACCGCGGCGGCGACCGAGCCGGTGATGCCCACCGCAGCGAGCACCCGGCCGCGCATGGCGTAGTCGGTGTCGAGCTGCGCGCGGGTGCCCACGGTGGTGTCGATGACCACGGCCGCGGCGGCGATCGGCAGGATCACCGCGGCGAAGCTCAGCGTGCCCGGGGCCAGGCCGGCCACGATCTGCAGGGTGCTGGCCAGCAGGCCGGCGGCGACGAGCACGCCGTAGCCCAGCTCCCGCCGCCGGGCCGCGAGGAACGCCCCGACCACGGTGCCGACCGCGAAGACGCTGGACAGCACGCCGTAGCCGGCCGCCCCGGCTCCCAGCGGCCCGTCGCTCATCGCCGCCATGGTCACCTGGTAGTTGCGCCCGAGGCTGCCGAGCACGAAGGCCATGGCCAGCGCGACGAGCACCACCGGTTGGCGCAGCAGATAGCGGAAACCGGCCCGGATACTGGTGTCGGCCACCTCCGCCTCGGCGACCGGCCCGCCGGTGTGCAGCTCCCGCTCGCGTACCGCGAACAGGGCCACCACCACGGCGAGGAAGCTCACGGCGTTGACGGCGAACAGCATCCCGGGGCCGACGACGGCGACCACGACGGCGCCGGCGCTCATGCCGAGGATGCGCCCGGCGGAGTGGGTGAGCGAGCCGAGCGCCAGGGCATTGCCGAGGCTCTCCCGGTCCACCAGGGTGGAGCACCAGCGCCCCATGATCGGGCCCTCGATGGCGGACACCGCCCCAGTGGCCAGGGAGATCGCGTAGATCGCCGGGAGGCCGCCAGCGCCGGTGAAGGCAACCACCGCGAGCCCGGCCGCCAACGCCGCGTGTGCCAGCTGGGCGCCGATCAGCACCGGCCGGGCGGGCAGCCGGTCGGCCAGCGACCCGCCCCACACCCCGAGCAGCAGCATGGGGACGGCCTGAAGCAGCACGGCGAGGCCCATGGAGGTAGCCGAACCGGTCTCGGCGAGCACGTACCAGTTGACCCCGAGCACCTGCATCCAGGTCCCGACCACGGACACGAGGCCGGCCGCAGCCCAGATGCGGTAGTTGCGGTGGCGCAGCGCGGCGAACGTGGCACCGAGCGCCACGGCGAACCTCCCCAGACGGTGGCATGACAAAGCCGAACCACGCAGGTTCGGCAGCCGCCAAGTCTGGCCGCAATTTGCCAGATTTACCGCAATCCGTGAGCGGTCTCACCACCGCCGCCCTCGTCGATCATCGGGTTCGGGCAGCGGCAGGGCCGCCAACCTGACGACCGGCGGTCGGACGCGGCCCGGTGGGCGGCTGTTAAGCCGGGCCCCCTGCTATACCTGAGGCGGCGTTAACAGGGGGCCCTTCCTTGCACCCTCAGCGGGCGACGAGGGGATGGGCGGCGGAGTCGACCGGCGCCGGCAGGGCGCCGGCCCCGCCGAGGTGGGTGTGGATCGCGGCGGCGGCGGCCCGGCCCTCGGCGATCGCCCAGACGATCAGCGAGGCGCCCCGGTGCATGTCGCCGGCGACGAAGACCCCGTCGGCGTCGGTCTGCCAGTCGGACCGGGAGTCGATCGCGCCGCGGGCGTTGCGGGTCACCCCGAACTGGGCCAGCAGCGGCTGCTCCTCGGTGCCCTCGAAGCCGATCGCCAGCAGCACCAGGTCGGCGGGGAGTTCCCGCTCGGTGCCGGGCACCGGGGTGACGATGCGCCGGCCGTCCCGCTTCTCCACGGTCACCTCGGCGATCCGCACCGCCCGTACCGCGCCGGTGCCGTCGTCGACGAACTCCTGCACCGCCACGGCGAAGACCCGCTCGCCGCCCTCCTCGTGTGCCGCGTACTCCCGCAGGATCCACGGCCAGGTCGGCCACGGGTCGCGGGCCTCGTCGCGGGTCTGCGGCGGTCGCGGGTACAGGTCCAGCTGGTGTACGCCGGCGGCGCCCTGCCGGTGCGCCACGCCGAGGCAGTCCGCTGCGGTGTCACCGCCGCCGATGATCACCACGTGCTTGCCGGCCGCGTCGATCGGCGTGCCGTCGGGCAGGACCGCCGTCGCGGGCGGTCCGTCGCCGGCCGCGGCGACCACCCGGTTGGCGGCGACCAGGTGCGCCATCGCCTGGTGCACCCCGCGCAGCTGCCGGCCCGGGGTGTCGGTCTCCCGGCCCTGCAACGCCCCGCAGGCCAGCAGCACCGCGTCATGTTCGGCGCGCAACTGCTCGGCGGTGACGTCGACGCCGACGTCCACCCCGGTACGGAACACCACCCCCTCGGCGGCGAGCTGTGCCAGCCGGGTGTCGACGTGCTGCTTCTCCAGCTTGAAGTCGGGGATGCCGTACCGCATGAGGCCGCCGATCGCGTCGTCGCGCTCGTACACGGTGACGGCGTGACCGGCGCGGGCCAACTGCTGGGCGGCGGCCAGCCCGGCCGGCCCGGAGCCGACCACGGCGACCGACCGGCCGGACGGTGCCGGCACCGGGTGCGGCACCAGTCCCCGCGCCACGGCCGCGTCGGCGATCTCCACCTCGACCTGCTTGATGGTCACCGGCTCGCCCCCGGCGATGCCGAGCACACAGGCGGCCTCGCAGGGCGCCGGGCAGAGCCGGCCGGTGAACTCGGGGAAGTTGTTGGTGGCGTGCAGCGACGCCGCGGCCGCGGCCCAGTTGCCGGTACGGACCAGGTCGTTCCAGTCCGGGATGCGGTTGCCGAGCGGGCACCCGGCGGTGTCGCTGTGGCAGAACGGGATGCCGCAGTCCATGCACCGGGTGGCCTGCTCACGGATCAGCTCCTCGCCGGCCGGCGGGTAGACCTCCCGCCAGTCACTGATCCGCACCGGCACCGGCCGGCGGGCCGGCATCCGGCGCGGGTAGCGCAGGAAACCGTTCGGGTCAGGCACGAGCCACCTCCTGGGCGACCACCCGCGGGGCGGGCGGAACCGGCATGGACGCATCGGCGGGCGCCGGCTGCGCGGACGCATCGGCGGGCGCCGGCTGCGTCTGCTGGGCGGCAGGTGCCGCCAATGCGCTCATCACCGCGTCGTCGACGTCCTGGCCGGCGGCTTCGGCGGCCCGCATGATCTCCATCACCCGGCGGTAGTCCCGGGGTACCACGGCGGTGAACTCCTCCACCGCCTCCGGCCAGCGCTTGAGCAGCGCCTCGGCGACCGCCGAGTCGGTCTCGGCGAAGTGCCGCTGCACCAGTTCGTGCAGCCGGACCCGCTCCTGCTCGCCGGGCGCGGACAGGTCGACCAGCTCGGTGTTGACCAGCCGGCGGTCGAGGTTCCAGACGAAGGCGGTGCCGCCGGACATGCCGGCGGCGAAGTTGCGCCCGGTCGGGCCGAGCACCACCACGGTGCCGCCGGTCATGTACTCGCAGCCGTGGTCGCCGACCCCCTCGACGACCGCCACCGCGCCGGAGTTGCGCACCGCGAACCGCTCTCCCACCCGGCCGCGCAGGAAGACCTCGCCGTCGGTGGCGCCGTACAGGATGGTGTTGCCGGCGATGATCTGGTCCTCGGCGCGGCGGCCCGGCGCGGCGTCGGTGACCACGAACGGTGCCGCCGCGTCCGGCCGGACGACGAGCCGGCCACCGGAGAGGCCCTTGCCGACGTAGTCGTTGGCGTCGCCGTTGAGCCGCAGGGTCACCCCACGCGGCAGGAACGCGCCGAAGGACTGCCCGGCGGTGCCGCGCAGGGTGAACTCGATGGTGTCGGCGGGCAGTCCCGCGCCACCGTGCCGGCGGGTGACCTCGCCGCCGAGCATCGCGCCGACGCTGCGGTGCTCGTTGCGCACCGCCACCTCCACCCGCACCGGGTTGCCGTCGCGCAGCGCCGGCTCGGCCAGGGCGATCAACTCGTTGTCCAGGGCCAGTTCCAGCCCGTGGTCCTGGGCCCGTACGCCCCGACGGGCCGCGCCCTCGGGCAGGTCCGGCAGGTGCAGCACCCGGCCGAGGTCGAGCCCGCCGGCCTTCCAGTGCTCGATCGCCGGGACGACGTCGAGCAGCTCGGTCCGGCCGATCGCCTCGTCGATGCTGCGCAGGCCCAGCTCGGCCAGGTAGCCGCGGATCTCCTCGGCGAGGAAGAGGAAGAAGTTCTCCACGAACTCCGGCTTGCCGGTGAACCGCTCGCGCAGCACCGGGTTCTGGGTGGCGATGCCGACCGGGCAGGTGTCCAGGTGGCAGACGCGCATCATGATGCAGCCGGAGACGATCAGCGGGGCGGTGGCGAAGCCGAACTCCTCGGCGCCGAGCAGCGCCGCGACGATCACGTCCCGGCCGGTCTTGAGCTGGCCGTCGACCTGCACGGTGACCCGGTCGCGCAGCCGGTTGAGCAGCAGCGTCTGCTGCGCCTCGGCCAGGCCCAGCTCCCACGGGGTGCCGGCGTGCTTGAGCGAGTTCAGCGGGGAGGCGCCGGTGCCGCCGTCGTGGCCGGAGATCAGGATGACGTCGGCCTTGAGCTTGGCCACCCCGGCGGCGACCGTGCCGACGCCGACCTCGCTGACCAGCTTGACGTGCACCCGGGCGGCCGGGTTCACGCACTTGAGGTCGTGCACCAGTTGGGCGAGGTCCTCGATCGAGTAGATGTCGTGGTGCGGCGGCGGGGAGATCAGGCCGACCCCGGGGGTGGCGTGCCGGGTACGGGCGATCCACGGCCACACCTTGTTGCCGGGCAGCTGCCCGCCCTCGCCGGGCTTCGCCCCCTGGGCCATCTTGATCTGGAGGTCGTCGGCGTTGACCAGGTATTCGCTGGTCACACCGAACCGGCCGCTGGCGATCTGCTTGACCGACGAGCGGCGGGCCGGGTCGTGCAGGCGGTCGACATCCTCGCCGCCCTCACCGGTGTTGGACTTGCCGCCGAGCCGGTTCATCGCGACGGCCAGGGTCTCGTGCGACTCCGCCGAGATCGACCCGTACGACATGGCGCCGGTGGCGAACCGCTTGACGATCTCGCTGGCCGGCTCGACCTCCTCGATCGGCACCGGCGGCAGCTCGCCGGTACGCAGCCGGAACAGCCCGCGCAGCGAACCGGCCCGCGCGGCCAGCTCGTCGACCTTGGCGGTGTAGGAGCGGAACACGTCGTACTGGCGGCTGCGGGTGGCGTGCTGGAGCAGGAAGACCGTCTCCGGGTTGAACAGGTGCAGCTCGCCCTCGCGGCGCCACTGGTACTCGCCGCCGACGGGCAGCCGGTCGCTGGCGGTGGCGCCGGGCGCCGGCCAGGCCAGCGCGTGCCGGGCGGCCACCTCGGCGTGGATGCCGGCGAGCCCGACCCCGCTGATCGTGCTCGGCGTGCCCCGGAAGTACCGCTCGACCAGCCGGGTCTCCAGCCCGACCGCCTCGAAGACCTGCGCGCCGCAGTACGACGACACGGTCGAGATGCCCATCTTCGACATGATCTTCAAAACGCCCTTGCCGAGCGCCTTGACGTAGTTGCGGATGGCGGCCCGCGGCTCGACGCCGGCCAACACGCTGGTGGAGATCATGTCCTCCACCGACTCGAAGGCGAGGTACGGGTTCACCGCCGCGGCGCCGTAGCCGATCAGCACGGCCGCGTGGTGCACCTCGCGGCAGTCGCCGGACTCCACGATCAGCGCGACCTGGGTGCGGGTCTGCTCGCGGACCAGGTGCTGGTGCACCGCCGCGGTGAGCAGCAGCGACGGGATCGGGGCGAGGTCGGCGTTGGAGTCCCGGTCGGAGAGCACCAGGATCCGTACGCCGTCCTCGATCGCCTCGGAGACGTGCCGGCAGATCTCGGTCAGCCGGGCCTTGATCCCGGCGCCGCCGTCACGGACCCGGTAGAGCCCGGAGACCCGGACCGCCTTGAACCCGGGCAGGTCACCGTCCTCGTCGATGGAGAGGATCTTGGCGAGTTCGTCGTTGTCGATCACCGGGTAGGGCAGCACGATCTGCCGGCAGCTCGCCGGGCCGGGGTCGAGCAGGTTGCCCTCCGGGCCGATGGTCGAGGCCAGGCTGGTCACCAGTTCCTCGCGGATGGCGTCCAGCGGCGGGTTGGTGACCTGGGCGAAGAGCTGGTGGAAGTAGTCGTAGAGCAGCCGGGGCCGGGTGGACAGCGGGGCGATCGGGGTGTCGGTGCCCATCGAGCCGATCGGCTCGGCGCCGGTGCGGGCCATCGGCGCGAGCAGGATCTTCAGCTCCTCCTCGGTGTAGCCGAAGGTCTGCTGGCGGCGGCGTACCGAGTCGTGGGTGTAGACGATGTGCTCGCGGGCCGGCAGGTCGTCCAGCTCGATCAGCCCGGCGTGCAGCCAGTCGGCGTACGGCTGGGCCGCGGCCAGCTCGGTCTTGATCTCGTCGTCGTGCACGATCCGGCCGGCGGTGGTGTCGACCAGGAACATCTTGCCGGGCTGGAGCCGGCCCTTGGCGACCACGGTGGCCGGGTCGAGGTCGAGCACGCCCGCCTCGCTGCCCAGCACCACGAGGCCGTCGGCGGTCTGCCACCAGCGACCCGGACGCAGGCCGTTGCGGTCGAGCACCGCACCGACGATCTCGCCGTCGGTGAAGGCGACCGAGGCGGGACCGTCCCACGGCTCCATCAGGCTGGCGTGGAACCGGTAGAAGGCGCGTTTGTCGGCGCGCATGTCCGGGTCGTTCTCCCACGCCTCGGGGATCATCATCAGCACCGCGTGCGGCAGGCTGCGCCCGGCCAGGTGCAGCAGTTCCAGAACCTCGTCGAAGTTGGCCGAGTCGGAGGCCGCCGGGGTGCAGACCGGGAACACCCGGCGGGTGTTGCCGGGCAGGTCCGGGGTACGTAGCAGCGCCTCGCGGGCCTGCATCCAGTTCCGGTTGCCGCGGATGGTGTTGATCTCGCCGTTGTGCGCGATGAACCGGTACGGGTGCGCCAGCGGCCAGGACGGGAAGGTGTTGGTGGAGAACCGGGAGTGCACCAGGGCGATGGCGCTGTCCACCCGCTCGTCGGTCAGATCCGGGTAGAACGCCGGCAGCTGGTCCGGGGTGAGCATCCCCTTGTAGACCATGGTCCGCCCGGACAGCGACGGGAAGTACGCCGGCACGCCGCGCTCGGCGGACTCCCGCTCGGCCTGCTTGCGTACGCAGAAGGCGACCCGCTCCAGCTCGATGCCGCGCAGCGGGGAGCCGGCCGGGCCGGCGGGGGTGTCGGTGAGCCGGTGCGCGGCGAGGAAGACCTGCCGCACCCGGGGCATCGCCGCGACGGCCGTCTCGCCGAGGTCGGACGGGTCGACCGGGACGTCCCGCCAGCCGAGCAGGGCCGCCCCCTCGACCAGGGCGTACTTCTCGACCACCTGCCGGGCGCGGGCCTCGGCGGCGTCGTCGTCGGGCAGGAAGACCAGGCCGGTGGCGTACTCGCCGACCGGGGGCAGCGGGAAGTCCACCACCGCGCGCAGGAACGCGTCCGGCACCTGGATCATGATGCCCGCGCCGTCACCGGTGTTCGGTTCCGCACCCCGGGCACCCCGGTGGTCCAGCCGGCAGAGCGCGCCGAGGCCGTTCGCGACCACCGTATGGGAGCGCCGTCCATGCAGGTCCGCCACGAAGGCCACGCCGCACGCGTCGTGCTCGCGGGAGGCGTCGTAGAGGCCGGCAGGGGACGCTAGCTGGCCGTTTCGCGGCGCCGGCTGGGGGCGGTGAGGGTACGCAAAGGCCACCGGGCCTCCTGTCGTCACTCAGGGTGGATCATGGTCGGGACGACGTCGGCCCTTTGCGGATTATTGAGTCTACGTTAGGGCGCGGTGCGCAAGGCCAGTGCGGATTGATCACACCGTCCAGACTCTGGGACATGTAGTCTCGCGCGGTGGATATACGGCGCGCTGACCTGCTCGACCGGTTGGAGCGGTTCTACGACGCGGTGCCCCGGGATGCGGCCCGGGCGGAGAATCACGGGGCCTGCGTCCTGTTCGTCCGCGAAAGCCCCGGATGGCCGTTCTACGCCCGGCCGCGCCCTGGCGCGGACCAACCGCCGTCGCTGGCCGACCTGACGGTGGTCCGGGCCCGGCAGCGGGAACTCGGCCTGCCCGAGGCCCTGGAGTGGGTACACGAGGTCAACCCGGAACTGCTCGCGGTGGCCCGCTCGGCGGGGCTTGCCGTGCTGGAGGCCCCGCTGATGGTGCTCGACCCGGCCGCCGTGGGCGACCCGACGACCTTCACCGACGTACCGGTGCGGCTGCTGGCGGCGTCCGCACCGACGCTCGCCGCGGACGTGGCCACCCGGCGGGCGGTCGCCGCGGTGGGGTTCGCCGCACCCGGCACCGGCCGCGGCGAGGCCGGCCCGGCCCAGCGCGATGCCGCCCGCACCGGCCTGGACGTCGCGGCGCTGGACGAGGAACGAACCCGTATCGCCGACGGCAGCCGACTCTCGGCGCTGGCCGAGACACCCGACGAGGGGGCGCTGGCCAGCGGAATGGCCATGCGGGTCGACGACGTGGCCGAGATCGCCGGGGTGGCCACGCTGCCGTCGGCCCGCCGCCGTGGCCTGGCCGCCGCGGTCACCGCCACCCTGGCCCGCGCCCTGCTGGCCGACGGCGTCGCGGTGGTCTTCCTCTCCGCCGGCAGCGAGGAGATCGCCCGGGTCTACCTCCGGGCCGGCTTCCGCCGCGTCGGCACCGCCTGCATCGCCGAACCCGCCCCCCTCCGCCCCTGACGGCGATCCCCGCGATCTTGCACTTTTCGTCGCCGCTTTTCCGGCATAAGACGTGTATCGGCGACCGAAAGTGCAAGATCGACGCTGTTGTCGGGGGTGGGGGCTTGGGGAC
>NZ_POTY01000022.1 GCF_003236315.1 Micromonospora craterilacus
ACCCACAACAGCGCTTCCTGGCGCTGCCGGAGGTCCCGGTATCCCCGCTTCGAGGGCCGCATCTTCAGCGCCACGGAGGTCGCCCACGGCAAGCCCGCCCCCGACCTGTTCCTGCACGCAGCGGTGGCGATGGGTGTCCCGCCCGTGGCGTGCGTCGTGGTCGAGGACAGCCACTACGGAGTCCAAGCGGCCCGCGCCGCCGGGATGCGCTGCTTCGGCTATGCGAACGGATTGACTCCCGCGCATCGGCTGGAAGGCCCGGGCACGGTGGTCTTCGACGACATGCGCAAACTCCCGGCTCTGCTGGACGCAGCCTGACCACGCGCGATGGCCACAGCATCAACCGCAGCACGGACGGCGGAGCCTTGGCACTCATGAACGATGGCACGACCGTCGAATAATCACGTCGATTGGCCGTATCGCCGGCCCCTGGCCAGAGCCGACGAGCCTTCGCGGGCCGAGTGCGACCGCGTCGGTGGTCGGCGACCTGGTTGAGGCATTCCTGACCAGGAACCTGCGCAAGATCACGTATACGCTCATCGGCACGACCGGGCGGTGGTCAGGTCACGCGCCGTGAGGTTGAGTCGGGCGCGGTCAGCGGCCAGAAGCCGATGGCATGAGGCACCACTGTTTCCCTCTCGGCGGAGGAGGTTGTTATGGAGTCGGGCCAGCCGCCCCAGGCTGCGATGGAGGCGGCGACGGCGGACCTGCTCCATCTAGGCTTCCTGGACATCCGGATCCTCACTGCGCCACTGCTGGAAGCCCATCCGGCGGACGCACTGGACCGACGTCGTGAGCGCGCCAACATGATCGCCGACATCTGCCACCAGCTTCCAGGACTCCTCGCGCCGCAACGACGCGATCAACTCGCCGACGGGCTGCGATACCTATGGCAAACGGCGAGCGCGACCAAGCGCCAGTGGCTGCGGTCCCGCTGGGACCACCTGAACTACGACCACCGCTGGCTGACCGAGGCCGTAACTGAACAGCCCAGCCCGGACGAGAACTACCGCAACTGTGGACCGCCGGCCCCACTGGTTGAACCCTGACCCCTTGGCCTCGGACGGTGGCGAGCTACCTGCGGATGCGGATGCTGAGCGGGCATCTCCGGCATCCGTGCAAGGATCATCCGGTGGTCATGGAGCCGGTCCCCAGCTACGAGGACCTGATCTGGTTGTTCGAGGCGGAGCCGGTCTATCGGTACGCGGACGACGAGCGTGAGGCCGGCTACCAGTTCGACTGGCGAGAGCTGTGGCCGTACACGGCAGTTACGTTCCGAACCACCCGAGCTGGTTACGACGTAGAGATGTACATCGAGCCGGGATACGAGGTCGTTCGGCTACGGTTGCGTACCGCCTCTGACGGAGTCGAGTTGCTCGACCTGGATCTGCGTGCCGTTCAGGGTGTCGGAGTCGAACGGATCCATGGTCGCGAGCTGCTACGGGTCGATTTCCCGGACGACTCGCCGGCTTCCACCCTGTGGCTACGGATGAAGCCCGACGTCGCGCTGCACTGGTCGTATGGCCCGGCAGGTTGACGTGGCTGCGCGGAGAGCGGCAAATCTGTAGTGGTCAAGATCGTTAGAATTGTCCGCACACAGCCTGTCGGGGCCGCCTGGTGGTCAACGGTCCGGTGCCCGTAATTCTTCTATCAGCGCCACGATTGAACGTTGGACGTGTAACCCGTCGTTTCTGAGCACGTTTCGGGCATGCTGTTCCTCTCGCTGTCGTGTGGGAGGTGGTGCCGGGTGGGCCGACGCCCGGAAGTGTTCGTGCGGGCGCTGTCGATGCCGGAGGGTCAGCGGCTGCAGCGGATCACGCGGACTGCGAAGGATCCGGTGAAGCTGCGCCGGGCGATCGTCGTGCTGATGTCCGCCCAGGGCCAGCCGCAGCGGACATCGCGCACCTGGTCAAGGCCGGCGACGGCTATGTACGCGGCGTGATCCACGCGTTCAACGACAGGGGGTTCGACGCACTGAACCCAAAATGGAGAGGGGGCACACCGCACAGGATCAGTGAGCAGACCCGTGACTGGATCTGCGTGATCGCCCGGTGTGACCCCCGATTCCTCAGCCGACCCTTCTCCTGCTGGAGCCTGTCGAAGCTCCGTGACTACCTGATCGAGACCGGCCGGGTCACCACTGCACACGCATGGCAATTATTCATGGTCGGCACCGGCCATCCATCAGAACCGACCTTGCAGGCCGGTCCCCGTGTTGTGCACGAGGACCGACGTGTCAAGACGGCCCGGCTACGCCGGGCCGCGCGCACGCGCTACAGCCGTTCCGGCCCGCGCGCACGCGCCCAACAACAGCGGGCCGACCGACCAAAAGGCCGAAACAACCTTCCGACGGGCCGTAACGATCCCTTTGCGATGCGACCATCGCGGATGGTTCCGGGGATCGACGCCGCACCGCTGCGCGGCATGCCCCCGCTAATCTGGTCTCACGTTCGACCCACCCGAACCATCCGTCGATTCGCCTGGATGTCATCCTCTCGTTGACGGCAACCGTGACGGCAACGTGAGGCGACAGACGCGCATTCGGACAGCCGGCAATTAACGCATGTAACTGCTGACCCTGCGTCAGATGATCGTCAGTTCCGTTCCCAGCGTCACCCTATGACCGGCCTGAGCGGCTTTAATCAGCCACCGAACGGCCATAGTAAAGCAACATTTCCTCACGCACCGGTCCGCCCTTAGGAATCCGATACCACCACCCTTCGCGATCTGGCTTCACTCTCCCATCAATCCGTTCTGCATAGCCCTCCGGGTCAGGCTCGGTAAAGTTCATGAACCGTTGGTCCAGCTCCGCGACAGCCCGCTCGATGCGCGGCCTCATATCGAAACTAAGTTGAGCAAATCCTTGCGCTATCAGGTCTCGAATGACGAGCGCGGCGACGTAGTCGTGAGCTCCCCAAATCGAGCGATCGTCCAAGGGCGCAAGCAAATCGGATTCAAGCTTCGACAGGTGCTCTCGCCACGCTCCTACCAGGTCAACTAGACCAATGCCTCTGCCGGGCGAGGCAGACACAACAGTTTCATTGAGCCGCAAAATATCGGCTTCACTAAGGCGCTCGCGAAGCCACTTGGCTGTATCTTCGCCCATCAGCTCACCTGCCCGAGAAGTATGCCGTACTCTTCCACGGCATGTCGTAGTTGATGATGACCCTAACGCCGTTGTGCTCAAACTTGGCAGCGTTCTGCTTATCAACCTGAACCGGGCCAGCGTTCCTCAACGCATCCTCGATTTGGCTGCGGCCAGGTCGACCCATCGCCGGGTTTCCGCCGCCCGTATGGCCATAAACGAACTCGGTCATCTCGTCTAGAGAATAGTCCGAACCGTGGAAATCAGCATCGCCGGGAGTCTTCTTCCCGAAAGGCACCCCACAGAACGGTCCTGTGTTGTGCACGAGCACCGGCGTGTTGCCAGCCATCACATAGTACGTGTGGAAGTCTTCGACCGTGAGGTTGTAGGCGAGCGAGCGCCAGGAGGACTTCGAGGTGCCTTCAGTGACCTGTACGGGTTCTCCAGCGGGGTTGGCTAGCTGGTCGCCCGGTTGGAGCATGTCGGCGCGCAGCCATTGGCGATTTGTTTCACTCCAGAAGGGGTGGTCGTCAGTGGTTGCGACGGTGGCCCCTTCCACCATAAGGGCTCGGAGGTCGTCCTCGTGAATCCAAACGTGGCTGACTTTGCGTTCGCCGCTTCTGCCAGCCTCTGGGTCTGCGGATTGAATCTTGTCGCCAACCTTGAGTTCGCTGATGGCTTTGGTTGTTCCGTCCGCCATCAAGACCCTGGTGTCGGCGCTGAAGCTGCATGCGGCCCTCGCCCCGTCAATGGCGTTGTCGGCGCCACGTAGCAACTTGTAAACGCCCTTCAGGAGTCTACCCCCAATAAGGGATGCTCCTGTCCAAGCGCAACCCGACGCGCTACCTTGGGCGCAGTCTCGCAAGTCGGCATATCCGTTGACTTGCGCGATGAATTCAGCTCCTGCTTCGACTCCACCGGGATCAGACGCTGCGCATGCCTTCGGGTTGTTGTAGCACCAGACCCTGGAGAATATTTTGCTCTGTTCGAATGCCGGAAGATCCTCGAAGTAGGTCTTGAACTCGCGGAATGCAAGCCAGTTAGGTGTCAATAGATTAGCGACGCCGTTTTCTCCACCGAGGGTGGAGTTTCCAATATCTACCCTCTTTCCGCCACCGCCACCGCCACCGCCGTTGCCGCCGCCGCCGTTGCCGTTGCCGTTGCCGCCGCCGTTGCCGTTGCCGCCGCCGTTGCCGTTGCCGCCGCCGTTCGTGGGGTTTCTGGGTGCGGTCCGTTTGCAATCGCTGTCTTCGCATGGGATGAAGCCGGTGGGGTCAGCGAAGGTGGTGGCGTTGTTTTTGGCGTAGCTGTAGGCGTTCCACTGTTGCGGGTCGGTGAGGTCTTGGATGGGGTCGACGCTGATGAAGCGGCCGAGGGTGGGGTCGTATTCGCGGGCGCCGAGGTGGGTGAGGCCGGTGTGATCGCGGGTGCCGCCGACGAAGCCGCGGGTGCCGAGGAAGATGCTTGGAGGAGTGGCGCGGTCTTCGCCGTATGGCAGGAGCCGCTGGCGGTTCGTGGTCAGGTTGTCGGCGTTGATCTGGACCTGTTCGGTGCCGTGGTGGTCTCCGCCGCTCCAGACGAGGCCGGTGTGGGTACGGACGGCGATGGTGCGGCCGGCGGCGGTGTAGTAGCGCGTGCCGTCGGTTTGGGTGGCGCCAGCGGCAAGGGTGAGTTCGGTGGCGCCCAGGTAGAGGGTGGTTTTGTCAGGGTCGCGGCTGATCAGCCTGTTGCCCTCGCTGTCGTAGATGTAGGTGGTTTCGTCGGTGCCTTCGGCGATGGTGTCGAGCCGGCCTTCGGCGTCCCATGCCAGTTGCTGCGCCACGCCGCTTTCGGTATGCCGGGTGAGGGTGTTCCCGCCGGAGTCGTAGGCGAAGGAGCGGGTGGCCGTGGCGGCAAGAGGGCCGGTTGCGGCGACGCTGGTGAGGGCGTGAGGTTTGCTGACGCCGGAGGCGGGATGGGTGTAGGTCCAGACGGTGTTACCTGCGGGGTTGTGGTCGGTCTGCTTGGTGCGGTTCCCGACCGCGTCGAATTCCCAGGAACGCCAGTAGGGGTCGATGCTGCCGCCCCTCTGGGGGGACTGGTCGCAGGCTGTGGCGGATGGAGTGCTGCCGGTCCAGGCGTTGGTGAGTTGGCGTAGGGGGTCGTAGCGGAAGCATTCGACCTGGTCGGCGGTGCCGTTGGTGCTGCCAAGGAGGGAGGTGATGTTGCCGATGGCGTCGTAGCGGTAGGCGGTCGCGTATTTGGCGGTGAAGGTGCCGGGGCTGTTTTCCAGGTCGATGCTGGTGGCGTCGAGTCGGCCGGTCTGCTGGTCGAGGGTGTTGGTCAGTCGTACCCGCTTGCCGCTGGAACCGAGAAGGAGTTGGTGGGTGGGGCCGTATGCGTAATAGCTGGTGGCGGCGACGTAGGTGGCCAGGCCGGTGACGGTGGTGGGGTAGCCGTTGTTGTCGAAGCTGTAAGTGATGGTCTCGGCGGGTAGCCCTCCTGCAGCTGCTTGGCTGCTGCTGGTGAGGTGTCCGGCCTTGTCGTAGGTGAGGGTGCTGGTGTAGGTGCCGGCGAGTGCTCCTTCGGCTGCGGGGATGGTGACGGCGGTGCCGCTGGGTTGGTAGTCGTCGGTGTAGCCGGTCACGGCGGTGGTGTAGTTGCCGCCCACGTCGTGGCGGGTGGAGGAGGTCAGCTGTCCCTTGGCGATGCTGTCGTAGACGTAGCTCGCGAGTTTGGTGCCGGTGCCGACATCGCCGGCCCAGCGGGCGATGGCGCGGGATTTGCCGTCGTATTGGGCGGAGACTTTTTGTCCGCGTCCGTCGATGGTGTAGGCGAGTCTGCCGGCGGCGTCGTAGTGGGTGGTGGTGGTGCCGGAGTCTGGGTCGGTTTTCTGGGTGAGGCGGCCGGCGAGGTCGTAGGTGTTGGTCCAGGTGTTGCCGGCAGGGTCTACGGCTTTGGTGAGTTGGTTGAGGAGGTCGTGGGTGTAGGTGGTGCTCTGGACGGTGTTCGGGTTGGTGGTCGAGGTGTACTGGTCGAGGCGGGTGACGTTGCCTCGGACGTCGGTGTGGCTGACGGTTTTGGTGCCACCGGTCGGGGGGACGACCGTGATGCGGTCGCCGTGGTAGGTGGTGGCCGTTTGCCGCCACGCCGCACCGAGCTTCTTGTCCACTTCCGTTGTGGTCCGGTTCAGGTGGTCGTAGCTGGTCTCGCGGATGGCGGGGACGGTGGCCAGGTTGGGGTTCACGAGCCCGGCCCCTGCTGCGGAGCTGTTGTGGAAGGGGGCGGTGGTGGCCGCGACGTTGCCGCGGGTGTCGTAGGTGGTGGCGGTAACGATGCGTCCGCCGTTCGGGCCGGGTTGCTGCGCTTCTCGGCTGCGGGCGAGGCCATCGAGGTATTGGAACGAGGTTAGGTAGACGGGGCTGCCGCTGTGGGATTGAAGTGTCTCGGTCTTCGTGCGTGCTGGGGCGGTCGGTTGTCCGATGCCGCTGGAGGTGATCTGGTAGCCGAATCGCAGCGACGGCACCGCGGAGGACTTGGCCTGCCCTGGCAGGTAAACCTCTGCCAGCCGGCCGAGCGGGTCATAGACCAAGTCGGTGACCTTGCCGTTCAGATCGGTGATCTTCGAGGGTTGACCGGTGTGCCGGTCGATCACAGTGGTTGCGGTGTGGTTGAAGCCGCCGCCGGCGGTACTGGTGATCCCGTTGTCAGGCCAGTTGATCGCTGGACTGTAGTTGGTAGTGGTGGTCAGTCCCGCAGGGCCGGTCGTGGTGCGGATCCGGCCGGTGTTGTCGTAGGTGCTGCGTCCGCTGGAGGTGTAGCTGGTCGGGCTGGTGTAGGTGCGGACCTCGGCGACGTTGCCGTCGAACGGGGCCTGGGCGCCTTCGGCCGTGTAGGTGTCGTAGAAGGTGACCGCACGGGACAGCAGCGTCCCGGACCCGCAGGTGTCGCCGGACCAGGTCTCGACCCGCTCCGGGAAGCTGATCATGTAGTAGGAGTTCGGGGCGTCCTGCTGCGCGTACGTGTAGGAGGTGCAGGTGTTATCCGCGACTCCTACCTGGTTGTACTGATGGAGCCGGATAGGCAGCCCGTAGGTCGACTCGTAGACGATCTTCTTTTCGCTGTGCCGCCAGCTGCCGTCGTCGAGTTTGACGCGGGTGTTCTCCAGGCCGGTACGGACTTGGCGGGGGTTGGCGTAGCCGGGGCCGTTGTAGCTGCCTTGGATGATGTGGTCGTAGCGGGTGCTGGCGACCTCGGTGTAGGTGGCGTTGGCCGGATTCGCGTTGTAGGCGGTCATCCGGTACTGCCGGGTTTGCAGGGTCCGGCCGGCGCGGGCGTAGTGGTCGTCGTAGGTGTTGCCGTCGTAGTCGGTGACGGTGGTTTGTTTGATGCCGCCGCCGCTGCCGGGGTCGTAGATGTCGTGGTACATGCCGCGGAAGAAGTTCGACATCCACACCGTGTACTTCGACGGGTCCGTACCGGAGCCCTGCAGCACCCGGACCCGGTTGTAGCCGGCGAAGATGCTCCACGTCTCCTCAGCGTCCGGCACGAGCGGGTTGTTCGGGTTCTTCCAGGCCGGATTTCCGACCGTGTAGTCGTACTGGGTGACCTGGTCCGGTGAGCCGCCGACCTGGTCTTTTACCACGACCTTCTTGACCAGGTATTTGTGGAAGATGCCGAAGCCGGGGTCCGCGCCGGGTGGTGAGTGGAAGATCGGGTAGCAGTCCTCGGTGTTGACGTCCCAGTTGCCTACCTTGCCGTTGTGCCAACTGGTGAACCCGGACTGGTTCGAGCCGCCCTGCGGGCACGGTTTCTGCGTGCCGTACGTGACCTCCGTCCGACCACCGAAGCCGTTGCGGACCACCAGCAGGCGTGGCATGCGCATGGCGGACACGCCGAGGCCGGTCTCGTTGTAGTCGACGCGGCCGTCACGGAAGTTCGGCTGGACACCGTCGACGTAGTCGAAGTCCACCGGCGGCATGTCGATCTTGTTCGCGTCCGCACCAATCAGGCCGATCGGCCGCACGTAGTCCAGCACGAACGTCCGCTCGGTCAGACCCGTCGGGTTCGACACCTTGTACCGCAACTGCACCCGGCTGATGTTGTTCCACGCCGCGGTGCCGGAGTTCCACTGGTACGACGTCACCCGGTCCAGGATCTTGCTGGTGAAGAACGACTGGGTGTAGTTCCCGCACGAGGACGACCCGCACAACAGGTCGCCTGGCACGTCAGGGTAGGAGTTCGGGTTCGACGACAGCGACGGGCACGCTGTCGGCGTGTTGTTGAACGGGTCGTCCTCGGCGGTGCGTTCCACGCACCGGTTCTCCCACCCGAAGACCACCTTGCCGACCGGTACCGCGCCCGTCTCGGTGACGTTCTTCGCGTACTCGATCTCCGACAGGTACCCGCCCCGGTCGTACTCCAGGATCGAACCGCTCAACGCCCGCTTGTAGTGGTTCGTCTCCCGCGTCCAGTGCAGATACGTTTCGTTCTCATTGGCGTCACGAACCCGGTCCAGGTTCCACCGCCACGGATCCCGACACGACCCCGGATACGAGCTGTAACACGGCTCCCCCGGCTCATCGCCGAGGAACGACATCTTCCACACCGAGTCCCGCACGAACCCGAACCGGTACTCCGTGCCGTCCTGCGTCCACACCTTCCAATAGCCGTCGTCCTCGGCCCCACCGGCAAGGAACTCCACCCGCCACCCGAGATCGTCGACCGGCTTCCACACCCCCGCGGTGGTCTTCACGATCTGCGTCGACTGCCCCTGCAACGAGATCGTGATGTGCGAGGCGGTCACGTCGTTGGTGGCCGCCTCACCGTCCTCACCGTCCGGGGACTCCCAACACATCTCCGTCTTGTGCGTCCGACACGGCTTGTACGTCCGCTCGACGTACCCCGGGGAGTACGACCAGCCCAAGCCCACCGGACCAGACTGGTTGTTCGTGCCGTGCGTCATCCCATCCACGGCAGAGGAGCTGTACGACAACTGCAGGCCCAGCGTCTGCCCGTACGGCAGCGGCGGCTCCGGCAACGGATACGTGTAGGAGAACGAGCCCGCGCTCTCCCCCACCTGCCACGACCCGGACGGCTTCAAATCCGACGCCGTGTACGAGCCGGTCGACCCACCCGACGCCGATGACGCCAGCGCGTACACCCCGGTCGACTCGACCGTCGACTCCGGCGCGAAACCCTCGAACACACCAGTCCGGCGTCCGGCCTCGGTCGGGTCGCCACCGACGTCCACCACCGCCGTCAACGTCTGCGCGTGCGGATCGTTGGTAGCCGACACCCACACCGGATCCGCCGAACACTCCGGCACCTCCGGCGTCGTCGCCGCGCACCCGGGCAGCCGCACCAACGTCAACCGGTCAGCGAACGAACCCCCATACGCCTGCGCGAAATCGGAGTAGTCGACCACAACCTGCACCGCACCCGCCGCCGCCGAACCGTCCGCCCTGGCAAGCGAATACAGGGGGCCCGCGTTGCCCAACGCCACCGACGCCGCCCGGTCAAACGATCGCACCCGCACCGACCCGACCCCGGCAGCCGACAGGCCTCGCGCCGCCACACCCTCACCCGCGGTCGTCTCGCTGGCCGGCTCGACCGTCAGCCCGAACGCTGCCCGGTCTTCGGCGTCGCTCTGAAGGTCGAGAACCGCCTCACCGCCTTCGGGGAACTTCCCGGCGGGCAGGGGGTCCGTCACCGTGACCTCGTCATCCGGATCCGGATCCTGCGCCTGCTGCCGCACCGCCACGCTCGCCACCGACGTGGAATCACCCGGCTCCAACGCCGGTGCCACCGCAACCGCCGGACCTTGCAGCTGCACCACCGGCAACAAGCCCGCCAGCACCGCCACCGCCAGGACTCCGGCCCTGGCCCTCCCTCGGACGCCGAAACGGTCGAAGGCGGTGCCCTCACGGCGGTCAGCAAGCATGACGACACTCCCGGTCGATCAAGAAAAGTGATCGACACGCTAGACACCCCAGAGAGACCGGCACAAGAGCACGACCGGCCGCACGAGGGCACCGTCCACCAGGGACGATCACCCTGCGCACATATCTGGGTGCAAGGCCCGTCGCTGCCGCCGCGCGTTACCGCCACAAAGTTCGCACCAAGCTCACCGCGCCGTCGCCACCCGGCCGACACGCTCACGCAAAGCGATTTTCAGCAATTTTTCAGTTGGTGGAAAGATCACCGCGGTGAGGCTTGCTCCGTCGGGGGATGCCGCCGGCCACGTGTCAGCGGCTGGCAGCCCGGACGGCCTACGGAGGAGGCAGGTCCTGGTGGCCGGGTGCTCCAGCCGAAGCGATGCGCGCGCAAGGCGCCGTGGCTCAACGAACTCCTGGCACCGACCGCGCCTCGACACCCACAGCCTCTACGAGATCCGGGGCTGTTCACCGCCCCGCCTGGGCGAATGGTGTCGGCGGTTGCGGTCTGCGACTTGGAGGTCGAGGCGCGAGGCCGGGCTCAGTCGCTCGACCTCGGCGGGCAACGATCCGTCTTCCCTGGGCGGCCGAACCTGACCGAGGTGCCCGTTGGCCGGCCACAGGGAGGCAATGGGCAGGGCCAGCGGTGGGATCGCGCGGACGGCGGTTCGCGGAGATCGTTTTCGCCGTGGCGCTTCGGCCGCGATGGTTGGTCGGCCAACGAAGCGCCGAGGCAGAGGACGGGCCCTCCGGTAGGGCCACCGGTTGTTGGCGGTCATTGAAACTCCCGGTGTCCGCTGTCACCGATCACGGCTGCGTTGATGGGAGGGCGGCGGGCTCACGGAGTCGACACGGTGCCGGGTTGTTTAGCCTTTCGAGGCGGGCGAGTGTGTGCGGTTCGTGCGCGAAGCGGCTGGCCAGGGTCGTGGCGGCGGCTCTGGTTTGCGGTGTGTTGTCGAAGCGTAGGTGCAGGTCGACCCAGGCGGAAACGGTGCCTGGATAGGTGACGTCGGGTCGCAGATGGCGATATGACGTCCACGCCGCGTCCCACCGGTTCTGGTTGAGCTGGGAGATGATCAACGCCCATGCGTGATCATGATTCGTCGGGTCGTCTTTGAGCGCTGCTCGGCAGCACGCCTCTGCGCCAGCCCAGTCGTTTTGCGTGGCTCTGTGCTCGATGAGCCGGCGATGCAGGGCTCTGCGTTGCTCGGCTGCGAGTTCGCCGGTAGCGAGTAGATCCTTGGCGCACTCGTCGGCGGCGTCGAGGTCGCCCCGAATAGCCAGAATGTTGACCTTCTCCTGGAGAGCTTTCAGTGCCCCGTATCCCGTCCAAATCTCGTCGCACACGGCGAGGGCCTCGTCGTAGCGTCCCGCCTCACGAAGGATCTCGATCAGGATCTCTGCCGCAGCGGGTGACCAGGCAGACCGCAGCAGCGTGACAGCTACGTCGAGGTCACCGCTGCCAGCGGCGTTGCGTGCGGTGTAGACGACGCGGTCGCCGTTGTCGAGATTCGCCAACGCCGCCGCCCGATCGAGGTCTGTTGGGTCGAGTGCGCCCCTGGAGGCAAGCTGGTTCAGGCAGATCCTGGCCGCGAGCGCGGTATCCGCGTTGTCGAGCGCGATACGCCACATGGCGACCGTAGCCGTGGCGGGTTGGCGCGGGTCCGCAGCGAGCGCGCGGATCAGTGGCTCGGCGGGTGTGCCGCGCATGGCGTCGCCGAACCGGACGGCACGAATGCGGTCGTCCAGGGCGATGCTGGCTTGGGCGCCCACGATCGCGACGACGGGGTCGTCTGCTTCTCGGTCGGTTGCCTGGCCGCCGAATGCGGTGGGTGTGGCCAGCTCGATGACCTCCATGAACGCGCCGACGAGCATGCGCTCCTGCACGAGAAGGCGATGGACGGTCTCGCTAGGCCCAGCCCATCGCCGTACGTTGTTGCGGACGGACGTGGCGAGCTCTATCGCCTCCTGCTGGTCACGGAAAGGTAGGGCCGAGGCGCCGCGCAGCAGGCGCTCCATCAGCGCCCTGGCCCGGCCGAGCCTGCCACCGGTGCTGCTGGGTTGCCGTTCGCAGACGCGTTCATAGATGGCCAGCGCCTGGTCGAGGTCGCCCCGGCCTGCGGCGCGCTCGGCGAGGAACAACAGGCAGGTGGGTTCCGCGTCGAGCTCACCGTCGGACCGATCTCGTAGGAGTTTCTCCAGCAGGTCCTCTCTGCCCGATTGATCGGCTTCGAGGGCGCAGACGGCGATGTCCATGAGCAGGTTCGTCCATGCCCGTTGCGGGGCCTGGACCGGACGGAGAAGGCCGGCGGCTCGGCCCTTGTCCCCGACGGTGATGGCCATGATCGCCGCGATGCCGCGCAGCCGCAGCTGGTTGTCCGGGTCCCGTTCGGCCGCCAGCGCGAACGCCTCCATCGCCAGGTCCCGGTGGCCGTGGTCGTTGGCGTACGCCCCGACGGTCGCCAGCCGCGCCACCGTCGCGTGAACCCAACCCCGACTCGCGGCAAGGAGCGGCTCCACGACCGCTCTCGGGTCGTCGCGGCCCCCGCTGAGCATCCGTGCGAGACGCCGTGCGCCCTCGGGGTCGACCAGGTTAAGGGCTGACAGCGTCTCCACCGTGGATGGTGGCAGCAGCGGCAGAACCTCCGCGACAGGATCCGGGTTGGCCGAAGGCGCGGCGAGCGCGATGTCACGCAGGGCGTCACACGATGACGCGTCGAGTACGTTCGCGGACGGTACCTCAATCGACCAGCCGCGGTCGGTCTCGTGCACCGCGTCGGCGGTGATCTGAACCCAGTATCCGACTCGGGTCGCCGGGTCAACGATGACGAGTACCACGGGCATCAGGTGGGCCAGCCAGTACGTGAGGTGCCGAGGCTTTCCGGTAAAGCGCCACCCGTTCCGCGTCCTCCGTCTGAAGAACGTTGGCCCGCATTTGATCTGAACGGCGATGTACCGGCCGGTGGGGTTTGTCAGACCATCAACCTCGACTTGAGCGTCGATACCCTGATCCGCCTCGCGCTGCTCCCGAAACGCCCAGTTCAAATTGGTGAACGCGAGTTGCACCTCGGCAACGCCGAGGCGCTCCATCCCGACGGACGACGTCGTCACCCTTCGACCCCCATCCACCTCGTCGCCAGCCGTGCGCGGCTGGCCCCGCTGTCACCGTTTGCCTCGTCGACTTCGGCCGCCCAGGTCACACGGGCCGACCCCGTCACCGTCTCGGTCACCAGGCCACGGCGTCCATCACCGCCCGTACTTGGAGCCCAGCGCATAGCACCTCCCACGGCACGGACGGAAGCGCCGTAGCTCACGTGCCGGTGGGACCTCCGCCCGAACCATGGCTGGGGCGGCGTTCGTGTGCCCCGTGGGGTGGCTCAGTCGTCGTCTTGGTCGATGTCGGGGTCGAACTGGGTGAGCCATTCCACGTCCCCGTTCGCTTCGGTGGCGACCAGCCCGGCGACGAGCCATATCAGGGCGGGAAGGAACGCGTTGCCGAGCCGGTCGAGGGCCTCGTTGACGGTCACCGTTGGTGCCAGTGGGCTGCCGAGAAGGCCCGCGAGTTGGAATGCCTGATCGGCGGGTTCGTCATCAAGGTTCTGGCGGATCCACCGCACCGCGGGGCCGGCGAGGTCAGTGGTCGCGGTTGCCTTCGCGCTGGTCAGCCAGGTCATCAGGACGGCAGTCAGGGTGGTGGCGGCGAGGCCGGCGGCGTCGGGGTCGTCGGCGTGGTCGAGGGCTTCCCCAAGCCGCCAGGCGGGTTCTTCCATGCCGCTGGTGATGGTCTCGTCGATCAGGTCCCGCAGCCCGTCAGCGGAGAGCTCGACCGTGGCCGCGAGGTCGATATCGTCGGCATCGCCCTGATAGCGGGTCACGGCGTCGGCGTAGGCCCGCACGTCGGCGGCGCTGAACAGGTGCTGGTTCTCCACCGTGACGAGGTAGCCGACCTCCCGCCAGGCATGGATCGGGGCCGGGTCCACCCCCGAGGCCTCGGCGGCCTTCAGCATCTGGTCCACGGCGTCATCGAAGCTCCGCTGACTCAACGGGGTCGGCTCGTCGGCGTCCGGGTCGAAGAACAGCGGATCGTTCGGCCCCGGATCGCGACCGAACTTCTCGCGGAACGCCGCGAACTGCGCCTGGAACCCCTCACGCAACTCCGTGCCCGCCTCGGATCCCGCGTCCCACGTCAACGTGGCAGCGCCGTCCGCGCCGACGGTACGCTGCACGAACTGGGGGTCCCCCATCCGGTTGAGGACCAGACGGGCATGCTGTTCGTGGAACTCTTCCTGCCGGGCCACCTCTTGCCGCTGCTGCAGGCGTGCGCGCTGCTGCGCGGCGCGACGCTGACGAGGTGTGCGCTTCTTCGGCATAACCCGCTCCTCCCGCCACCCCTTTCACAGGCGACCCGGGCATTATCCCTATGCGACAGCCCGACCCGACTCCGCGACACAGGCCCTGTCGGACACGCCTGCCTGTACCTGGCTCGGCAAGCAGATCCGCCCCGTAGACAGCCTCGCCTCCGGTTCCCCACGCACCGGCCCGCTATCGTGCGGATGGACTCGCCACCACAGGAGGACGCGTGCGTCGGATGACCAAGTTCCACGAAGCGGTCGAGCGGCTGCGCCAGGAAGGCCGCCGTCGCGGCCTGGACATCTCGACAGCCACCGCGCAGGACATCCTCGCCGACCTCGTCACCAGCACCGCCGCCACTCTCGGCATCCGCGAAGAGACCTTCGTACGGTCCCACCTTCCGAACGTCGACCTCACCGACCTCGTGGCCCACCTCAAGCAGGCGGACGACGCGCAGAAACGCGAGGTTGCCGACGCCTCCCCTGCGGTGGTCAGCATGGAGGACACCGGCCGGCTCATCGCGTCGCTCGCCCAAGCGGTGCGGTGCGTCAGCCTCAACCACGACCGACTCGCGCAGGGGCACCGCGACAAGTGGGAGGCCGTCGGCGTCCTCGACGACGCCAGCAACTGCCTGACCCTGCTCGGCGAAGCCGTGAGCAATAGCCACACCACAGCACAGGGCACCGCCGTGCTCTGGAACGACGAAAGCGTCGTGTACGCACGACGCGCTCTCACCCAGACCATCACCAACCTCCGCGACGGCGGCTGGACCTTCGCCCACGGACGGCAACTCGACGCCGACGTCGCCACCCGCATGGACGACGACCTGCAGATCCTCCCGCAGAAATGAGCACGCCATGTGCCGGGCAACCCAGCGCACAGGTGCCACCGGTTCACCGAAAGATCAACTGAAGAGTCAGTGGAAGCCAGCTGCGAACCTTTGATCCCGACACTCGCACATCGTCGGCGCGGAAGGGGAAATCAGCTGGAAACCGGCAGAGCGGCCAAGGCGAATACGCTTCGCGTATCCCCGAAGGAAGTGTTGACCACCGCGAAGCCCGCCGACGCGAGGTCCACGGGGACTACCGCGACACCACCCTGCATTGAGGTCTATTCCACGGCGACCGCGCCGACGAGGGGGCCGAGGAAGGCATCGCCCGCTGGTGTTGGTGGCGTCGAGGTGAGGTGCGGACACGAGTGCTCTTTGGTCGGGGCTGCTGTGGACGAGCCGTGGCGTATTGCTTCACGCCACCGCCGCGCAACTGGCATCGGCCCGGCTGCGGCATGCGGCCCGCAGGGTGGGCGTTGGCGATGCTCGCCGAGGCGCGGCGGCGGCTGCGCGCCCAGGCCGTGGAATCCGACGCAGCGGACCGGCTGGGCCGCAACCGGATCGCCCGCGAGATCGAGAGAACCTGCGCGAGACGGCTCAGGCTCTGGTTCCCCACTGGAATGGCCTGATCCAGGAGGCGCGTCTCGCGCTGCCGGCGAACTGGTCCCCCACCACCATCCTTGAGGCTTCGACGAGTTCCTGTACCGGCGGGACTGGGAGTGGCTGTTGGCGCCTTGGTCCTGGCCGATCGGCTTACTTTGGTGCGGCTCGTCGTGCCGGTATGGGCAGGGTGCGTAGCTCGTTGACGAGGTCGCGGACGGCTGGAGAGCGCGGGGCGGCGGGGGCGAGTTCGTCGTGAAGTCGGAGTAGGAGGACGACGCTGCGCACGGAGTTGACAGCGGGTAGGCGGCCGAGGGCGAGCCGGGCAGCGCCGACCGCACGGTCCAGGTCACCGGCGGCGTTGTGGGCAAGACTGAGCCATGCGCCGTGGCGTAGTGCGGAGCGTTGTGGCGCCTCAGTGGGACTGGTGTGAGCACGGGCATGAAGTAGCTGGCCGGCTTGGCGGAGCAGTTGTTTGCGTCGTGTCGGCACCCGCTCGGCCAGGACCACGAGGCCGCGGCCGGTGATCGCGTCGAGTTCGATGCGGTCGATGTATGAGGCCCACCGAGGAAGCGGCGTGTCGGACTTGGCGTCGAGGAGTTCAAGGGTGCTCGTGCGCATCCGTGAGTAGCTGGTGACGTCACCGGCGACGGCGTGGGCGAGGCTGCTGCGGGCGGCGACCAACGCGCGGACGGCGGGTGGCGTGGTCTCCGCCGATTCTTGCGCCGCCGCGGCGAGTTGCAGGGCGTCGAGGGCGTGGCCTCGGTCTGCGGCCTGGTTGGACATGAGAGCCAGGACGCTGGCGGCGAGGCCCGGCTCGGCTGCCGCGTGCGCGGCGCGCAGGGCCGTGAGATACCAGCGTTGCGCGATGCCGTCTTCGCCTGCGTCGAATGCCATGAAGCCGGCGGTCTGCGCGAGCTGCGCCAGGGCTGCGGTCAGGCGGCGGCCGGTGGCGGCGTTGTAGGACGCGCGGCGCAGGAGCCGGGCGACGGCGGTGAATTGGTCGTTGACAAACTCTCGTGCGGCGCCACCTTGGTTGTCGTCGAGTTGTTGGGCTTGGGCGACGACGGTGTCGATCATGTCGAGCAGCGGCGGGCTGACGGGCCCGCCTTCGCCTGCGGCGGCGACCATGTCCGGGACGGGCTGCTGCAATGCGGTCCAGGCGGGGGCGGTCAGTGCTGCGCCGGTGACGGCGATGATGGTGCGACGGGTCGGCACTGGTCCTCCTACGAGGCTGAGCAGTCCGTTGCTGTCCCAGGGTAGATCCATCGCGTGGTCTGCCGGCAGGGCAGGCTGGGGACGTGGCGCGGCCTGACCCCACACGTCCGTGTACAGCAGGTCGGTGTGGAGTTGGGCGGACAGTAACTCGACGACGAGGTCGGGTATGTCGCCGTGCGGCACGGCGCCGTCGGAGATCCACTTGTAGGGGGTCTTGGGGTGGACTCTGCGGCTGTTGCCGCGTGCCGCCAAGACGGTATTGATCCGTCGGGCTAGGGCCTCGGGTCGCCATCCCGCGTCGTGGAGCAGATCGGACAGGCCCCGGTTGGTGTGGGGAGTTGATGGCTCGGCTTCCACGGTCGGAGCCTCCCTTGCGAGCGCCGAGGTACGGCGGCGGGCTCGACAGTAGCGGCCTGATCGGTGGCGGAGAAGGAAACGCACCATCCGCACCAGGTTCCGCGCGTACCGCACCGACGGCACCGCGTCGATCTCTGCCCCGGACACACGACAGCGGCGACAGTCGATAAACGGGCGCGGCGGACATCGAGGCGCCGTCCCGTCTGGACTTCACGTCTGCTCACCGTCCGCCGCCACGAGGAGGGCCGCGATGCCAAGCACGCCGCTCGCCGGCCAGGAGGGATCCGCTATGTTCGTCGATGTCGTTGTCGTCGGTGCCGGCCCGAGTGGTCTGGCCTGCGCCCACACGGTCGTGCGCCAGTCCCTGGGCCAGCGGGTGCTGCTGTTGGAGGCCGGTCGGGGGTTACGGAATCGGCCGTGCCCGGTCGACCGAGGGCTGCGCTGCACGGGGTGCGCCGGGATCTGCAACGTGATCAGCGGCTTCGGCGGCTGTGTGCACTACGGCGACGGGGTGAAGCTGAGCCTGCTGCCGTCCGGCCGCCGCCTCATCGATCACTTCGGCGAGGACCGCGCCGGCGAGCTGTGCGAGCGCGCGTTCCAGTTCCTGACCGTGCCGCTAGCGGAGCAGCCGCTGCTGCGCGGCACGTGCCTGGGCGCGCCGGTGACCACGGCGTTCGCCGGTCACGGTCTGGCCATCCGGGAATACCCGGTCGCGGTCCTCGGCGAGACGCAGGTCCGGGCCATGCTCACGGCGTTGCATGGCTTCCGTGACGACGCTCTGACCGTGTGGGAGAAATCGGAACTGATCGCCACCGCCCTCACCGGAGACCGGCTGACGGTGACGGTAGCGACGCCCGGGGGTCCCGTCACGGTCGACACAGCGCAGCTGGTGCTGGCCACGGGCCGGCACGGGGTGACCAGCACCCAAAACCTCCTGACGGCGTTCGGGGTGCAGACGGTCGCGCCGGACATGTCGCTCGGCGTGCGTCTGGAAACGAGGGCCGAGGTGCTGGCCGCGATCGGTGTCGAGCACCCCGATCTGAAGATCACCCAGCTGGAGCAGGTGGACAGGAAGACGAAAACGTTCTGTTTCTGTGGCGGCCCGAACGGTGGCCGGATCAAGTTCACCAACTACCAGCGCTCGTTCGGCCGCGAAGTGATCACTCTCGACGGGCACGAAACCACCGAACGCCGCCCGGGGGCGAGGCCGCTCGCGGCCAACTTCGGCCTGTTGTGCCAGCTCGCCCGCCCCGGCACCAGCGCTGAGGTCCGCGCGGAGATCCTGTCCGACTACTGGCGGCTCAGCGCCGGCCGGCCGGTCGCGCAGAGCCTGCGTGCGTTCATGGCCAGGACGGCCGAGCCGCGGAGCTGGCCGGAGTTGGCTGCGGCGGTGACGTTCGAGCCGTCCGTCCAGGACTTGAGCACGGGCCGGCTTGACAGCTTGTTCACCGGCGCCGAGCACGCCAGCCTCGTTGAGAGCTTCCGCCGTGTCATGGGCTCGATTCTGGACCACGCCGGCACCGGCGCGTCCACGGATGATCTTGTTGATGACGTTCTCGTGATCGGGCCGGAGGTCGAGTTCCTGTGGGACCGGGTCCCGGTCGACGAGGACTGTAAGGTGCCGGGCCTGCCGATCTTCGTGATCGGTGATGCCGCCGGGATCGCCCAAGGCATCGTGCAGGCCGCCATGATGGGCGTAGCCGCCGGCGACGCCATCGCGACCGGCATGCCGGCATGACCGCCGCCACGACCCGCCGCCCGGTCCTGGATCGGTTCGGGCCGCTCTACCCGGCCTCCGCGATGGCGTTGCCGGTCATCCCCAGCCTCCCGATGCCGCGCCTGCCCGCGCCGCCACCGGACGTGCGCAACCTGAGCCCGCACTACCGCGACCACTACGGCTCCCACATCCTGCGCGAATACCCCGCCGGAGACTGCGGGGACCGGATCGCGGTCATCGACAAGGCGTTCCCGCACAGCGTCTACGACATGATGCTGCTCGCCACGGTCCGCGACGACGACGTGATCGCGTCGTCGGTCAGTGATGTCCCCGAGGCCATGCTGACGACGCTGCTCACGTTCTGCGCGCAGTTCGTCCGCTACGTCCACGCCGGCTCGACTCGGCGCCGGTTCGCACTCGACGGGGCGCAGCTGATGATCGGCACGAACTACGACCCGGCCACGACCGACCGGGACAACGGGCAGTGGTGGGACAAGCGGATGCACTGGCACCTCAACTGTTGGCCCGCCACCGCCTACCGCCATGCCTCGATTGTGCCGCTGGGCGAGGTGACTGACGTGAACCGGCGCCGGGCGCTGGTCGACCCCATCGCGTACCTCGCCGCGCAGGTCATGGGAGACGCACTCCGCACGCAGCCGCTGCCCGCCGGCTGCCGGGTGGTGGGCGATGCGGATCTGTCCCCTGCTGGTGGCCCGGTAGGTTTCAAGATCGCTCTTCCGGGCTGGGATTTCCTGCCCGGTGCCGCCTGCGCGCGGCTTCTCGTTCAGATTCACGACGTGGCCGCAGGCGCGTACGCGCAGCTGCGGGGGTGTTTCACCGGTAGCCCGGCGGCGTCACCGTCATGGGCTCGGCCAGGGCTGCTGCCGCCCGGTCAGGTCGCGGCGAACCTCGACAACCTCGCCTGGCTCTCCGAACCCGCCCGGCGGGGTCTGGTCGTGCTGAGGTCGTTGCTCCGGGACGTCACCGCCCACGAGATGGACCTGATGCGGGCCGACATGGACCTCGCGAACAGGTGCTTGACCCTGGCTGGCCTGGACTATCACCTCGGTTTCTGGTCCCCACCGCACCCCGACAGCTGGCCCGACAATCCGCGGGTGTTCCTCGTGATGCAGTTCAAGCTGCTCAGCGCCGTCGGCAGCAGCCCCGCGATCGGAGGCGGCGTCGCCTCGATCCTCGACCGCTTCCGGGGCCCGGTCATGTCGGCGCAGCAGACCCGGCTGCGCCGACAGTTCCAGGACCGCTTCCTCGCGCTCCTGGACTGCCACACCCCGCAGGTGACGGCGTGACCAGCCGTGCGCCCCACGCAGCCGTCGGGGCGGGCATCACCCCGGAAATCCTCGCCTTCTACGCCGACGGGGCGGAGCAGGGGCGCCTGAGCGACCCGCGCCGCCGCATCGAGTACCTGCGCACCCTCGATATCCTGGCCCGCCACCTTCCCCCCACAGGAACGGTCGCCGACGTGGGCGGCGGACCCGGCGCGTACGCGCTTCGGCTGGCCGCGGACGGCTACCACGTGCACCTCGTGGACCCCGTCCCCCTGCACCTGGAACAAGCCGCTGCCTCGTCCACCCACGCCACGTCGCCAGTGGCGTCGATCGTGCGCGGGGACGCGCGTCGGCTGCCACTCGGCTCCCGCAGCTGCGACGCCGTTCTTCTGCTCGGCCCGCTGTATCACCTCACCCACGCCGCCGACCGCGCCCGCGCCTGGACCGAGGCGCACCGCGTGCTCGTCCCGGGCGGCATGGTCGCCGCCGCAGCGACCTCGCGCTTCTACACCACCTGGGAGTACCTCGCCAAGAACCTCTACGACGACCCGGCCGTGGAGGCGATCCTGGCCCGGCATCTGCGCGACGGGCAACACCGCAACCCGACCGGCGACCGACGGCTGTTCACCACCGGCTACTTCCACACCCCGAACGACCTCACCGCCGAGGCCACCACCGCCGGCCTGCGCCCGCACGCCCTGCTCGCGGTCGAAGGTGCCGCGAAACTGCTGCCCGACCTCGCCGAGCGCCTACGCGACCCACACCGCCGCGACCTGCTCCTACGCGCGATCCGCCGCATCGAGGCGGAACCCTCACTGCTCGGCATGTCCGAACACATCCTGCTCATCGCCCACAAACCCACACCCGACAGCACCGCCACGGAGGAGACGAGATGACCGCCACCGTCCGGCTCGCCGGCTGTGACCTCCCCACCGCCCACGGACAGTTCCAGCTGCACGTCTTCGGCCCCGAGGCGGGACCCGAAGAAGTCCTCGCCGCCGTCCACCGCCCCCAGCCCACCGACGGGCAGACCCCGCTGGTGCGGATGCACAGCGCCTGCGCCACCGGTGACCTGCTCGGATCACTCACCTGCGACTGCGGCCCCCAGCTGGCCACATCCCTGCACCTCATCGGCACATCCGACTACGGGATCCTGCTCTACATGCTGCGCCACGAAGGCCGCGGCATCGGCCTCGCCGCCAAGATCCGCGCCTATACCCTCATGGACCAGGGATACGACACCGTCGCCGCGAACGCCGCCGTCGGCGCACCCGCCGATGCCCGCGACTACCGGCCCGCCGCCGACGCGCTGACCTGGCTCGGCGTCGCCTCCGTCCACCTTGCCACCAACAATCCGGGCAAGATCGACGCCTTCCGCGCCGCTGGGATCGCCGTCGACCGTGTCCCACTATCCGGTTTCGTCACCCCCGCGAACCGCGACTATCTCCACCAGAAGGACACCCTGCTCGGACACCTGAACAGCAGCGGAGCCGCCGCCGCTTACTGACCCGTATGTCCCTCCGGACACGGCCCGCCGATTGCCCCCGGTATGTATCATTCCGCCGTGTAGCAGGCGGGGGCACGCGGCTTACAAGCCGGACCACGACCCGCAGTAGAACGGTGGCGCACACCGACGCCGCTGATCAGCGGCACCAATTCCTCCGAACCGGATCACCACTCGTCGGCATAGCCGACGAGGAAAGGAAACGCTCAATGAAGGTCTGCGTTGTCGGCACCGGATACGTCGGTCTCACGACCAGCGTCAGCCTGGCCTTCCTGGGCCACGACACCACCTGCGTAGACCTCGACAAGCAAAAGATCGACACCCTCCGCGCCGGCCACTGCCCGATCTACGAACCGCACCTCGAAGCGCTCCTCGAACAAGCTCTCCCTCACCTGACCTTCACCACCGACTACGCCGTCGGCGTAGCCGACGCCGACGTCGTGTTCATCGCCGTGCAGACCCCGCAACTGGACAACGGCAACCCCGACCTGCAGTACCTGCGATCCGCCGCCGAAAGCGTCGCCCAGCACCTACGCGGCGACTTCACCGTCGTGGTCAACAAGAGCACCGTCCCGATCGGCTCCGGCAACTGGGTCGACGCGATCCTGCGCGAAGCCTACGAACGCCACCACGGCCACCGCCCCAACGGCCAATTCGCCGTCGCCTCGAACCCCGAGTTCCTGCGCGAGGGCACCGCGCTCGCCGACACCCTGTACCCGGACCGGATCGTCATCGGCTCCGACAGCCAAGCCAGCCTGGACGTCCTCAACCAGCTCTACCGACCCATCCTCAACCAGTCCTTCACCCCACCAACCGTGCTGCCCCGGCCCGCCGGCATTGGCGCCGTGCCACTGATCTCCACCGACCTGGCCTCCGCCGAGCTGATCAAATACGCGGCCAACGCCTTCCTCGCCCTCAAGATCAGCTACATCAACGAGATCGCCGCCATCGCCGGCAAAGTCGGCGCCGACATCCGCGAAGTCGCCCGCGGCACCGGCCTCGACGCCCGCATCGGCCCCCGCTTCCTCAACCCCGGCATCGGCTGGGGCGGATCCTGCTTCGGCAAAGACACCGCCGCACTCATCGCCACCGCCAGCGAGTACCACCTCCCCATGCCGATCGTCACCGCCGCCCGCGACGTCAACCACCGCCAACGCACCAAGGTCATCGACCGGCTCCTCGACGAACTCCACATCATCAAAGGCCGAAAGATCGGCATCCTCGGCCTAGCGTTCAAACCCGACACCGACGACCTACGCGACTCACCAGCCATCGACATCGCGAACCTGCTCCTCGAACGCGGCGCCCGAATCACCCTGCACGACCCCGTCGCCGCCGACCGCTTCCGCCGCGAACAACCCACCCTGGCCGAACACCTCACCAACCGCGTCGACGACGTGTTCGACGACGCCGACGCCATCGTGGTCGCCACCGAATGGGCGCACTACCGCGACCTCGACTGGGCCAAGTTCGCCCCCACCATGCGCTCACCCCTCGTCCTCGACGGACGACACTGCCTCAACGCCGACAGACTCACCGAACTCGGCTACCGATACCTCACCATGACCGCGCCAGCCATCCCCCCGCGCTCCGACACCCAATAGCCACGACGCACCGACGACAGGCACCATCCGGGCCGTCGACGGCCCCCGTTGACCGTGCGCTAAGGCGAGCAGAGTGGCACAGTCGGACGTGGTCGTCGATCAGCGCACGGCGGCATTCCGACGCGGTGTCCACGCGAGCGCTCTGCAGGCGGTGACTCGAAGATGGCAGGGCGTCAGCGCCGGAAGGGACGTCGTCCGTCTCGCGGAGTCGCCTCCGGGAACGGGCGGAACCACACTGCCGGCCGATAGTCACCCATTCCTGTAGACCGGTTGTATTCGCTGTCGGGGTCCTCGACGCCGTCGAGCTGGGCATCGAACAGGTTGAGGATGTCGTCATCCTCGAGCAGCACTTCGGACGTGATGTCCCAGTCGTAGTCGTCGGGGTGTGAGGGCAGCCTGGCCAGGTCGGACGGGGCCACGCCCCAGCCGTCTTGGTGGGCGTCCTGGCCTGCGCGCAGTATCAGGTGTAGGGCCATCTCCTCGCCCGGGCAGGTGGGCGTGGGGATCCTGCCGGCTTCGAGGTCTCCGGTGAGATCGTCGAACGCGCGGGCGGCCTGCCGACGCCACACCGCGTCCTGCCGCCAGGTGATCCGCGGGTAGCTGGCGAGAAGGCTCCACTCCCCTTCCTCGATGACCGGGGCGTCGCCGTGCTCGTTGACGTCGTCGTATGCCTGGTCGGCGAGGATCTGCGCTACCGCCCACAAAATCATGGAGGTGCGAGGAGTCAGTTGATATCCAGAGCAAGCGGTGCAATCGCCCTTCCCGCAGCGGCACAGCGGGAAGAGCGTGGCGAAGTCAGGTGCCGCAGGGACGGCTGCCGGTATCGACTCGCCGTCGAACACCTGCTGGGTCGAGTCGACGACAACAACGCCCGGAACGTCGGCGATGACGTCGTCCACGTGGACGAGCCACGCGACAGCACCTGCGGGATCGCCCTGCACGTCCTGCCGCGCCTCGGCGCGGACATCGGCAACGCTGTGCCCGGCAGGGGCGCGGAACGGCGTGGCGTCGATGTCGTCGAGAGCTGCCTGTTCCAGCGCGGCGTGATCGGTGACCTCGACGACCAGTTCGGCCTTTACCACGATCCGCTGGCGTTGCTTGCCCGCAGGACGTTTGCCCGGACGCCTGCTCCGCTTGCCCATGCGCGCCAGCGTAGCTCCGCTTTCGAACGCTGAGGGTGGTGGGCAGTAAGCGGCGAACAGTGCACGGCGCTCACGAAACCCGTCATCAATTAGCACAAACGATCGAATCGCAGGGTACCGTGATGTAGTGACCGTCCCCGACGCACTCCCTGATCAGCCTGCGCTGACCCGCCGGCAGCAGCAGATCCTCACGGTGATCCGGCAATGGGTCGCGCAGCACGGCTACCCGCCGACGGTGCGAGAGATCGGCAGGGCGGTTGGCCTCGGCTCGCCGTCGTCGGTCACGCATCACCTGAAGACCCTGGAAGGACGCGGTCTGCTCCGGCGGGCTGCGGGTGGCCCCCGTGCGGTCGACGCACGCCCGGCAAGCACAGGCGACACGACCTCCGGCTCCAGTGCCCACGGCGGGACACCGGTTCCCCTGCTGGGAGCCATCGCCGCCGGCGCACCGATCACCGCCGAAGAGCACGTCGAAGACATTCTTTCCCTGCCCGCCGAGTTGCTCGGTCGGGGCACGCTGTTCGCGTTGCGGGTGCGAGGAGATTCGATGATCGAGGCGGGCATCACGCATGGAGACGTCATAGTGGTGCGTCAACAGTCGGTGGCCGATAACGGCGACATCGTCGCCGCGATGATCGATGGCGAAGCCACCGTCAAGCAGTACCGAATCCACGACGGCCACATCACACTCGTCCCCCGCAACCCGAGCTACCCGGTGATCCCCGGCGACGACGCGACCATCCTCGGCAAGGTCGTGTGCGTGCTTCACCGCCCGTAGACCACGCACTAGATGCTGCAATCAGTGTGCGAACTCTAGAGGTGGTCACCCGAGAACGACCTCGTGGCGGTACGCCTGCACCCGAGCGCCGTCGGCAAGAACGACCTCGACCCGCCCGCCGCCGTCAACCTGCCTCCCTACAGCGTGGACCGGCTTACCAGCATGCTCGACGGCGCGCGCCTGGTCGGGGTCCGCCCGGTTGGGGCGGAAGACCCAGCTGAGGCTTACAGGCTGATTGATCACGAGCACCCCCCGACGGTGGCACACTTGTTCGATCGCCGAGCCTAGTCGGACTGTCTTCGACAGTTGCTTGCGGCGCGCCGACTCGCGATCGGTCAGTGACTCAGCCGGTGGCTGCGGTTAACCCGCCATCCAGCCACCAACATCCGCTGTCTCCAGGTCCAGTCTGACTCGGAGAAGGCCCACGGGATGACGCCATCGGCCGTGTTCCCAGGCGATGTCTGCGCTCACCTCAACCACCATCACCGGCTCCACCGCGATGTAATCGATGGGGGGTGGCCGGTTGAACTGCCCGAGCCATCCGGCCGGCAGGGGCTGTGGCCATGGATGCCGCTGGTGCGGTCCACGCCAGGCGATGACAGGCAGCAGGGCGCCGAGTTCTCGGCGCTGGGCCGTGGACAGCGGCACGGTGCGACCGACGTAGCGCAGGCGCCCGTCGCGGTGGTCAAACCTGCCGAGCAGGAGCGCGATCGGGTCCGTCAGGCGACCGATGACACCTCCGACCACCGCCTCGGCGCTGATCCGCTTCTTAATCTTGATCCAATCGGCTCGCCCCAGCCGGTAGGTTCCCGCCAGGGCCTTGACCACGAGCCCTTCGATGCCGGCGTCCGCACCGTGGTCGTACCAGGTCAACGCCAAGCCCGTGTCGATCGTCTGCGGACAGAGTGGCAGCTCTGCGGGGCCGTCGGTGAGCAGCCGCGCCAGGCGCGCCCGCCGTGCCGCCAGCGGTAGACGAAGCACCTCGACGCCGGCCTCCTGCAGCAAGTCGAAGATCACCAGGTGAGCGGGGTGCCGGCGGATCTCCTCGACGAGGCGGCGGCCGGCCGTGACGCGCCGTTGCAACAGGCCGAACGAGGTCCGGCCTCGGCCGCTCTCCCAGGCCACCAGTTCCCCGTCGACGACCGTGCCGGGCGGCAGGGTCATGGCCAGGTGCCTGCAGACATCCGGGAAATAGGGGTGAAGCGGTCGTCCCGCGCGAGACTGCAGAAAGACGTCCTTCGCGTCAACGAACGCAGTTCCCCGCCACCCATCCCACTTCGGCTCAGCAGCAGCCCCGGGCCGACCCAAACCTGGCAGGTGGGTGGTGGGCCGCGCTCGCATCGGCTCGATCGGCGGCCGCAGCATTGTTCCCCCAACGCGCTATCGCACCGGGGGTGGTTTCACACCTTAGGCGAACCCTGCCAGTGCCGGCAGGTGAACGCGACCGACCGCATCAATAGTGGCCGCGCGGGTCTGCCGATTGCGTGGTGGGCGGACATGTTGCCGTAGGCACCGCCTGCAGCGAGCCGCTGAGCTCATATGTGGCTCGACGCCAGGCGACGCCGCGAGGCGCCTCAGCTCCCGTGGCAGACCATGAACCCGGCCGCCTGCGGGTCGGTTTGAGGGATACCAAGGCGAGGACGGGGCGTTGCCGCGGATCCGACTGGCAGACGACAGCTGCGGGCATTCTGTGCGGGCACGGTGGTGCGGTCGCTGGAACACGCCCGTTGTCGGCGGGTCGCGGCCGATGATCGGAGCATGTGGGCGAAGATCGACGTGCCGTGCGTCGGAGGGCCGGTAGACGGCCGCTCCCTCATCGTGCCCGTCGATGACGACGGGTGGCCCCCCACCACCATTGATCAAAGCTGGTTGTGGATCGAGTACGGCAGCGAGCTGCTCAACGCGGACGTTGACGGTGTGTACGAGCTGGAGCCGATTGCTGGCGGCGGCCCGCCATGGGTCTACGTGTGGGCCACAGCCAAACCCTCCAGCGCCCCGGGCCGATAACCCATTCAGCTTCGGAGGTTGGCCACCTCATGGCCACGGGCACCCGCGACCAGGCAAGGGAGGTTGGAGTTTGCCGGCGGCCTATCTGCTGGTCAGTCATTGCGTGCACGGCCTCGGCCAACGACTGTGCAGACTCGGCCTGGCAGGCCAGAGCATCCCGCAGCTTCGCCGACGCGACATCCTGGCCGGCGGCCCTCCGCGGCATCGGCTACTTCCCCGATGCTCCTGCCGAGTCCGATCGCGGCGGCCCGCAGCGTCGCGATCGGCGTTTCCGGATCCGTGATCCGCACGTCGCCTTCCAGCAAGTCCGCCAAGTCGTGCGCGTCCATCGCGAGATTGACGGCCTTGCCGGCGTATGCGGGCAGCGAGGAGGACATGGATTCATCCTGCCAGTGTGCTACCGCGACCGTGCTGATTGATCTAGAGCCAGCGCCAGACGCGGCTCCGGCCACGGACCGACAGCGCGCTCGCGCCAGCCTCGGGTGACGCCCCACGTTCAAGTGACGCTCGATTCGCGCGTTGATCAAGCCAATCACTACGCCCTGGCGGCAGTCGATGACGGCGCTGCTCGTCACCGCGACGAGGTGGACCACTTTCCCGTCCACGGCAGCCACTGACATGGTGGCCGGATGGCGGGAAAGCCGCCTAGGGCGAGGCGGTTTCACGTCACGGAAGGATCCGAGTCGGAACGGGAATTCCCATAGCGGCCCAACCGAGGGCTTCCCTACAAACACTCTCCGCAATGAAGATTTGCCAAAGGGTCCATTTGCCAACCAACCCGACGCCTTCGCCTTGATGAATCCCATCCAGGCGAATATGTTCGGATCATTGATCACTCAGCGAGCGGGGGAGGTCGCCATGCGTAACGGTGTCGAATGGGACTAAACTTGCGGTAAGCGGGCTGCTACTGTGGATGACGCTTCGCGTGGGGGCTGACAACCGCAGGGGACTGATCGATGCCGTTCCGGCGTGACAGATTGCCGCTGGCTCTCCTCACCGCGTCGGGCGTGGTAACGGCGGCGGCCTGTCTTGTGTGGGCTGTGTTGCACCTAGGACCACCCGCGCCTGGGCAGTGGGTGTATCTGTGGATGGGCGCCGGGCTCATGGCCATGGGCGCGGCGTTCTCGGTGCCGCTGCAGCCCCGCCTGTCGATGCGGGTCACGCTGACGCCGACGGCGTGCCTGGTGTGCGCCTCGGTGCTGCCCGCGCCGTGGGTGGTCGTGTGCGCGGCGGTCGGCGTGAGTGTGGCCCGGTTGTTGGTGAGGCGTCCGCGCTCGGCCTGGTTGCACAAGGTCGCGCACAACACGAGCATGGACATTGTCGCCGCAGCTCTGGCTGCTGGCGTGATGTTCACCGCTGGCGTCCGCCCCGAGGTCGGCGAGCCGCCATTGACCGCTCCGTCTCTTTCCCACCACGTGCTCGCCTTTCTCATCGCGGCGGCCGTGGTGGTGGTGTTCGAGGAACTGGTCACCACGGCTGCGGTGACGCTGTCGACCAAGCGCCCGTTCCTTGTCGTGCTGCGCGGACTGTGGCTTACGCGCCTGTGCGTCGCGATCGCGGAGATCGGCATGGCAGGCGTGGTGACGACCGTTACCGGACTGGACATGCGGGTTCTCGTAGCGCTGCCGTTGGTGATGCTCGCCGTGTATCTCCTGCTCAAGTATCGACTGAAGATCGCCGAGGAGCGGCGGGCTTGGGAGCGTCTGGCCGCGTTGAGCGATGCTCTGACGTCGCGGGATCTGGATGTGGTGCTGCAGACCGCCGTTGGTGGCGCGGTCGATCTGTTCGTTGTGCGGGCGGCGGATATCGAGATCGCGGCGGGTCGGCGTTTGGTGAGGGCCAGTCAGACGGGCGGTGTTGCCCGGCTGGTCTACGACGGGCCTACCGCTGACGCTCCTGAGATGGACCAGGCGCGGCACGCGGTGTCGTACGGGTTCGGTGCCGACGGCGACGGAGTCCACGGGGTCTTGAGGCTCTACCTCAGTGGGCCCCGAGACGCGCTGTCCGTACGCGAGGGCTCGACGTTGCGGGCCTTTGCCGCGACGTTGTCGTCCAGCCTGGATCTCGCGCACGCCTACGGTCTGCTCGCTGCGGAGGCGCAGCAACACGAGACAGCCGCGAGCCACGACACGCAGACCGGCCTGTTGAACCGCGCCGGGTTGCTCAGCCGCCTTGGCGAGGGGTTCGGTAGTACGTGCCATGCGGTGGTGATCCGACTGGACACTCACGCCTTCCTGGCCGACGTGGTGGGCAGAGATGACGCGGTGAATCTGCTCCGCACGATCGCTGATCGGCTGCGGCAGGCCTCCGGCGACATGAGCTTCGTGGCCCGGATCGGAGATGTGACGTTTGCTCTGGTCATGGCAGGTGTCACGACAGATGTCGCCTACCAGCGGGCCTGCTGGACGGTCGCGGCGCTGCGCCGCGGGATTCGCCTCGGCGGGCGCCGCTTGGTGGTGCGGGCCACCGCGGGCATGGCATCGGGGGCACCTGACGCCGCTGTGATCGATGCCGCCGAGCGGGTGCTGTGGCGGGCCAGCCAGCGTGGTGATGATCGGCTGGTGTCGTATCAGATGGGTCCCGTGCGCGAGTGGACGCTGGACCGGGAGTTGAACAGCTCCCGGCTCTCGATCGCGTTCGAGCCGATCGTTGACCTGGCGAGCGGCAGGATCGCGATGATGCAGTCCGTGCCGCGCTGGCTGTACTCGCGGCATGAAGTGCTCCCCGCCGACGATTACGTCTACCAGCTCATCGGCAATGACCACGGTAGTTTGGAGACCTTGGCCAGGACCGTGGTGGGACGGTCACTAGCCGCTGCGACGCTCTGGCGTGACGTTCTGCCAGACACGCCGCTGGTGGTGCCGATTCCCGCGGGCGCCCTCACTCAGCCTTTCGTCGAGGCCGTGCGCTTGCAGCTGTCGGAACACGCCGCCTCGCCAGGCCGGTCGCTGGTGCTGGCACTGAGCGCCCCTCCAGAACCGAGCGCGCGGGAGGCAGCCGAGTGGATCGCGCAGTTCGGGGTGCGCCTGCTGATGGACCAGTACGGTAGTGACCACGTGGGGCTGGCGACGCTGGGCGCAGCCGAGTGGAGCATCCTGCGGCTGCATCCCGCATACGCCCTGGATGCGGGATGGCAGCCGGCACGGTCGGTCATCCGCGCGGCGGTGGACCTCGCCACCGACCTCGATCTGGCGGTCATCGCGCCGGGGATCCGCACCGAGAAGGAGCGGCACGAGCTCGTCGAGCTCGGCTGCACGATGGGCAGTGGGCCGCTCCTCGGCGGCGAGATGTTCCCCAGCCAGGTGCGCCATCACGCGCTGCTGTGGCAGCCCAGGGCGCTGCACGGTGGGGCACAGGTCGTCCGGCTACACCGCGCTCGCCGACCCGCTTCGCGTCACGGATCCTGACAGATCATCGACGGGCTCTTGCAGGCGACCGTGCGACGCCCGGGTGGTGATCGGGGTCGTTACCACCGGCACCCAACGGGCTATCTCCGCCGCGACCAGTGGGGAGTCGTGCAGAGCGTGACCCATGTGGGCGAGGCGGCGGGCCTCGGACGGTACGTCGGGCGAGCCGTGCTGGGTGGTCGACAGGCACGCGTCGCCTGCGTCAGGGGGCAGCGAGGTGCGACGGTGGCGCAGCGCGACGGCGACGGTGGCGGCTTCCGCGACGGCCACCACCGCCTCGGGATCGAGCCGGTGGCGCCGGGCTCGTCTGGTCGCGCTGTCGTGTACCCGCGAGCTGTACCAGGGACGCAGGACGCGCAGGGCCTCGTGTATCTCGATGACGGTCCGGTGACGCTGTCGCCGGCCGCGGATTTCCATCGGCACCGGTTCAGCAGGGCTGGTGCTGACGATCGCGACGCCGGAGATGCCGTCCTGCAGAGTTATCCACAGTTTGAGCAGGTGCCAGTCGGTGCGGCGCGCGGCCAACCATGCTGGCCTCACCCGCGCCAGCGCCTGCGACGGGGCAGTTGCACGGTGTGCGGCGCGCGCTGTCGCCTCGGCCCGTGTCAGGCGCTGGTACAGCAGGTCGGCCGCCAGCTCGGCCTCGGCCTCGACAGCCTGGTCGAGGTCGTCGTCGTGTAACGCGTCGCCGTCGTGGTCGAGGATGAGGTGCGCGACCTCGTGCAGGACGGTCTGGGTGCGGGTCAGTGCGGGCAGCGTGGCGTCGACGATGATGGTGTCCTCGTCTGGTCGCCGGACCAGCACTCCCGGTGGTAGGTCCGCGCCCAGGTGCAGGTCGTGAACCCGCAGGCCACGCCCCCGCGCCCGTCCGATTTCCTCGCACCAGGCGTCCACGCTGTAGGGCGCTGGCGGCGGCGGTACGTTCGCCTGCCTCAGCCGTCGCGACAGGCGCGCCCGAGCCAAGATCATCCCGCCTCCTGACGCTACAGCCGGTGCCGGTCCGAAGATCAGAGTGTAGCCGTAAGGAAACTTCCGGGATACTGTTCTTAGTCCTGAATGGACCGCAGCGCCCACAGCAGGCGCACGTCTCGTCCCGAGGGCGAGTGCATCCGCGACGACGGAGGGACGGTTGTGACCGACCAGCAGACGATACGGGGCTTCGACGGCGGCAAGGCGACGGTCGCTCGGATCTACGACTACCTTCTCGGCGGCCACCAGAACTTCGCGGCCGACCGCACGGCGGCGGAGCAGATCTTGCGGGCCGTTCCCGAGTCGAGAAACATGGCCCGCTCCAACCGGCTGTTCATGCAACGCGCGGCCCGCGCGGTGACCGAGTTCGGCATTCGGCAGTTCCTCGATCTCGGCAGCGGCATCCCCACCCAGGGCAACGTGCACGAGGTGGCGCAGGCCATCGACCCCGCTATCCGTGTGCTCTACGTCGACATCGACCCGGTGGCGGTCGTCGCCTCCAACCAGATCCTCGCCGGCAACCCCACGTGCCGTGCGATCGAGGCCGACTTCACCCGCCCCGAACTGATCCTCGACGCGCTCGCCGATGGCGACCTCGCCACCGTGATCGACCTTGACCAGCCGACCGCGCTGCTGTACTGCTCCGTCCTACAGACCGTTCCCCAAGACCGGGTCGACGCTGTCGTCGCACCGATCCGCGACCGGCTCGCCGCCGGCAGCGCACTGGTCATCTCCCACGTCAGCTCCGCCCTGAGCGACAGGTACAGCGCGTCGACCGTGTCCGCCGGCAAAGACGTGTTCCGACGGCAGGCCGACACCGAGGTCACCCTCCGCACCGACGCACAACTCACCGCCCTGTTCGGCGACTTCACCATGATCGAGCCCGGCTTGGTGCCGCTCAACGAATGGCGGCCCGAACCCGGCGACCCTGACCCGTACGCCGACAAGACCATGCCCTCACCCATGCGAGGAGCAGTAGCGATCCGCTACTGAGGTCCACCACTTCCTAGAAGGGCGCCTACGGCGGAAGGCGGCCGGCCCGGCAATCCTCGAGGGCGGAGCCTCACTGCTGCTCCGAGCCCGAACCCGCATTGCGCGACTGATCCTTGGCCCGCCGCCACTGAGCCTTCCCAGCATCGGCTTGTCACCGCTGGTGGTGCGGTCGGCCGCCGCGGTGATGCTTTGCCCGACCACCAAAGGTCGACTCCTGGTGTTGGCCCTAGGCGGCCCGGCGGCAAGCAGGGTGCCGTCGATGTTGAAGTGCGTGTGCCCGGCCATCTTCGTCGGCCCGGGTGGCTGTCCGCACGCCGACGGATCACCGGTAGGTGTGCAGCAACGCAGACAGCGGCAACACCGCCTCCCAGTGAACATCGAGCGCGACACGGTAAGCGGCACTGGCGGCCATGCGAGACCCCGTTCTTGAAATTGATGTCTTGGCGGCGAACTACTTCCCTTCAGGCGCGTCGATTGTCCGCCGTGCAGGTCAATCAGGCAGGGGTGTCGCTCTTGGGCTGTCGCCACCGGTCGCGGAGCCCTTGCTGGAATGGCTCAATGTTGGCCGGCTATCAGTCGGGGGGTTCCGCATACTCGCCGAGGGCATAGCGAAGCCGATGGTTCAGTTTGTGCAGGGCTTGCGGCAAGGCGGCGGTTGCGTCGTTGTCGCCCGTGAGGAGGCCGACGCGCGCAAGCCGCTCCGCTAGACGCATCGCAAGGTACGGATCGATCTCTTGGGCGAGCAGCTCGCCTTCGAGCGTGGCCAGCAGCCCGACGAGGGCGGCCAAATCTTGTCTGGCGACCGGGTTCGGCGCCGGCGCATTCCCTGAGTCCGTCATGGTTCGATTCTGGTCGGTCTGGTGCCGGATCACCGGTAGGTCATCGCAGGCGAGGGACTTGCCAAGACCATCTACCGTGCCCGGCTCGCGGCAACGGAGATGCTGCCAAGGCTGGCAAGATCTATGGACGCGGCGCTGGCGGGCGTGGTGAATTAATTCCACTTGTGGCGACACCGGTCGCCACAAGATTCGGCTATTCACCACTGCCCTGTTTCTTTGTGGGCGCGACGGCATATCTCACCTCTGAGACGGGTGTCTACGATGCGCTTCGGATCGATTTCGTCGGCTTTACCTCGCTGGCTGCCGATAGGCTTGAGAATTCGAGCAACCGCGATGTTGGCGATCCTTGGGGCCGCAGGGCTAGTGGCGACGGGATGCAACGTGGCTCCCCAGGGACCTTCCGCGGGTGCCGGCCCAACCTCATCCGCCGAGGCACGCCGACCGATGCCGTCGGGCGCTTCCGCACCGGCCGCGGCTAAGTACCAGCCGGTCAGCGCGTTGTCCACGCGGCTCGACCTGCGTGCGATCTCCAACCTCCTCGGGCGCGTCGACCCGTCGCTGATGGTGGACAGTTCCCACAGGGTTGGCAGCTCCACCAGCCTGGGATGCACGTTCACCGCCGGGCGCATACCTGAGGGCGTGGTGGTGACGGTGCGCGCCGATGTCGGTGCGCCTGGCTCGGGCAGGTTGATGTACGAGGGTCTGCGGCAGGTGCAGGAGTCGACCCGCCCGGTCACTGACCTACTCGATCTCGGCGCAGCCGCGTACTCCTACACCGACGAGTCAGGCCTGGGCGTCGTGACCTACGACGCGAACCTTTACCTGACGGTCAGCGCCGCAGCCCTGCGGCTCGGCGCCGACCTGCCCGACGGGCTGGCCGCCGCACTGCGAGCCATCGCGTTGTCCGCCCTCGACAGCCTGCGCGGCTAATTGCAGCCGCGTCCCACCATCTCCGCTTTGCCGACGCCTGGAGGCTCTCCCATGCCCCTGCCATCGATGCCCGCCGTACTGCCAGGAGTGGGCGACACCGATTACGCCCGCTACATGCGCACCGACGAGTTGCTGTCCCTGCAGAAGGATCCGAGCGAGTGGGTGCATCCCGACGAGTTGCTGTTCCAGATCACGCACCAGAGCACCGAGCTGTGGCTGAAGCTCACCCGTTCCCTCCTGGCACGGGCCCTCACGCATCTCGGTGTCGGGCAGCCCGGCGCGGCGGAGCTGCAGCTTCGCCGGGCTTCGGAGGCGATGCGGCTGATCACCGAGCACCTGCACATTCTCCGGTCGCTGCCTCCGGCGCACTTCGCTCTCATCCGCCCCGCGCTGGGCACCGGTTCGGGGTTTGAGTCTCCTGGCTGGCGGCTGTTGCGCTCGGCCACCACGGAGCTGGACATCGCGTTCAGTCATCTGCTGGCTTCACACCGGCTCAGCCCTGCCGATCTGTACCAGCGCCCGCCGGCGGATCCGCTGTACCGGCTCGCCGAGGCGTTGGTGGAGTTCGACGAGCGGATCGCCCAGTGGCGCACTGAGCACTACAGCGTGGCCACCCGCGTCATCGGTCAAGGTGTGCTTGGCACCCGACGCACGCCGATCGACAGTCTGCCCACGTTGCTCGCCCATCGTCGTTTCCCGACGCTGTGGGAGGCACGGGGAGTTCTGATCGGCGCAGCCGCGTCGGATCGGTGCCCGCGGAGGGCGCAGCCGTGACGGCGGTGGCGCCGCCCCAGCCCACGTCGCTGCGACAGCGACTGAGTGCGTCGCCGGTCGGCGCGCACCTGGCGGCGTGCAGCGTTGCCCCGCGCACCAGCGAGGTCGACCGGGCGCTGGCCCGGATGCTTGACGACTTGGCCCGGCCCGGGTTCTGGCAGGCATGCGAGCAGCAGGTCGACTTGGCCCGGGAACTGTTCGCGCGGCTGATCGGCGCGGACACCGACCAGATCGCGATCCTGCCCAATGCCAGCGTCGCCGCATATCAGGCCGCGACTTCACGGCACTGGCGGCGTCGCCGAGAAATCCTGACCACGTATGCCGAGTTTCCCGGCCTGGCCCACGTCTGGATGGCCCACCAGCGGATGCGGGTGCGATGGTGCGGCAGCCCGTCAGCGGCCGTGAGCGCCGACCATTACCTGTCACAGATCACCGACCGCACCGCACTGGTGTCAGTTCCGGCCGTCACCTACCGCGATGCCGTTCGTCTCGACGTGCGGCGGGTCGCCGATGCCGCGCACGCCGCTGGCGCTGCCGTGATCGTCGACGCCTACCAGGCAGCTGGTGTGATGCCGCTAGACGTCAATGCGATGCGATGCGACTTCCTGGTCGCGGGCACGGGAAAGTACCTGCTCGGGTTACCTGGGATCGCCTTCCTGTACGTCCGACAGCCCGGCGCCGGCCCGGCGCCGACACTCACCGGCTGGCTGGGCCGCACCGCCCCACACGCCCTTCGAGCCACCGTCCTTGACTCACCCCCGCACGCACGCAGATTCGAGACCGGCACGCCTGCCGCGGCGGCCGTCTACGCTGCGGTCGCCGGCCTGTCTCTCGTGGGTGACCTGGACCTACGGCAGGTCCGCAGCCACACGCAGCGGCTGATCGCCGTGGCCGCGCATCGTCTGACCGAGCAGGGCGAGATGGTGAGGGTGGCGAGCAACCTCGACGCACAGGGCGCGCACCTTGCGCTCATCGAACCGCATGCCGAGGCGATGTCTGCCTGGCTCGGGCATCGGGGCATCGTCACGGCCCCCCGCCACGGCGTGCTGCGTCTGGCGATGCACGCCTACACCACCGGCGACGACATTGATGCCGCGTGCGAGGCGATCGCCGAATACCGGCACCGCGCGGGATCCGCACGATGAGCATCAACCCGATACAGCAGTGGCTGAACGGCCGGCCCAACGCCCGCCGGTTTCCCTTCGAGCCGACGATGGTCGCCTTTCAGCACCACGGGAAGCACGCCATGCCCCAGGAGTGGCTCACGCTGCTGAGCACGGCCCGAGACCGCCTTTTCGAGGTGTCAGGGCCCAAAGACCACCTCACCGCTTTCCTGTTCAACGCGCTCGACAAGGCCGACAACCGGTTCGACTACCGCAGCTACCTGGCCCTGCCGCTGCTGCCGATCCCAGACCCCGATACCAGTAGCGACACAGCCGCCCGGCTGATGGCCCGCCGCAACCGCTATCACGTCCTGCTCCTGTCCGACCTGATCGCCTTCGAACTCCACGCCCTCGACAGCGCCAAAGCGCCGCTGCCCCGGCTTCGCCCCACCGAGCCCATCGTGCGCAAGCGCCTACGGCACGCGGTGCGAGCAAGTGTTCCCGCGCTGCGCCGGCTCAGCATCGACCTCCACCTCCCCGACGAGCCCGTGTCGGCGGCCCGGCACCTCGTCGCGATGGCCTGCGTCGATCGCTCCAGCACCGACCGCCTGACGCTGCGAACCAGCATGCTGCCGGTCTCGACCGTGCACGATGAGTGGCTATTCGTACGGGTGCTGCAGGCGTTCGAACTGGCCTTCGGACAACTTGCCGTCGACCTCACCGCGGTCTGCAGCGCGGTGAGCGACAAGCAGCTGCCAGAGGCCGGTGCCCGCCTCTGCACTGCCGCCGCGCTCCTTCGGGAGGCCGGCCCCTTGTGGTCCCTGTTGGCCACCATGCAACCGGAGGCATTCCACACCTTCCGGGTGCACACCGACGGCGCAAGCGCCATCCAGTCCCGCGCGTACAAACTCGTCGAGTCCCTGTGCCGCACACCCGACCGGCAGCGTCTGCACTCGGCGGCGTACCGCTCCGTGCCTGACGTGCAGGCCCGCATTCGCCACGGGCAAGCCACCATCGACGACGCCCTGGACGCGATCCGCGCCGACCAACACACTCTCTCGCAGACACCAGCCCTGGCCGACGGGATGCAGCAGTTCGCTGCTGCCCTGCAGCAATGGCGGCGTACCCACTACCGCCTCGCAGTACGGATGCTGGGCACCGAACAACCCGGTACCGGCGCCACCCCCGGCACGCCCTACCTCCTGCAAAACCGCGAGACCGCCGTGTTCCGCCACCGCACCGCCATTGGAAACCACCAGCAACACCAGCAGCCGTAGGCGTCCGTATCCAGCGTCGGGGACCCGCACCCCCAGCAAGGCCCCATCTCACAGCCGGCCGCCACGGCCAGGAGGTAGGAGACCACCAACCCGGCAACAGATACATACGACACCCGCAGCTCCCGGACCAGCGCCACAGCTGCGCCGCCGACCGTGTGGGAGTTGCCCCCTGGTCCTGGACACTTGAGCCTTGGATCGTGAGGGTCCGGGGAGATCAGGAGTCCCTGACAGTGGTGATGAAGCACTACCCTGCCGAGTTCAAGGCCGACGCGGTCGCGTTGTACCGGTCTCGGCCTGGCGCGACGATCGCGCAGATCGCTGATGACCACACATCCAAACGCCGCTCATAGGTTCGCGGGGTTGGGGGACGCTGCGGGGGCAACGGCAAGCAGGGGTGCGGGCTTGATCTCTATCTAGCCCGATCGACGGGACCTCTCCGGGCTTTGCGATGCCTTCGCACCCTTCTGTGGCTGCTTGGCGCGTTGCCGCTACGGAGTCGCGATGTAGACGTCGACATCGGCCCCGCCTTCAAACGCTACATCGCCGGCGACCTCTACTACGTGGTCAAGATCGCAACGAGCCAAGGTAGTGATTGCGTCCGCCGCGCGGATTGCCTGGTAGATCCTCTCGGCCGTCTGAGGCAACCCAGTCCGGTGCCTACTTGTGCCACCGGTACGCTGACAACGCAGCAGTGCCACGCGCCAGGCGTTCAGTAGACCAGCCAGAATAGCAAAGTGCTTCGACGACGCGAATTGGCCGCGAGGAGGCACAGAAGGGTACAGAGAATGTCCTCGTTCAACTTGGGAATAGGACTGATTCTAGCGTCGGCCGGTTTAGTGTTCGCAGCTGGCTGCACTCCCACACCTGCGACTCCCGAGACCGTTGATGGAGTCCCTGTCTACAAGGAGGAGGACAGACCTCAGGCGCCTACCGTCACTGGCGATAGTCTAGACGGCCAAGCAGTGCATTTCGCCGCACACGAGGGCAATGTCCTTGTCGTCAACTTTTGGGCGTCCTGGTGCGCTCCGTGTCGACGCGAAACGCCTCATCTAGTCGAGGTGGCAGCGGCAACCAGGGATCGGAACGTGAAATTCGTTGGAGTTAACGTACAGGACACCTCAGATAAGGCCCGGGCCTTTGTTGCCGCCTATCAGGTCGACTACGAAAACATCTTTGATCCAGGCGGCCGGGTCGCGATGAAGTTCTCGAATCTCGCGCCTCGAACCATTCCTGCAACAGTCGTTGTAGATGCGGATGGCAATATCGCAAGCGTCGTGAACGGGCCAATCGCAAAGGAAACGCTCGTCGCAATACTCGAGGAGGTACTGCCGTACAACGCCGACATATAGGCGCACAGTTTTCTGGCCGAAAGTGCGTCTCTGGGCACGTTAGGCGGGATGGTCGGCACGTCGGTCGGAGTTATCGTTGTGCTCTCCGTTTCCATCGCGCGACAATGGACACCATTGATCGATCCATGGGTGGCAGTTCCGGCACCCCTCGTTGGCACATTAATCGGTATTCTGGCGGGCCTATATCCGGCACTGCGCGCGGCACGCATCGAGCCCGTCGAGGCTCTTCGTCGCTGAAAGAGTGGCGCAAGGAGACATGGCCGGCGGAACGTAAAGTGCGCTGTAGGCGTGGCCTTGAAGCGGTTGACGTTGCCTTCCACCGGGCCTGAACTCCCAGGTTGAGTGAGTCCGGCGACGACGGCATCGCGGTCGCTGTTCAGGCCAGGGGCGAAGTTGCGGAGACGACCAAGCCGGGCCACCAAGCGGGCGCCGAACCGACCCGACCAGTAGCGCCGAGTAGGTGGTGGTGCTGGTGAGGGCCACCACTGCGACTGGAGCACCGGGGACGACCACATGGGCCGATCGGCGGTGCATTCACTGCAGCCGGCAGGCCGTCAGGGCGCCAACGGCCGGCAGCGCAGCGGTCGCGGCAAGCGAGACGGCGGGGCGTGCGGTGTCCCAGTGAGCAGCGCAGATAGCGGCACCGAAGGCGCCGCCGAGGAAAGTGGCGAGGATGAACAGGCCGATGGCGCCGCCCCCGTCGCGAGGTCCGGTGCGACCGCTGACGTAGGCGGTGAGTAGCGTCTGCGCGACGGCCGCCGCGGTGAACGCCGCGGTGCTGGTGGCCGCGAGCACCCAGGGCCGTGGGTCGGCCGCGGCGTAGGCAAGCCCGGCGGCCAGCACGAGGCTCACGACGGCAAGCACACGCCTAGGCGGCTGGCGGCGGGCCGCTCGCACCGTGGATCGGGCTACCAGGGCGCCGATGACCGCGCCGGGTAGCAGGAGGACACCGATGTCTGTGGTGGTGTAGTCCTGGCGGGCCAGTAGGTGGGGTGCGGCGTAGAGAGTGGCGAAGAGACCGCCGTAGACGCATCCTCCGGTGGCGGCGGCAAACCAGAACCAGGCGGCGGACAGCGTCGCAGGCGGCAGGAACCCGTTGGTGTGCTTGCGGGCGTGCACGACCAGGCTGGCAGTGAGGGTCGCCGTGACGGCGGCAATCCCGGCCGTCACGGTGTCGGGCCGCTGGGCGGCGGACTGCGCGAGCAGCAGTAGCCCGGTGGCGGTGGCCGTGACGAGACCGACGCCAGCCCAGTCCACCGGCGCCTGACGGGGCATGCGTGTGGTCAGTGGAAGGCACGCCGGAACGGCGGCGATCGACAGCGCTGGCAGGGCCAGTGCTACCTGCCAGGACCAGTGCGTCGCCATCGCGCCGGCGAGTGGGGCGGTGGCGGAGAACCCGGCGAGGCAGGCACCGAACGCGGCCAGGGCAGTGGGGCGGCGGGCGGCCGGTAGCCCGGCCGTTGCGGTGAGCGCGACGGCCATGGTCGCTCCGGAGCCCATTGCCAGCAGGATCCGGCCGCAGACAACGACGGTCAGGGTGGACGCGATGGCGCATGTCACGGCGCCTGCGGTCAGCAGTGCCGCGGCGGTGAGCAGGACGGGGCGGGTGCCCCAGAGGTCTGTCATGCGTCCGGCTGTCACCGCCCCGACTCCGACGCCGACGGCGTAGGCGGTGAGGATCCAGACCAGGGCGGGGCTGCCGTTGGCGAGGTGGTCGGCGGTAGCGGGCAGGGCGACGGCGGCGGCGCTGACGCCATACACCGCCGGCCCGTACAGGGCGCCCCACCGCCATCCCGCGCCGCGACTGCCGGAGACGGTGGTGCGGATCGACCTATTGACCGGTGATGAGGAGTACGTGCTCATCGCAGGACCGCCGTCATCGCGGTCGGGTACGGATGCAGGCTGCTGAGGTCGTCCCCGGCGCGGGGGTGTGGCGGGGCAGGTGGGCGTGTGCGGCGGCGACGGATCAGGACGGCGACCACGACGGCAGCCGGGGCGAGCAGGAACTGTCCGGACAGGGCAGCGACCGCGGCGACGGCGAGTGCGGCCACGCCGGCGTTGAGCCGCTGGCGGCGGGTGGGCAGCAGACGTACCGCCGCGGCGAGACCGAGCAGGGTGACGCAGGCGAGCATCGCGGCGAACGTCCGCATCAGGGCCTCCACGGTGATCACGTGTGGTGCCCCGGCGGCGGCTGCCGCGACGAGCGCGGCGGCGGCGGCCTGCACGAGGACGCTTCGTCGGGGCGCGCCGTTGTGCGTCGCCGCGAGGCGTGCGGGCAGGATGCCGTGGCGTGCCAGGCTGAGTCCGGCGCGGGCTCCGGCGGCGACGAAGGTGACGCTCGCCGCGACGGTGAACAGGACGGCGGCCATCGCGACCACCGCGGCCATCCACGGCCGGTCCGCAGGGGCGAGTAGGCGCATCAGTGGCACCGTGGTGCTGCCGGCCTCGTCGCCGAGGACACCGACGGTGCACCATGCGAGTCCCGTGTAGAGCACGACGATGACCGCGAGGCTTGCCATGGCCGCTCTGCGTACCTGCCGCGGATCGGTGAACTCTGCGGACAGGTTGGCGGTCGCCTCCCAGCCGCAGATCGCCACGAACAGCACCGCGATGGCACTGCCGACTCCCGCGATGCCGTAGGGCGCGAACGGGGTCATCCGATCGAGATTCACCCGTGGTCCCGCCGCCACGACCACCGCGACGAGCAGCCCGATCAGCACTGCGGTGAGGACCAGTTGCACCCGGGCGGACAGGTGCAGCCCCACCACGTTCGCCAGGTACACCACGGCCAGTAGGGCCACGGTGACCCCGAGGGCTGTCCTCGCGGGGGCGTTCAGCGCGGCGGTGGTGTAGCGGGCACCCGCGATGGCTCCCGCGACCACCCCGACCGGCACCGCGGCGAAGAGCCAGCACCCGACCACGTCTGCGGTGCGGTCACCGAACGCCCGCCGGGTGAACGCGGCCACGCCGCCGGAGTCGGGGTAGCGGGTGCCGAGCGCGGCGAACGAGGTCGCGATCTGCGCGGACACGCACAACAGGGCCGCCCACGCCAGCAGCGACGCCGGGCCGGCAGCTCGCACCGCCATCGCTGGCAGGACCAGCACTCCGGGACCCAGGACGGCGCCGACGCACAGGGCCGTCCCACGGGCCGTGCCGATCCCGGCGCTCACCGCGCCCGCCCATTGCCGGCAGGGCCGACGCCGGGTTTGATCTGGTCGGCCAGCGCCCCGAGCGCCGCGGCGAGGTCGTCCTCGGATGGTATTGCGGCGCTGCGGAACAGCTCGGCCCGCCGTGCGCCGACCTGGCGTCGCAGCATGCCCGCCAGCGAAGATCCTGCCTGCGTTGGCCGTACCACCACCCGTCGCAGGTCATGCTCGTGCTGCTCGCGGCGCACGAGACCGCGGTCGCCGAGCAGGGCTAGCGCGTTGGTCAACGTCGCTCGGGCGACTCCGGCCTCTGCGGCGATGACCGGTGGCTCGGCTACGTCGCGGGCGCACACCAGCACCAGCACGTCGTAGGTGGTCCATGTCAGGCCCGCCTCGCGCAACACGGTGCGCTCCAGGTATGCGCGCACGGTGTTGGCGGTGCGGCACAAACATGCCAGCATGTCGGGCTCTGGGGGGCGGGCGGTGTGCCCCCCGATGGGTAGTCGGTAGATCCCCGACGGTCGGCGGGCCGTGCCGCTCCGCGCGATTTTCCGGGTTGGCGGGGCCGCCGGAGGGTCTGGTTGTCGCTTCGCTGCACCTGCTCGGTGTGGCGATCCGTCGGTGACGGCGGCTGCGGTGTCGTGCCGCACGGGTTGGGAGGTTCCGAGACGCATGTCTGCCCCGTTCATGCCTGTGTCTACTGGAGTTGTTGGCGTGGCCTGACCTCGGGGCGGTCGGGAGACCCCCGGGTCGGTGACAGCGCGATCTGGACGCGGGTGGTCGCCGGACCTCGCCCCTGGGGTCCGGATGCGCGTGCGGTGATTGGGCTTGCGTGAGCGGGCGTCGCGCCGGGGTGCAGGGATGCGGTGCGGTGGGAGTGTCGGCGCGGAGGGTTGCGTCAGCTCTGTTGTGGGTCGCGTGTTGGCGTGGGAGTCACGCTCAGTGCGGCGTTGACGCGCTGACCGAGCAGCCGCAGCTGGTGGTGGACCGCCACCAGGGCCGCGCGCCGCGAGGCGCTCGGTTGGCGGGCCGCCGCGTCGACGAGGACGTCGATTTCGCCTCGCAGTCGGTGCAGGCCACGGCTGGCCGATGTCAGCGGCAGGTCGAATCCGCTGCTCTTCACGCTGCTGCGACGCTTCGTGACGCGGGCTGCTGGTGACCGTCGGCGCCGCGTCGAGACGGCACCGTACGTCGCGTCGGTTTGTTGTTGCCTGATCATGGCCTCATCTCCTCGGCCTCACGCTGTCGGACGTCTCGCCGTTCACCGCCCCGGTCAGGGGGAACGGCGACGCCTCAGGGCATCGAGCGGGGTCACTTCAGGGG
>NZ_POTY01000230.1 GCF_003236315.1 Micromonospora craterilacus
CTGCCAGCACCGTCGGCGGCCTCCGCCGCCCGCGAGGGCCGGCCGCAGCCAACAGCAACACCGGCTGCCGAGCCCACCGCCACCCCTCTGGAGCCAACGCAGAACGGGGCCGGGCACCGGGCCCATCGGTTGATGCTGGCGGGCGTCGCCGCCTCCGTACTCGGCCTCATGCTCACCGTGCTCTGGCCAGGGGCGGAAGCACCGCCGGCCGCCGCCCCGGAGGGCCCCGCCGGCTGGATCGGCCCGCAGCCGGTCGCCCCGGCACCCGGTCCGGAGGAGACCACCGCCGCCACGCCGGTGTCCCCGTCCGTCCCGACCGCCTCGTCGTCCGTCGGCGGGGTGTCGTCCTCCCGGCCGCTGCCGCCCGACCGGACGTCCGCACCGGCTAGCTCACCGTCCTCGGCCCCCCGCACCGACCCTGCCCGCGACCCAGGTACGCCCAGCGCCCGTCCGAGTTCGTCGCCGAGCCGCCCGGCGAGCCCGTCGCCGAGCACCCGGCCGCCGGAACCGCAGGAGCTGACGCCCCTCTCACCACGGCGAGAGGGGGAGCTGCGATCGGTGAGTGGCGGGGCAGAGACCAGCGTCGAGTTCGTCAACCTCAGGTCACGGCCGGTGATCGTCTACTGGCTCGACCACCATGGCCGGCGGCGGCATTACGCGGTCCTGCAACCGTCCGCGTCGTACCGGCAGCACACGTACGTCGGCCATCCCTGGCTGGTGACCGACCGACGGGGCCGGGCCCTGGTCTGCTTCGAGCCGACCCCCACGCCGGCCCGGGCCGTAATCCGCTAGCGCGTGTGTCGTTGGCCCGGGTGAGGGGAGGCCAGCACCCGAGGGACGGCGGCATGAACGAGGACGCATGCGAGCAGGGGCTGCTCACCGCGCTGACCACCGAGCATTTCGTGCTCCAGACCTCCCGCAGCGCCACGATCACCGAGTCCGTTGGGCGGGCGACCGTATTCCTGTCACTGCTCTCCGCCGCGCTGATCGGGCTGGGCTTCGTCTCCAGCAGTGGACACCTGATCAAGCCGTACCTCGGCGCGGTGGTGCCGACCCTGGTGATCACCGGGTTGCTCACCTTCGCCCGGCTGGTCCAGAACATGGTGGAGAACTCGCTCGACCTGAAGCGCATCCAGCACATCCGCGCCTACTACCACCGCCGGCTCGCCGGCGAGCACGACTTCTTCGCCGACGCGGTGGCCAGCGGCGGCGACGTGCGGACGATCTCGGCCGCGGTGGGCAGCCAGCCCGCACGTTGGCAGCTTCTGCTCACCACGGCGGCGATGGTGGGCGCGGTCAACGCACTGTTGATCGGCTTGGGGGTGGCCCTGTTGACGGGGGTGCTGGGCGGAACTCCCGCGCTGGCGATCCCGCTCGGCGTGGCGGTGGCCCTGGTCGCCTTCGCCGTGCAGCTCGCGTACATCAAGCGGGCCTCCATCTGGCTGACCGACTGACTGCGGCTCAATCGTCATCAGCGCCCGGTGCAGCGGAGCGTTCCCACCGGAAAGGGACGACCCCCGTCGGGGGGATGCGGTCTCAAGCTGTCGGCTCCTGCCAGCTGATGCCGGCCCGCATCGACGAACAGGTGCCGGGCCCCGCCGGTTGACGTTCGGGGCCGACCGGAATCAAGGATCGCGCTGCCTTCTTGCTGCCTCGCTGCCCTATGCGCTCACCTACAGACTCTGTGCAGTCCCGCCCGTCTGCCCACGGGTTGCGTGCTCGGGGCGCCGTCACCGCCTGGGTTCCTTCGCGCGTCGCCGTCCCGGCTGATTGCTGTCAGCGTTGCTGTCGTCAGCCGCGCTCAGGCATGGCCAGTCTGTCGCTCCGCCGTCCGTCGCTGTCGCACACCAGCCTGTTGCTGACTCGCTGCTGACGGTGGCTTCCTGGCCAGCGCGTCCCGTACGGACCGGGATCCAGGGGCACCGCCTCGTCACTGCCTCCGGATAGACCGAGTCTTGTCGTGGCCGTCCAGAGGTCTCCGTACGTCGAGCCACCCCGACACCCGCTCGGACACTCTCAACACTCCCGCTGACTCGGAAGGATCAACCCATCTCGTGGCAACCCAGATGACACACCGCACGCCGCGCCAGGCAGCCTCAGGTTTCGACGCTCCGTGCGGCACACTGTTCACCATGACGCCGGTCCCGATCGCCCCCCGAAGGCTGCCCTCTCTTGATGCTGTGCCCCACGCAATTCCCTATCAGGGCAGCAAGCGGCAGTTGGCTCATGGCATTGTGCCCCTTCTCCCATCGGATACGGAACGGTTGATCGAGCCCTTCGCTGGTTCGGCGGCTGTATCGATCGCGGCTGCCCACCTGGCAATACCCGATTCCGTCGTAATTAGTGATATCAACGAGCCACTGATGGACCTATGGCAGCGAATTCTGGCGGATTCGTCAGCCCTGGCGGATGACTATGAAAGATTGTGGCAGGCTCAGCTCTCCGACCCGCGTAGGTACTACGAAGAGATTCGCGCGAAGTTCAACGCTACACACGAGCCGCACTTCCTTCTCTACCTTCTCGCTCGATGCGTCAAGGCTGCGGTTCGGTATAACCGCCTTGGAGAGTTCAACCAGGGTGCCGACAACCGGCGATTCGGTGCGAAGCCAGCCACCATGAGGGCTCGCCTTGAAGCGACGGCGACAGCGCTTGCGGGCGCGGCGGCGCTTACGAGGGACTACACCGAGGCCTTGGAAGGTGCGGACGCAAAAGATGTGGTCTACATGGACCCCCCTTATGAGGGAGTGTCAAACACCCGAGACCATCGCTACATGGCGGGCCTTTCTCGTGAAAGTTTCGTTGCAAGCCTGAGTAACGCAATCGATCGCGACGTTTCCTTCATTCTCTCGTATGATGGCAGCACTGGCACAAAGTCATATGGAACGCCGTTGACCGACTCTCTGAATTTGGCGCATCTCCACCTTTATGCGGGGAAATCGTCCCAAGCTACTCTCAACGGAGAGACCGCACATACCGTGGAATCTCTGTATCTGTCGCCGGCGCTCGTCTCCCGGCTGGGCGGTGTCGAAGAGGCCATCTCACGGCTTCTGCCAGTCGAGACGCAACCCGCACTGCTTTGAGCGTGACCTGGCATTGCGCGACCGCTAGAGTCTGCGTCCATGTCAAGCCCTTACCCAGAGGACTTTACGGCTTGGGTCCTAAGTCGACCCTTCAGCCTAAGAGCACGTAAGGCCGTTGAGCGAATGCTCGATCAAGGTCACGTGACGACCGCAGATCTCGATAACATGGGTTACAAACATCCTCCGCGCGCAATCGGCGACATTAAGGATGCCGGCGTCCAAGTAGCGAGATCCACGGTAACTGTCGATGGCCGCCGAATGGCTAGATACGAGCTGGTTCCTGCAATCGGTGACGCATCTATGACCGGGCGACGCATCCTGCCGAAGGCATTCAAGGAAAACCTATGCGAACATTGGTCCTACCGGTGCGCCGTCTGCAATGGTCGTTTCACAACCAGGGAACTGCAGGCAGACCATCGAGTGCCGTATCGAGTTTCGGGTGAATCGCTAGAGCTTATCCCCGAAGATTTTATGCCATTATGCCCTTCGTGCAATAGGGCAAAGTCGTGGGCCTGTGAAAACTGCCCCAATTGGGAGCGTAGGGTTGCCGCTGAATGCAAGACGTGCCTGTGGGGATCCCCGCAGAGCTATTTGCATATCGCAATGGTTCCAGAGCGGCGGCTGCACCTGAGCTGGTCCGGAGAGGACGAGGTTGCGGAGTTCGATCAGCTATCGGCTCGCGCCTCGGCGGAGAATGCCACAATCGCCCAGCTCGTAAAGCGCGACATCTCGACAAGGCTGAACAGCGACTAAACGGGCTCCTCTTCCCGCTGCTTTGCAAGGGCCATATATGCCCCCATGGCTTCGTCTAGCGATGTGGATTCGCGCAAAAGCCTTTGACTGAGCAACCCATAGTCATGCTCATCGAGGGGCACGAATCCAGTGCGTAACCGCAGATGCCATGCGCCATGGAAGGCGTGCAGTTCCGGCACGAGTGGTCCCAGTTTCACCATCTGCGACGGGTGCAGTAGGTGGTCAATTTTAATCTCGCATCCCATGCCGAAACTGTGGCCGCCATAAGTGACAGGCTGGTCGAGTCGGGTAACGGGGCTCGTTACGACAACCTCGCCAATGAGGCCAGACTTCTCGCCGTACGGCAGGCCCCGGTAACAGCGGCTAGTCACGTAGAGGAACAGCGGTGAACCGGGGTGAAGGTTCCCCAACGCCCTCCTCTGGCGGACATTGAACGCCATGCGGCCCTCGCCTAGCGCCCATGCGAGGGCTCGGGCGTCGCTGAGAACTGCGAAATGCGCGGAGGGTGAAGTCGGCACCCGAATAGTCTACGAGGCTAGCTTCTGGATCACCTGCGGAGACCCCTTCGGTCGGCCCCAACACGGCGGCTTTCCCGTCAAGCTCGCATTGACGCGGCACGCGCCCGGCAAGGCCGTGGTGGGGATGCGGCGCGTGCAACCCGGGCAGGCCCCCTGGCCTGCCGGCAACGCCGGCCCGAGGGGTCGCAGAGGCTCCGGGGTCAAGGGCGGCCCGCAGGGCCGTCGCGTCAGCGACGCGAAGCGCCCTTGACCTTGGAGGGGCGGCCCCTCACACTCCGCGCCGCATCCCCACCACGGCCGGGGGTGACTCGCCCAACGGCGTGGCGCGGCGACGGCCGCCGCGCCCCGGCCGGCTGCCGGCCCACACCTGCCCGGTCAGCGACCCTGTCGTTCTGCGGCGGCCCTCCGGGCTCTCCGCTCTCCGCGCCAGCCGCCGGGCGTTCGGCGTGACGGCCGCAGAGCGACAGCGGCAGCGGCCGGCGCGCGCCCAGGCGGCGGCGCGTGCGGCCCGTTGCGGGCCGCCTTGAAGACGTACAGAAACTTTGAACCACTTCGCCGGCAGCCGGCCGAACTACTGACCGGTGGCCGTGGCACGCCGGCTGGCATCGTCGATCAGTCTCGCGGCCTCGTCGGGCTGGATTGTGGACGTGTCAACGGTGAGGTCGGCAGTGACGAGTGGTTCGGTCGCGTCCCATGCGCTGAGGCGCTCAGCCGTGTCGCCGGTATGGCGTGCGGCTATGCGCTGCTTCGCTAGGTCACGCGGGCAGGTGAGAGCAACCACCGTCCACCTGACTGATGGAAACGCCTCGCGGACGGCATCGACCGCTTCGACCTGGCCGAGATGCAGCACAGGGACTCCTCGGCCGAGTTGCTGACGGAGGGCCGGCGCATCGACAACGTACACGGAGTGGTAGCGCTGGTTCTCCCAGACCACGTCACCGGAGGCACGAAGTGATGTCAGATGTCGATCCGTGCCCATCCGATAGCCAGACGTTCGACCGCTACCAACTTTCAGCCGCTCGAACTGCTGATAGCTGTCGTCGAGCTGGCGCAACGCTGCGGTGACGGTGTCCTTGCCTGAGGCCGGTGGGCCGTAGAGGATCACCCCGCGCATCAGTCGAGTTCCAGCCCCATGAGCGACTTCACGAGCGCCTCCGCCTGGTCTTGCAGCGGCCTGGCGGACGTGCAGTTGTTGATGACAACGTGGTCAGTCAGTGGACGCGCTTCAGTGTCGATCCGACTGAGGTAGCCGGACCAGTCTGCGAGCTTCGCCGTGTCACGGGCCGCACCTCGTCGACGGATGTACACGTTCATGGTGTCCGGGTCGCAGTACACCCACACCACGCTGAGGGTTGCGCCAAGATCCGTGAACCTGGCCCTGGCCCGCTCCAGCCATTGAGCGTCCTGGAATTCCGCGATGAACGGAGCAGTAACGATGACACTGTTGCCGCACTGCACGTTCTCCTCCGCCGCGCCGCTCAATGCTTCGTACTCACGGGGTCGCACAAGCCTCAGGTAGGTCTCAGATTCCCGATCGTTCGGGGACTGACCGAGTATCTCTAGCGCTGCCTCGACGATGGGGCGTGTCAACGTGTCCTTGTCGAGCATCGGCCATCCGGTAGCCCGCGCGAGGATCCGCCCTAGCTCAGTCTTGCCGCTGCCGGCGTACCCGCCGATGAGCACTACCCGTGGCTTGGGCAGACGGACCGGTCCACGGCGTTCCTGGTTAGGCACCCGCACGACACGCTTCGAGCGGGACTTACTCTCGATGAACCCTTCCGCCTCAAGGACCTTCATCGCAGCCGTGATGGTGAAGGCGCTGGTTTCCCACTCGGCGGCCATCTCGCGGCTCGACGGCAGCACGTCACCATCTCGACGGACCCCGGCCGCGATCTCGTTGCGGATGTGCCGGGCGATCTGCTGATGCATGGACTCACCACGGGTCAACCGGGGTCGGGGCGATGACATGGGCATTCTTTCGGTAGGTGCGGCCACCTACCAGATGCTACCAGTCACCTAACAGCCCATCAGCCGCGTCACCGCACGTCAGGACACCGATTCAGATAGTGCATACCTAACAGGTGCTTTGCTGTCCAACCAACTGTTAGCGTCGTTGCATCGGGCAGTCGTCCATAGGGGACGCGCTCAAGAACCCTCGGAGGTCTGTAGTGAAGCTGTACGTGGACACCAAGGCGAAGCAGGTGACGGTGTCGAGGGACCCGGAGCCGAAGAACGACCAGAACGGCAATCAGCGGTCGGAGAAGGGAACGGGCCGGCTCATGTGGTCCACCCAGGTCTTCGTTCTCGACGAGAACGGCGGTGAGGTCATCACCATCACCACGGCGGGTGAGAAGCCGAGTGTGGTGGTGGGGCAGCTCATCGAGGTCGAGCAGTTGGAGGCCATCCCGTGGGCGACCAACGGGCGTAACGGCGTCGCGTTCCGTGCGATCTCGCTGAAGCAGAAGTCTGGTAGCTCGGCCAAGTAAGTCCTTCGCACAGCGTGCTGTGTGAAGCCTGCGGTGTCTTCCCTGCGCATCTGCGCGAAGCGGCCTGAGGTCCGCTGATCTGAGAAACGAACGGTCCGGGAGTGGTTCCGACTCCTACGCTCCCGGTCCGGTCACCACCTGTGGTGGTGGCATCCCCGCAAGAGCTGGCGCGGGGTCGGTCCGACTCCTACATCTGCCGACCCCGTGCCCTCCAACTCATCCACCCCAACTCGCGATTGGGAGGACTCGTCGTGTCCAAGTCTAGCCCCCGCCGCCCCTTCGGCGGCAGAAGCACGGGAACGGTGACGGTCATCGAGGCCCGTGTTCACCGGTCCTGGGCGCGTAACGCCCGGATGGCGTTCGTGCTGACGGCGGCTATCGCCGGCCTGCTCGCGGCCGTGGTGGCCGCTTCCTACATGCATCCGATCCTTGCCCTGTTCGTCGGCGTCGGCGTCGGCGTCCCCCTGGGCGGGATCGTGTGGGTGCTGGTCCGTATCTGGCCGGTGATCCGGCTGCTGTGGTGGTGGGCCCTGGAAATCGGCCTCGCCGGGCTGCTGCTCACCGGCTGGGTGCAGCTCGCTGCTTACACCCCGGCCGTGGTGACGCTGCTCGTTGTCGCCCTGGTCGTCGGTGTGCCCGCCGGTGTTCCGGTCATCCGCCGCCTGCTGGTGGCGTGGGGATGGTGCCTGGTCGTCAGGCATCGGCTGCGAGTCTGCTTCGCGCAGTTCATCATCGCCAACCAGTCCGGCAGCCTGCCGCTGATCCTGTGGGCCACCCCGACCCCCGTCGGTGAACGGGTGTGGGTGTATCTGCGCCCTGGCCTGTCGGTCAAGGACCTGGAAGCACGGTTAGACAAGATCGCCGTGACCTGCCACGCCTCCACCGTGCTCATCGAACGCGCTTCGGAGCGCAACGCCGCGTATGTGCGGTTCGACGTCAAGCGCCGTGAGGTGCTCACCGCCCACGTCGGGTCACCGTTGGTCGACGTGATCGACCCGGACACGCCCACCGTCGAGCAGGCACCCCAGCAGGTGCCGACCGCTCTGGACCTGCCCGACGTGCAGGCACCGACCATCACCCTGCCCACACAGAGCACGGGTGACCGGAAGCCGGCCAAGCCGGCGGCCACCACCTCGGCCAACGGCAGCAAGCCTGCGGCTTCGACGTCGGCGGATGCCGACGACGTTTCCGACTGGATCTGACCCACCACTTCACCCAGGGACGCGGGGAGCCGTGACGGCTCGTTCGTGTGGCTTCTCGCGCCCACTCATCGCCCAAGGAGGGCAACCCATGGCTACCGCTACCGCCTCCCCGTCTGCGGGGGTTCCGGTGGGGCCTGGCCTGTCGATGTTCGACCCGATCTTCATCGGCATCGACGAGTTCGGCCAGCCCGTCTACATCACCCTCGCCTACCGCAACCTCCTCGCCGGCGGAGAACCCGGCGGAGGTAAATCCGGCCTGCTCAACTGCATCGCCGCCCACGCCGCCCTCTCCGTCGACAGCCGCCTCGTGCTGTTGGACGGCAAGCTCGTCGAGCTGGGGCAGTGGGAAGACTCCGCCGATGCGTTCATCGGCCCCGACATCACCGCCGCGTTGGATGTCCTGCGGCGGCTCCAGCTGGTGATGAACAACCGCTACGCCTGGCTGCGCGCCCACAACCGCCGCAAGGTGACCGCCGCTGACGGGCTGTCGGTCATCACGGTTCTGGTCGACGAGATCGCTTTCTACTCCGCCACCGTCGGTGCCAAGCAGGAGCAGGAAGAGTTTGTCGCTCTCCTGCCGTGGTTGCCGCCACTCAGCGGCCGTCGTTCGACATCATCCCCACGAGCCTGCGGGATCTGTTCGGCTACCGGGCCGCGTTCCGGTGCACCACCCCGAACAGCTCGAACATCGTGCTTGGTCACGGTTGGGCCGAGCAGGGCTACTCCGCTACCGACATCGCGCCCACCAACCAGGGCGCCGCGTACCTGATCGCTGAGGGCGGTGTCCCGCGTCGGATCAAGGTCGCCTACCTGACAGATGAGCAGATCGCCGGTATCGCCGACTACGCCGCGTGGATCCGCCGGCCCGGCACCCTCACCACCCCGCCGAGTTCTCCCGCTGATTGGGGGATGGCGGCATGAGCACTCATGACTGTGCCGAGTACATCGAGGTCGTCCACGCCCAGGCCGACAAGGTCAACGGCGGCGTGTGGAAGCACCTGCACTGCACCGTGTGCACGCAAACCTTCAGCTTCTACGACCACGACGGCAGCGACACCCTCTACCCCATCCCTGCCACCACCGACCCCGGTTGGCAGATGCCATGACCACCCGTGAACGCGCCTACGCCAAGGCCAGCAACCAGCACGCGAACCAGTTCACGGAGATGTGGGTCGTGGGCAGTCCTGAGGACCTGGCCGTGATGATCCACGCTGCCCGCGCCACGGGCCGGCTCGTCTACGTCTCCGCCCCGCACCAGATGGGCGGCGACGACACCCGCCACCGCCGCTACCTGCGGCTCCGCACCCAATAGCAGTCGACAGGACCGGATTGGCCTCGCAAGCACACCGGTCCTGCCGACCTCCACCAACAGTCCCCGAAAGGACGTGGCTGCCATGAAGGCTACCCAAAACCCACCCACCGCAGCACAGGTCACACCCGCTGACGTGCTGCGGATGGCTGCCCTCTACCTACGCCGGCACGGCTGGCACCAGGGCACCTACTACGCCCTCACCGAGGACGACAACCCGTTCCCGCCCGCCTGCGTGGCCGGCGCGATCGGTATGGCCGCTCACGGCCACCTCAACTCTGTCCCCCACCAGCACAGCAACGCACGCGACTACTCCCGCGCTCTCGACGCCTTGAGCTGCTACCTGCTCGACGCCGGCCCTGACCCGGTGCGCCTCTACGGCGACGACGTACCCAACGGCGACCCGTTCGAGTGGAACGACCGCCCCGGCCGCACCGCCGAGCAGGTCACCACCGCCCTCGACGCCGCCGCCGACGAGTGGGACCGCCTCCACACCGACGGAGGCGACAACCGATGACCACTGTCAAGCACACCTTGACACCCCGGACGCCACGTCAGAAGCGGCGCGATGTCGTCGAGAACACCGCGTTCGCCGCGTTCGCCCGGCGCATCATCCGCGCCCACGGCCGCCGCGTCGCCACCGGAGACGTCGAAGCCCTCGGCGACCTCGTCGCCCTGTCCGCCGACATCGACACGGCCATCACCGACGCCGTGATCGGGCTGCGCCAGTTCGGCTACTCCTGGTCGGAGATCGGTGCCCGGCTTGGTATCTCCCGGCAGGCCGCCCAGCAGCGCTGGGGAGACCGGCCGTGACCGACTTCGCTGACCACATCGGCCTACGGGTCCGCTTCTACGACCCGCTCGGCACCCGCCACGGGTTCCCCACCTTCCCCTACCGGATGGCCCCTGACGGCCTCGCCACACGCCGCCAACTCCGTGCCGCCGGCCTTCGTCCCGGCGGTCACGACCCCGTCGCCCAGATCCTCTGGCGACGCGGCAAGCGGATCGCCTACCTCTACCGCCTCGACCTCGCCGCACCCAAACGCACCGCCACCCCCGCTCAGCGGGAGGCCATCGCCAAGGCGCTGCGTGCTCGGCGGACCTGCCGTGTCTGCGGCCAGGTCAAGCCCTACTGCATCCCCCGCCGCTACGGCTGCTGCCTCGACTGCCACGAAGGGAGCCCCTCGTGAGCTTCAACCTGGCCGATCCGTGCCTGTGGTGCATCGAGCAGAACACCCCCGCCGGTGTTCACGACATCCTCGGCCCCGTCTACGTCCCCTGCCCCGTCTGCCTCGGCCGCTGCCAACTCTGCGAAGGCGAAGGCATCTTCCCGGCGGACTTCGTCTGCCTGCCCTGCCTCCGGCAGAAGCTCGCCGCCGTCGGGCTGGCTCCGATCATGTGCGCCCACTGCTCCGGCGTGGTCGACCTCATCCCCACCGACACCGCCCCGGAGGTGATTCCTCATGGCCACCACTAACCCGCCCGCCTCGTGGGCGGCACGCATGGAAGGCGTCGGCCTGGTCCTCATCGTCATCTTCGTCGGCCTCGACGTCGGAGCAGCCTCCTTCACCCACGTCCACGACTGGACCATGGCCAACAGCCCCGCAAACACCCCCGGATGGTTCGGCTGGGCCAACGCCGTCATCTCCGAACTCGTCCCCGTCGCCTGCCTCCTCATCATCCGCCGCCGCAAGCGCCACGGCGGACCCATCGGCTACCCGCTTGTTCTCCTGGTCGCGTTCGCCGGCTTCTCCCTCGCCGCGCAACTCGGCGTCGCCGTCGGCAAAGTCGGACCCACCGGATGGTTCCTGTCCGCCGTCCCGGCCCTGGCCTTCATGGCCCTGGTCAAACTCGTCCTCGCCCCCGTCAAAGGCGACAACCCACCACCG
>NZ_POTY01000231.1 GCF_003236315.1 Micromonospora craterilacus
GGCCGGGGCGGGGGCGCTCACAGCGTGATGCCCCCGTCGACCTGGAAGACCTGACCGGTGACGTAGCCGGCGCGCGCCGAGCAGAGGAAGGCGACCAGGTCGGCGACGTCCTCGGGGCGACCGAACCGGCCCAGCGGGATCTGCCCGAGGGCCTGTTCGCGCAGCTTCCCGGAGAGCGCGTCGGTCATGTCGGTCTCGATGAAGCCCGGGGCGACCACGTTGACCCGGATGCCGTACCGGGCGGTCTCCTTGGCCAGCGACCGGCTCAGCCCGATGATGCCGGCCTTGCTGGCCGCGTACGCGGTCTGGCCGGTGTTGCCGTAGACGCCGGCCACCGAGGACATGTTGACCACCACCCCGGCGCGGCGCTTCATGAACCGGAAGGTCACCGCCCGGCAGAAGTTCCAGGTGCCGGTGAGGTTTGTGGACAGCACCGCCTGCCAGTCCGCCTCGGTGGACAGCACCAGCGGGCTGTCGCGGGTGATGCCGGCGTTGTTGACCAGGCAGTCGATCGGGCCGATCGCGTCCTCGGCGGCCCCGACGAATTCCTCCACGGCGGCCAGGTCGGCCACGTCGCAGGGTGCGAAGTGCACCGGCACCCCGAAGGCCGCCACCTCCGCCCGGGTCTTGGCCGCCGCCTCGCTGGCGCTGCTGTAGCAACCGGCCACCGCGTAGCCCTGCTCGGCCAGCCGGAGCGCCGTGGCCCGGCCGATGCCCCGCGAGACGCCGGTCACCAGAGCTCGGAGCTGAGTGGTCAAGCCAACCTCCCCTGTCGGACGCCTGCCGACTGGACGCAACACGACACGTCACTGGCGGGTGTGTTGTATCTTTCCCGCGCCAACATACTGACCCATCGGTACCGCGATCAGCAAGCGGTGTCGTATGTTTGCTTTGCCGTTCCGGCGGGCACCGCACCGAGCTCGGCGAGCACCTGCGCGGTGTGCTGACCGGGCGCCGGCGCGCCCTGGCGGACCCGGGTCGGGGTACGGGAGAACTTCGCCGCCGGCCCGACGATCGGGGCGGTGCTGCCGTCGCTGAGCACGGTGGGTTGCAGCATCGACCGCTGCGCCACGTGCGGATCGGCGACCACCTCCGCCACCGTGCGCACCCGGGAGACGGTCAGGCCCCGGTCGACCAGCGCCGCGACCGCGACGTCGGCGGGCCGGGCGGCGCACCAGCCGGCGACCACGGCGTCCACCTCGGCCCGGTTGGCCAACCGGTCGGCCGCGCGGGCGAACCCCGGGGCGCGGGCCAGGTCCGGGCGGTCCATCGCCTCGGCAAGTGCCCGCCAGTGCCGGTCCAGCGCGACGGCGAGGTAGACCTGCCCGTCGGCGCAGTCGTAGACGTTGGCGGGCACCACGAAGTCGGTCTGGTTGCCCCAGCGCGCCGGTGGCCGCCCGGCCGCGGCCAGGGTGTGCAGGCCGGCGCCGCCGGCGAGCATGGCGTCGAACATCGCCACGTCGACGTGCTGTCCCTCGCCGGTGCAACGGCGGTGCCACAGGGCGGCCAGCGCGCCGATCGCGCCGTGCAGGCCGGCCAGCTCGTCGGCGAGGAACGTCGGCGCGCGTACCGGGCCGCCGTCGGGGTCGCCGTTGAGCGACATCCACCCGCTGGCCGCCTGCACGATCGGGTCGTACGCCGCCTCGGCCCGCCGGGCGCCGTACTGGCCCCAGCCGGAGATGGAGACGAAGACCAGGTCGGGACGGATGGCGCGGCACTGCGCCCAGCCCACCCCCCACCCGTCGAGGGTGCCCGGTCGGTAGTTCTCCACCACCACGTCGGCGGTGCCGACCAGCCGCAGGAACGTCTCCCGGCCCGACGGCTCCCGCAGGTCGAGCCCGACGCTGCGCTTGTTGCGGTTGACCGTCTGCCGGAACCAGGACAGCCCGGTGCCCGGGATCCGGGGCGGCACCTCGCCGTCGCGGCCGTGCGGCAGCTCCACCCGGATCACGTCGGCACCCAGATCAGCCAGGATCGCGCTGGTCAACGGACCGGACCACACCTTCGTCACGTCCAGCACCCGGACCCCGTGCAGCGGCCCGGCCAGGTCGTCGCGGGCCTCGCGATAGAAGTCACCGGCGTCGCGGTACAGCTCCGTGCCGTCCATCCGGCTCACATCCTTTGCAGGATCGACGCGGTGCCCAGCGCCCCACCGCAGCACATGGTCACCAGGGCCAGTTCCCGGTCGGTGCGTTCCAGCTCGTGCAGGGCGCTGACCAGCAGCCGGGTGCCGGAGGCACCCAGCGGGTGCCCCAGCGCGATCGCGCCGCCGTTGACGTTGACCCGGTCCGGATCGGCGTCATGGGCGGCCGTCCAGCCGAGCACGACGGCCGCGAACGCCTCGTTGACCTCGGCCAGGTCGATGTCGGACAGCCGCATCTTGGCCCGGTCGAGGATCTTGCGGGTGGCCACCACCGGCCCCTCCAGCAGCAGGTACGGGTCGGATCCGGTGACGACCTGGTGCAGCATCCGGGCCCGCGGACGCAGCCCCAGCGCGGCGGCCCGTTCGGCCGACATCCACAGGACGGCCGCCGCGCCGTCGGAGATCTGCGAGGTGGTGCCGGCGGTGTGCACGCCACCGTCGATGGTGGGCCGCAGGGCGGCCAGGCCTTTCGGGGTGGTCTCGCGCAGGCCCTGGTCCCGGGCCACCTCGACGCTGCCGCCGGCGCCGTCGGGCGCGCGTACGGCGACGACCTCGGCGTCGAAGCGCCCCTGCGCCCAGGCCCGCGCCGCGCGTTGCTGGGAACGCACCCCGTACGCGTCGGCGGCGGCCCGGTCCACGCCGTACTTGGCGGCGATCCGTTCCGCCCCGCCGAACTGGGCCTTCGGCGGGTCGTCCCACGGGTAGTCGTCCGTCTTGTAGTGCCCGGGGCCCTGGTAGAGGTTGGTGCCCACCGGCACCCGGGACATCGACTCCACCCCACAGGCGATGCCCACGTCGATCACGCCGGCGGTGATCAGCGCGGCGACCAGGTGGTTGGCCTGCTGCGCCGAGCCGCAGGACACGTCCACGGTGGTGCAGGCCACCTCCGGGTCCAACCCGGTGCTCAACCAGGCGTTCCGGGTCACGTTGAGGCTCTGCTCGCCGACCTGGGTGACGCAGCCGCCGATGATCTGGTCCACCTCCGACGGTGGCAGGCCGACCCGGTCGAGCACCTCCCGCTGCACGGTACGCAGCAGCTCGACCGCCTTCAGTCCGCTGAGCCACCCGTCGCGCCGGCCGATCGGGGTACGCGCCGCGGCGACGATGACCGCCTCTGCCACGGCCCTCACTCCTCACGCAGCGACAGGGCGAGCTTGGGGCAGCCGCGTACGGCCGTCTCCACCTGCGGCAACTGGGCCGCCGGCGGCTGCTCGACCAGCACGTACATGAAATCGTCGTCCCGGATCTCGAACACCTCGGGCGCGCTGTCGGCGCAGACCCCGTGGCTGTCACACCGGTCGTAGTCCACGACTATCCGCATCGTCTTCTCCCACGCTCGTGTCGGGTTGGCCGGGCAGGCTCACGATAGATGACGCATGTAGGATTTGCCGACACACAGAAGCGACAGACACTTGTGCGTGAGAAGACACGTCGCATAGCGTCGGTCGGGTCCGCCCCGGGCGGAGGCAGTCCCCGTCCGGTACGTCCTGGAGGCCGACCATGCTGACCGGATGCGTCCCCTGGCCCGACGACGTCGCCCGGCGTTACCGCCGCGACGGCATCTGGCGCGGCGAGGTGCTGGGTGACCTGCTACGTCCCTGGGCGGCCCGGGACCCCGACCGCACCGCCGTGGTGACCCGCCACGGCCGGTACGGCTACGCCGAGCTGGACACCCGCGCCGACCGGCTGGCCGCCGGGCTGGTCGGGCTCGGTGTCGGGCCCGGCGACCGGGTCGTCGTGCAGCTGCCGAACACCCCGGACTTCGTCGTGACGTGTGTGGCGCTTTTCCGGATCGGCGCGCTGCCGGTGCTCGCGCTGCCCGCCCACCGCCGGGCCGAGCTGGTCTACCTCGCCGAGTACTCCGGCGCGGTGGCCCTGGTGGTGCCCGACGTGGTGGCCGGCACCGACCACCGGGACCTGGCCCGGGCCGTCCGTCAGACGGTGCCCGGGGTCAAGCACGTCCTGGTGGCCGGCGAGGCGCAGGAGCTGACCGCGCTCGCCGACGTCGACGCCGACCCGGTGCAGCTGCCCGCCCCCGACCCGTCGGAGGTGGCGTTCTTCCTGCTCTCCGGCGGCACCACCGGCCTGCCCAAGCTGATCCCGCGCACCCACGACGACTACGCCTTCCAACTGCGGGCCACCGCCGAGGCGATGGGCTTCGACGAGCACGGCGCGTACCTCGCCGCGCTGCCGGTGGCGCACAACGCGGCGCTCGGCTGCCCGGGGGTGCTGGGGGCGCTGCGCGCCGGCGGGCGGGCCGTGCTGGCCGCCAGTCCCGCCCCGGACGAGGTGTTCCCCCTGATCGCGGCCGAGCGGGTCACCCTGACCACGCTGATGCCGGCGCTGCTGCCGGTCTGGACGGAGACCGCCGGCATCTTCGGCGCCGACCTGTCCAAGCTGATCATCGAGGTGGGCGGCGCCACGCTCAGCCCGGAGGTGGCCCGCCAGGTGCGACCCGCCACCGGCGCCACCCTGACCCACTGGTTCGGCATGGCCGAGGGCGTGCTCTGCTTCACCCGGCCCGGCGACGGCGACGAGGCCGCCGCCACCACCCAGGGCACCCCGCTCAGCCCCGCCGACGAGCTGCGGGTGGTGGACGACACCGACCGTGACGTCCCGGCCGGCGAGGTCGGTGAGCTGCTGGCCCGCGGGCCGTGCACGCTGCGCGGCTACTACGCGGTGCCCGAGCACAACCGCACCGTGTTCACCGCCGACGGGTTCCTGCGCACCGGCGACCTGGTGCGCCGCGACCCCGCCGGGCGGCTGGTCGTGGTGGGCCGGATCAAGGACGTGGTCAACCGGGGCGGCGAGAAGGTCTCCGTCGACGAGGTCGAGGGGCACCTGGTGGCCCACCCGGCGGTCCGCACCGCCGCCCTCGTGCCGGTGCCCGACTCCCGACTCGGCGAGAAGAGCTGCGCGGTCATCGTCGCCCGGGGCACCCCGCCCAGCCTCGCCGAGGTCCGCGACTTCCTGCGCGAACGCGGGCTGGCCGACTTCAAACTCCCCGACCGGCTGCACGTCACCGGCGAGCTGCCGTACACCCCGGTCGGCAAGATCGACCGCCGGGCGCTGGCCCGCGAGCTGGCGGCGGCGTGACCCGCCCGCCGCTCACCGCCCCGGCCACCGGCACCGAGGGGGTGCTCTGGCTCGACGGGCTGCCCGCCGACCAGCTCGCCACCCGGCCACCGCTGGACGGCGACACCACCGCCGACGTGGCCATCGTCGGCGCCGGCTACACCGGACTGTGGACCGCCTACTACCTGAGCACGTTCCGTCCCGAGCTGTCGGTGGTGGTGGTCGACGCCGGGCGGGCCGGCTTCGGCGCCTCCGGCCGCAACGGCGGCTGGTGCACCGCGGAGATGCCCGCGCTGCTGATGAGCCTGGTCCGCCGGCACGGCCCGATGGCCGCGATGCGGCTGTACCGGGCCGGTCAGCGCACCCTGGACGAGCTGCACCGGGTGTTCACCACCGAGGGGATCGACGCGCACTGGCGGCACGACGGCTCCCTCTACGTGGCCCGCAGCGCCCCGCAGGTCGACCGGCTGCGCGGCTGGCACGACGTGCGGGCCCGGCTCGGCATCGGCGGGCTCACCCTGACCGTCGGCCCGCCGGCCGCCGAGCGGGTCGGACTGGCCGGCGTGCGCGCCACCGCGTACACCCCGCACTGCGTCACCGTGCAGCCGGCCCGCATCGCCCGCGGCCTGCTCGCCGCGGTGGAACGCCGGGGGGTCCGGGTCGTCGAGCACACCCGGGCCACCCGGATCGCCCCCGGGCTGCTGGTCACCGACTCCGGCACGATCCGCGCCCGGTCGGTGCTGTGCGCCACCGAGGGCTACACCGCCCGCCTGGCCGGGCACGCCCGCCGGGTGCTGCCGCTGCACTCGTACGTGCTGGCCACCGAGCCGCTGGACGCCGGCACCTGGCGGCGGATCGGCCTCGACGACCACATGACCGTCGCCGAGTCCCGCTACCAGTTCGGCTACCTGCAACGCACCCAGGACGACCGGCTGGTGCTCGGCGGGCGGGGCGCCTACTACCGGTTCGGCTCCGCCACCGACCGCCGGGAGGCGGCCGGGCGGCGGGCGTACGACCGGCTGCGCCGCACCCTCGCCGAGCTGCTGCCCGACCTGGCCGACGTGCCCGTGTCGCACCGCTGGAGCGGGGTGTACGGGCTGCACCGGCACACCGAACCCGAGGTGGTCTACGACCGCGAGACCGGGCTGGGCCACGCCGGCGGGTACGGCGGCGAAGGCATCGCCCTGAGCAACCTGGCCGCCCGATCGCTGGCCGCCCTGGTGGCCGGGGTCAGCCGCCCGGAGACCCGGCTGTGCTGGGTGGACAACGCCTCGCGTCGCTGGGAGCCGGAGCCGCTGCGGTTCATCGGCGTACGCGGCGTCAGCGCGGTCGCCACCGGCGCCGACCGTTACGAGCACCGCATCGACCGGGCGGCGCCGCTGGCCCGGCTCGCGCTGCGCGCCATCGTGTGAGCCCTTGACCTGCGACGAGGAGACTGGCGTGGACGACCTGCAGAGGATGCGCAAGGTCTGGGAGTTCATCTTCCAGCAGTCGGTCACCGACGGCTCCGACTTCTTCACCGACCTCGACGGCGACTCGATGGCCGCCGCCGCCCTCGTGCACCACGTCGCCGAGGAGTTCGGGGTCTCGCTGCCGCTGTTCGAGGTCTTCGACCGCCCGACGCCCGCGGAACTGCTCGCGGCCGTACGGGAACAGCCCACGGTCGGCTGACCGCCGCCTTCGCCCCGCGAGGAGCACGATGGACCAGCTCACGGCAACCGGCTTCGGACTCAGCGACCTGCAACAGGCCTACCTGATCGGCGAGCTGGGCGACTTCCAGCTCGGCGGCCCCGCCCTGTTCTACGAGGAGTACGGCGGCCCGCCGTTCGACACCGACGCGTTCGCCGCGGCCGTGGGTACCCTCGTCCGCCGGCACCCGATGCTGCGCTGCGCCGTCGACGAGGCGGGTCTGGTGCGGATCCTGGACGACCCGCCGTCGCCGCTCGGGGTGCGGTCGTTGCGCGGCGAGTCCCCGCAGCGACGCGCGGCGCTGCTGGCCGCCAGCCGCCGCGAGCTGTCCGGCGACGGTCCGCCGCTGTCCGGCCCGGCCGCCTTCCGGATGGTGGTCTGGTGCGACGACGCGGAGTACCTGGTGCAGATGGCGGGCCGGCTGATGGTCTTCGACGGCCAGTCCGGCGAGGTGTTCGCCCAAGAGCTGCGTACCCTGCTGGCCGGCGGCACGCTCACGCCGTTGGACTTCAGCTACGAGCGGTACCGCCGGGAGCTGGAACAGCGCCGCGACGGCCCGGAGTACGCGGCGGCCCGCCGCTACTGGACCGAGCGGCTCGACGAACTGCCCGGCGCCCCGGAACTGCCGCTGCGCCGGGGCGGGCGGCACGACGGCCCGCTGGTGCGGCGCACCTTCGCGTTGCCGGTGGAGCTGACCGACGCGTTCAGCACCGCGCTGCGCCGCCGCCGGCTCACCCCGACGATGGCCGTCGCCGCCGCGTTCGCCCGGGTGCTGCGGCACTGGAGCCGCCAGGCCCGGTTCACCGTGAACATCATGTACGGCGAGCGGCTCAACCTGCACCCGGACGTGTCCCGGCTGATCGGCAGCTTCGCCAGCACCCTGCTGCTGGAGTGCTCGCCGGCGGCCGGGGAGAGCGACTTCACCGCCGACGCCGCCGCCCTGCGCTCCCGGATGCTGCGCGACATGGCCAACGGCGCGTTCAGTGGCGTGTCGGTGATCCGCGAGCTGAACCGCCGCTCCGGCACCGTCTCCGGCGCCCGGATGCCGGTGGTCTTCACCAGCATGCTCGGGCTCGGCTCCGACACCGACCCGGTCTTCCTGGAACTGCTCGGCTGGCAGCGCCGCGAGTCGATGGTGCGTACCCCGCAGGTGGCCTTCGACCACCAGGTGTTCATGCGGGCCGGTGAGATGGTGTTCAGCTGGGACACCGCCGACGGTCTGTACCCGGCCGGCCTGGTCGACGAGATGTTCGCCGCGTACCGGCGATTGCTGGTCGACCTGGCCACCGACGACGCGGCCTGGACGGCGACCCGGGGCGACCGGCTCACCCCCGACCGGCAGCTGGCGGTACGGGCCCGGGTCAACGACACCGCCGCCGAGACGGCCCCACGCACCCTGCACGGGATGTTCCTGGCGCAGGCCCGCCGCACCCCCGACGCCGAGGCCGTGCTCACCCCGACCGGTGGCGTGACATACCGGCAGCTGCGGGAGCGGGCCGGGACGGTGGCCGCCGCGCTGCGCGCCGCCGGACGCGGCCCGGGCGACCTGGTCGCGGTCGTCGCCGACCGGGGCGTCGACCAGATCGCCGCGCTGCTCGGCGTGCTGATGACCGGGGCCGGCTACGTGCCGGTCTCCCCCGGCTGGCCGCCCCGGCGCCGGGCGCAGATCCTCACCGGGGCCGGGGTCCGCGCGGTGCTCGGCCACACCGACGACGACCTGGCCGGCGCCCCCACCGATGCCGTCCGGTTCCGCCTGGCCGACCTGCCGGCCGGCGACCTGCCCGACGCCGAGGCCGCCGACGAGCCGGAGGCGCTGGCGTACGTCATCTTCACCTCCGGCACCACCGGCACGCCGAAGGGCGTGATGATCCGCCACCAGAGCGCGGCCAACACCATCGTGGACGTCAACGAACGCTTCGGGGTCACCGCCGCCGACCGGGTGCTGGCGGTCTCGGAGTTCACCTTCGACCTGTCCGTGTACGACGTGTTCGGGCTGCTGGCCGTCGGTGGTGCGGTGGTCGTGCCCGATCCGGCGCAGGCCCGTGAGGTCGTGCACCTGCACGAGCTGGTACGCCGGGCAGAGGTGACGGTGTGGAACTCGGTCCCCGCCTACCTGGCGATGTTCGTCGACTACGTCCGCGCGGCGGCCGACCGGGACCGGCCGCACCGGCTGCGGCTGGCGATGGTCAGTGGTGACTGGGTGCCGCTGCCGCTTGGCCGCGAGCTGGCCGAGATCGCGCCGGCCGCGCGATGCGTGGCGCTGGGCGGGGCCACCGAGGCGTCGATCTGGTCGAACTGGTTCGACGTGCCCGCCCGGGTGCCGTCGGACTGGACCAGCGTCCCGTACGGCTGGCCGCTGCGTAACCAGCGCTTCCACGTGCTCGACGCCCGGCTCGCCGACCGGCCGGACTGGGTACCCGGGGACCTGTACATCGCCGGCCGGGGGCTCGCCGACGGCTACCTGCACGCGCCCGAACTGACCGCCGCCGCGTTCGTCACCCACCCGGTGACCGGCGAGCGGCTCTACCGCACCGGCGACCTGGGCCGGTACCGGCCGGACGGGGTGATCGAGTTCCTCGGCCGCGACGACCCGCAGGTGAAGATCAACGGCTTCCGGGTGGAACTCGGCGAGATCGAGGCCGCCCTGGTCGAGCAGCCCGGGGTCGCCGACGCTGTGGTGGTCGCCCGCCGTGGCGAGCGGGGCGCGTCGCTGGTCGCCTTCGTCGCCGCCGAGGCGGCGCCGCCCGACTTCGCCGCCGAGGCGGCGGGGCCGGAGTTCGCCGACGAGCTGCGTGCCGCGCTGGGTGGGACGCTGCCCGGGTACCTGGTGCCGCCGGTGATCGAGGTACGGGCCGCGTTGCCGTTGACCGGCAACGGCAAGGTGGACCGGGCCGCGCTCACCGCGGCAGCCGCCGGGCTCGCCCCGGCCACCGGCGAGTTCCGGGCCCCGCAGGACGACACCCAGCGGCGGCTGGCCGCGCTCTGGTCGGAGCTGCTCGACCTGCCGGCGGTCGGCATCGACGACGCGTTCTTCGCCCTCGGCGGCAGCTCGTTGCAGGCGGCACAGCTGATGAACCGCGTCGAGCGGGAGTTCGGCAGCCGGCTGCCGCTGGCCGCCCTCTACCAGCACCGCACGGTCGCCGCGCTGGCCCGGCTGCTGGACACCCGGGACGGTGCGGCAACCGCGTCGACGGTGCAGCCGCTGGCCCTCGGCGACGGCCCCGCGATCGTGCTGGTCCACCCCGTCGGCGGCGACCTGCTCTGCTACCGCGAGCTGGTCGAGCGGCTGCGCGACGACTGGTCGGTGCTCGGCGTCGCGTCACCCGCACTGGACGGCGCGGTCCCGGTGCCGCCGACCCTGACCGAGCTGGCCCGCAGTTACCTCGACGACCTACGCGCCGCGCTGCCAGCGGGTCCGGTGCGGCTGGTCGGCTGGTCACTCGGGGCGGTCCTGGCGTACGAGATGGGCCGACAGCTCACCGACTCCGGTGTGCCCTGCACGGCCGTGCTGATCGACCCGTGGGTCGGCCCGGCCGACGCCCCCGACGATCCGGGCCCGACCGAGCTGGTCCGCGCGTTCCTGACCGACGTGACGCGCGGCGAGACGTCGGCCGACCTGCTGGACAGCCAGCCAGCGGCCGACAGGCCAGCGGCCGGCCAGCCGGGCGACCAGCGGGCCAACAACCCGGCCAACCATCCGACGGCCGACCAGCCGGGCTACCAGCCGACGGCCGACCAGCCCGGTAACAAGCGGGCCAACCCGCCGGCCGACCAGCCGACGGCCGGCCAACCGGGTAACCAGCCGGCCAACCCGCCGGCAGACCAGCCAGGCAACCAGCCGAGGGCCGGCCAACCGGCGGCCGACCAGCCGGCAGGCGATGGGGGCGCTGGTGAGGGGGCGCTGCGCGCCGCCTGGCGTGGTGTGGTCGGCAGCCGGCCGGAGCTGGCGTCGCTGGGGTTGGACGCGGCCGAGCGGCTGTTCGGGGTCTTCGCCGCGCACACCCGGGCGCTGGTCCGGTACGAGGTGCCGGCGGCGCCGGGGCTCACCGTGCACCTGCTGGAGGCGCAGACCGCGCTGGGCGGCGCGGCCGGCGGCTACTTGGTGCCGCTGGGCGACCGGCTGCCCGACGGTGCCGTGGCGACCCGCCGGCAGGTGCCCGGAGACCACTTCGCGGTCACCGACGCCACCGGCGTGGCCGCGGTAGCCGCCGCGGTCTCCACCGCCCTGACCCACCC
>NZ_POTY01000232.1 GCF_003236315.1 Micromonospora craterilacus
CGCGTAGCCCGCCCCGCCGCCCGCCAGCAGGCGGATGCCACTCGATCCTGGTTCGAGTGGCCTCCTGGCGACGACGATGCCACTCGAACCAGGATCGAGCACGATTCTTGGGCCGGGGAGGTCACCGCGCGGTGTGCGGCCGAGTGGATCAGCCTGGTCGGACGGGCGGCGTGCCGGCGCGCCCGGGGTGCCTGAGCGTTGACCAGCAGTGAACCGTTTTGGCACGGTTGCCGCTCGGCAAATCGTCCGGGAAGCGCTCCCGTGTGGTCCGAGCTATCGACTTGCGCTTCCGTCGCTGGTAGAACAGCCAATCATCGTGGCGCTGGTGATCGTGACCAGAAGTCGCCGCCGGCGCCCTGCCCCCTCGAATCGAGGTATGTACGTGCGTGTTCGTCGACCATTGGCGGTCCTGCTCGCCGCAGGGCTCCTCTTTGGACCAACCACCGCCGCCACCGCGGCACCGCCGGACCCGGAAACCCGTGACGCGGCGGTCGAGTCGCCCCGCGGTCAGTCCGACACCAACCTGCCGTTCGGTGTCGGGTCAAACCAGCGGGGGCGCTCTGCCGACGCGCCGGGTCGGCAGCCCGCCGAGCCGGCGCCGTCGGCCAAGCTGCCCGGCAAGCCGCGCAATGACGTGATCAAGGACGTGTCGGTGGAGCTGACCGACGCGTCCATCCCGCTCAACCTCATTCCGTACCACGGGATTCCGGCCGCGCTGCGCGCGCTCCAGCAGAGCAACCGGATCAGCGTGGAGGTCATCGGCCAGTCCGTGCTGGGCCGCGACCTGCACCTGGTGCTGGCGACCTCGCCGATGACCGACGCCCAGTGGAAGAACTGGCAGGAGCTGTCGGACCTGCGGATCAGCGACCCGCACGCGGCCCAGGCCAAGCTGGCCGCCGGCGGGTACGACAACTGGCGCACCCCGCTGTTCATCAACAACAACATCCACGGCAACGAGTGGGAAGGCACCGACGCCAGCCTCCAGGTTCTCCAGGAGCTCGCCTTCTCGAACGACACCGAGATCGTGAAGATGCTCGACCGTCACGTGATCGCCTTCGTCGTGACGAACAACCCGGACGGTCGGGTCGCGGCGACGCGGGCCAACGCGAACGGCTTCGACATGAACCGCGACTACATCACGGCCTCGCAGCCTGAGGTCCGCGCGGTTCGCGCCCAGCTCGTCCGCTACAGCCCGCTCACCATGCTTGACATCCACGGGTACGTGTCCTGCACCCTCATCGAGCCGACCACCGGTCCGCACGGTGACAACTACGAGTACGACCTGTACATCAAGTACGCGCTGCGCAACGCGCTGGCCATGGAGCAGGCCATCCTCGCCACCGGCGAGACCCGCGCCACCTGCGCGAACCCGGACGGCACCCGGCGCAACGACATCCCGTTCCGGGACCGTTCCCAGGGCTGGGACGACTGGCCGCCGATCTTCACCCCGATGTACTCGATGTACCACGGCACGATCGGGCACACCATCGAGGTTCCGCTGAACCCCCGGGGCAACCTGGCCGAGGCGGAGCGGCACGAGCGCACCCGGATCAACACCGCCGTCGCGAAGGCGTCGATCAAGGGCAACCTCGGCTACGCCACCCAGAACCAGAAGGAACTGCTGGCCAACCAGCTCGAGTGGTTCCGGCGCGGCGTGGACGGCGAGGCGACGCGGCCGATCGACGACCCGCTGGCCCTCTCGCTCGCCCGTGGTGACAACGCCAAGACGCACCCGCAGGGCTTCCCGCGGGCGTACGTCATCCCGGCCGGCGCGGACCAGCGCAGCGCAACCGCAGCGGCTCGGCTGGTCCAGTTCATGCTGGACAACGACCTGACCGTGCAGCGGGCCTGGCGGCCGTTCCAGCTGAACGGCAAGAGCTACGAGGTCGGCGCCTACGTGGTCGACATGCGTCAGGCCAAGCGCGGTCTGGCGAGCGCCCTGCTCGAGGTCGGGCGGGACGTGACCAACGACTTCAACGCGATGTACGACATCTCGGCCTGGAGCCACGGTCACCTCTGGGGCGCGACGGTGGAGCGGGTGACCGAGGACGTCACCCTCGACCCGAAGGTGCTGCGTCCGGTGACCGAGGCCCGTGCCACCGGCGAGGTGGCGCCGGGCAACCGGTCGGAGTACGGCCTGGTCGTCGACTCGGTGGCGGGTATCCGCGCCGTGAACCACCTGCTCAACGACGGGGTGAAGCTGGGCCGGATGCCCAACGGCAACTTCGTCGTGACGGCCAACGCGTCCGTCGTACGCCCGATCGCCGACGCGTACGGTGTCGAGTTCACCAAGATCACCCCGCCGGAGGTGCGGACGGCCAAGCCGGTCGCCAAGACCCGGCTCGGTGTGTCGGCCAACGGCGGCGAGATCTTCGCCCTGCAGCAGATGGGCTTCACCCCGATCTCGGTGACCCACACCGCGTTCAACAACGGGGCGCTGTCGTTCGGCGACTTCGACGCCTTCTTCGTCTCCACGACGTCGTTCAACCCGCTCAGCTTGAACGCCACGCAGGCCGCGGCGTTCAACCAGTGGCTGGCGAACGGCGGCACCGTCGTGGGCCGGGGCAGCAGCGGCAAGCAGTTCAACGACCGGGCTGGGCTGCTCGACGTCACGATCGCGGCCGGACGCAGCGACGCGAACGGCATCGTCAAGGTGGTGAACGACCCGGCTTCGCCGATCACGGGTAACGCGCTGCCGACGGCGTTCGTCGACGCACCGCAGTACTTCACCCGGGTCGGTGCCGGCGTACGGGTCGACCAGCGCCTGGCCGACGAGGGCTTCTTCCTCGCCGGTCACTGGGGCGGTCAGGCGGCCGCCGCTGGCCACGCCGTGGTGGTGAGCGGTGTGGCGAAGGGTGCGAACGTGACCCTGTTCGGCACCGAGCCGCTCTTCCGGGCCCACCCCGAGGGCCTCTACCCGCAGGTCGCCAGCGCCCTGTGGTGGAACGGGTCGTGAGCTGACCCGCGGCTGATCGAATGATCCTGTGGCCCCGGCCGGTGCGACTCGTCGACACCGGTCGGGGCCACTGCCGTGCCACCGCCCCGGTGGGGGTAACTACGTTGCACGGGCGCTGATCGCCATTACGATCCGGCACCATGGCGATCGTCACCACCCAACGGCTGCTGCTGCGCGACTGGACCGACGAGCCGGCGGACCTGGCCCGACTTTTCGACATCTACCGCCGTCCCGTGATCGCCCGGTGGCTCGGTGCCGCGTCCGGGCTGCCGATGACCGACCCGGCGCAGGCGGTCGAGCGGCTGACCATGTGGCGAAAGCGGCACGCCGACCACGGCGACCGGTACGGCACCTGGGCCATCGAGGTACGCGACACCGGAGTCGCGGTCGGCACGGCCATGCTCAAGCCGCTGCCGGGGCGGGACGAGCAGGTCCTCACCGACGACATCGAGGTGGGCTGGCACCTGCACCCGGACGCCTGGGGCAACGGGTACGCCACCGAGGCCGCCCGAGCCCTTGTCGACCGGGAGTTCACCACCGGCACCCTGCTGATCCACGCCGTGGTCGACCCCGGCAACACGGCCTCCAAGGCGGTCGCCTGCCGGCTCGGCATGACCCACATTGGCCGCCGCAGCGACTGGTACGGCGGCGAGGACCTGGACACCTTCGTGCTGCGCCGTGCGGCCTGAGCCGGCAACGCCGTGCACCACGAACAGCCGACCTCCGTCGCGGAGGCGGAGCGGATCCAGGAGCAGTTGAAGCAGCGCCTCGACCTGGACACTCACCTGGGCACCAACCCGACGCTGGTGGCCGGCGTCGACGTGTCGTACGACAAGTTCTCGCCGCGAATCACCGCCGCCGCCGTGGTCATCGACGTGACCACTCGCGAGGAGGTGGAGTCGGCCGTCGTGCACGGCGAGGTGAGCTTTCCGTACGTGCCGGGGCTGCTGGCCTTCCGCGAGGTGCCGATCCTGCTGGAGGCGCTGGGCACGCTCGGGTGTCGTCCCGAGGTGGTGGTGTGTGACGGGTACGGCATCGCGCATCCACGAAGATTCGGGTTGGCCTGCCACCTGGGCGTCGTGACGGAGCGGCCCACCTTCGGGGTGGCGAAGACGCCGTTCGTCGGGACGTACGACCAGCCCGGTCGGCGTCGGGGCGACTGGTCGCCCTTGTGCGACGGCGATGAGGTGCTGGGCCGGGTGCTGCGAACGCAGACCGACGTCAAGCCGGTGTTCGTGTCGGCGGGCCACCGCACCAACCTCGACGAGGCGACATCCCTGACGCTCGACCTGAGCCCGCGGTACCGGCTCCCGGAAGTGATCCGCAGGGCAGACTTCCTCTCCCGCGAAGCACTGCGCCGAAGTGAGGACTGACCTCCTCGCCATACTGCCTGATGGCGTGTCGATGTGCGCTGCTGGCACTGCCCGACGGCCTCCGAACCGTCGACTTCGATACCCGTCAGGATCTATGTCGGGTTGAGGTCGGGACGAGACGGAGGTGTTACGCGCCTACGCGACGGTGAAAGCATGGGCGCGTCGCGGAAGTACGACGGGGGCGTGGACCGGTCGCCCAAGGGGCTGATCGACCCGTTTCTGGCCTGGCTGATCCACCCGGTGACCGTGGCAGCCACGGTGCTGCTGATCCTCAACGACCACGTCCTGAAGGCGGCCTATCCCGGTTGGTTGACCGGAAAGCTCAGCGATGTCGCCGGTCTGGTGATGGCGCCACCGTTGGCGGCGCTCGTACTGGCCAGCTGCTGCGCGCTGCCGGCCTTGCGCCGTGCGGCCCGCGCCGCTGTGGTGGGCGGCGCGGAACGGCCCCGACATCGTCCGTCCGATCCGGCGAGGAACACTGCGGTCGGGCTGGCGGACCTGCTGGCGGCCATCGCGATCTTCCTGGTGGGGGCAGGGTTCACCGCCGTGAAGGCCAGTCCCGCGGGAGCCGCGCTGGCCTCGTCGGCGTGGAGTGTCGTCAACGGGCCGTCGGTCATCCTGGCGGATGTCTCGGACCTGCTGGCGCTGCCGGCGCTGGCGCTGGCCTGGTGGACGTGGCGGTCGGCGGCGGCCCGCCCGACCCTGGCCCGGTGGCTGCGGATGGTGGCCGTGCTGGTGGTGTTGCCGATAGCCGGGTTGGGCGTCGCGGCCACCTCCGCCGTCGTCTACGACGACGCCGTCACGATCGTCGAGTGGCGGGGCACGGTCCTGGTCGGCATCGGCAACGCCTTTCACAAGGACTCGCGAGAGCCCTATTCCTGGTGGGCCAGCAAGGACGACGGGCTCACGTTCTCGTCGCATCCGGAGGCCGACGAGGAACACTTCTGGGACGGGCGACCGCCACCGGCATCGGAAGAGGACTGCTCGGCACGGGAACCGCGGCACTGCTTCCGGATCGTGCCGCACCAGCTGGCGGTCGAGGAGAGTCAGGACGGTGGGACGACCTGGCGCGTCGCGTGGCAAATCGACGAGGAGGCCCGGCAACGGCTCGGCATGACCTACCCGGGCGTAGGTGATGTCCGCGAGTACCTGTCCTCCCGTGCGCTGGTGGTGCGGGACCAGCCGGGCGGGGGCGTGGTGGTCATGGTGGCCAACGGCCGCGACGGCCTGGTCCGTCGTGACGCCTCCGGCGACTGGGAGCGGATCGGGCTGCGTCCCTTCGTCGGAAGGGAATCCCTGACCGACGATCCCCCGCAGCCAATTCCGAACGCCATGAAGGCGACCGTCACCATAGGTACGACAATTGCCGCTCCGCTGTCGCTCGCGGTTGGGAGCATGGTGGTTTTCATCGGTTGCAGCGCGCTTCTGGCACGGCGGCACGGCTGGTTCGTGGCCCCGGTGGCGGTCGTTGTCGGCCTACCCGGCCTGCTGGTAATGGCCATCTTCATCGAGGAGGCATCGGCCGGCGTACACGATGGTCTGTTCATTCCGTTGGGCATGATGGTGGGCCTGACCCTGGTCCCGGCAATTGTCGCCGTACCGCTTGCTGCCGCCGATCCTGAACCGTCGGGGGCGACCGTCGGCGGTGTCTGTCTCGCTGGCCTGCTCGCCGGGGCCGCGGTGCCACTGCCGTACCTCGTCCGGCTCCAGACGGGCTGGCCGAGCCAGACCATGGCGACCACTTTCGCGCTGACCATCGCGGTGATGGCGATCCTCGCCAGCATCCCGCTCGCCATCTGGCACGCGCTGCGCCGGATCCCACGGCGGCGGGACCAGCAGCCGTAGCGACCAGTGGCCAGATTCTGGCCGCACTGTCGGTGGCCGCCGACTGTGGGGCCAACGCCGGTTCGTCGCGTGACCGGCGGCGCGCTTTGCCTGTTCCATCCGTTTGGTCGCCTGCTCGATGTCCGATGATTGGCTCGAAGTTGGGTGTGGCATCGGAATCTTGGACAGTTTCCGTCAGGCGCTAACGGAAACTGTCCAAGATTCCGATGCCGAGTCGGAGTATCAGGGAGTCCGCCCTGCCGGCGGCCCTATCGGTCTCTGGTCATGTCGGCCATAAGTAACCTTTCGAGCTGGGTGGATTCGGCGCGCACCTTGGCCGCGCGGTTACGGGAGCAATGGGTCGGGGCATGACGCCTCCGTGCGCGGTGGTGACCGCCCATCTCATGAGAGGTTGGTCGGCGTGTAGCTGGACAGAACCGTGCCGCCGCAACCCGCAGGCGAGGTGCACGTACCTCGGTGGGCGAGGCTGGCGGCGCGCCGTCCTTCGACGTGTCGGCTACCTGCGACATCAGGTGGACCGTGAGCGTCGCGCTCAACCCGGAGACGGTGGTGCACGCGGGCCGGGAGCTGTTGGTCGCCGGACCGAGGATCGCTCGCGCGGGGACGGCTGAGCGAGCACTCGGGGCTGTTAACAAGGGGCCCTTCCTCTACCGCAGGCGTTAATAAGGTGCCCTTCCTTTCACCGAGGCTCCCGGCGGGCGTACAGCGGGCGTGGGGAAGAATGGGTCGGTGACCTCCCCCCGCGATCTTGTACTGCTGGGCTGTACCGGTTCGATCGGTACGCAGGCCATCGACATCGTGCGGCGCAACCCGGACCGGTTCCGGGTGGTGGCGCTGGGTGCCGGTGGTGGCAATGTCGAGCTGCTCGCCGCGCAGGCTCTCGAACTCGGGGTCGAGGCGGTCGGGGTAGCGAAGGCGTCCGCCGCCCAGGATCTTCAGCTCGCGTTCTACGCCGAGGCCAGCCGCCGGGGCTGGGCCAGCGGCGAGTTCAAGCTGCCCAAGATCGTCGCCGGGCCGGACGCGATGAGCGAGCTGGCGCAGTGGCCGTGTGACGTCGTACTCAACGGGGTGGTGGGCTCGCTGGGGCTCGCGCCGACGCTGGCGGCGCTGCGCGCCGGGCGTACCCTCGCGCTGGCCAACAAGGAGTCGCTCGTCGCCGGTGGCTCGCTGGTCAAGGCCGCGGTGACGCGGCCGGAGCAGATCGTGCCGGTCGACTCGGAGCACTCGGCGCTCGCGCAGTGCCTGCGCGGCGGCACCCGGGGTGAGGTACGCCGGCTGATCGTCACCGCCAGTGGCGGGCCGTTCCGGGGCAGGCGGCGCGACGAGTTGACAAAGGTCACGCCGGAGCAGGCGCTCGCGCACCCGACCTGGAACATGGGGCCGGTGGTCACGATCAACTCGGCGACCATGGTCAACAAGGCGCTGGAGGTGATCGAGGCGCACGAGCTGTTCGACGTGCCGTACGCCGACATCACCGTGATGGTGCACCCGCAGTCGGTGATCCACTCGATGGTCGAGTTCGTCGACGGGTCCACGCTCGCCCAGGCCAGCCCGCCGGACATGCGGCTGCCGATCGCTCTGGGGCTCGGCTGGCCGGAGCGGGTGGCCGACGCCGCCGGAGCCGTCGACTGGAGCACGGCCCACACCTGGGAGTTCGCGCCGCTGGACGACCAGGCGTTCCCGGCGGTGGCGCTGGCCAAGGCGGCCGGCGAGGCGGGCCGGTGCCGACCGGCGATCTACAACGCGGCCAACGAGGAATGCGTGGCGGCGTTCGTCGCCGGGCGACTGCCGTTCCTCGGCATCGTCGACACGCTACAGCGGGTGTTGGACGAGGCTCCCGAATTCGGCGAACCGGGTACCGTCGAGGACGTACTCGAAGCCGAGTCGTGGGCCCGCGCGCACGCGCAGGAGATCATCGCAGCTGCGGTGGAAGGAGCTTGATGTCGTTCGCGTTCGGGGTGGTGTTGTTCGCCCTCGGCATCCTCGTCTCGGTGAGCCTGCACGAGGCCGGCCACATGCTCACCGCCAAGGCCTTCGGCATGAAGGTCACCCGCTACTTCGTCGGCTTCGGCCCCACCCTCTGGTCGTTCAAGCGGGGTGAGACCGAGTACGGCATCAAGGGCATCCCGCTCGGCGGCTTCTGCAAGATCGTCGGCATGACGCCGCAGGACGACGACGTCGAGCCCGGCGACGAGAAGCGGGCGATGTGGCGGTACCCGGTGTGGAAGCGGACGATCGTGATGTCCGCCGGCTCGGTCACCCACTTCGCGCTGGCGATCTTCGCCGCCTGGCTCGCCGCGATGACCTTCGGCCTGCCCAACCCCGACCGCCCGACCACCGAGGCCCAGGTACGCGCCGAGCCGGCGGTGATCGCACTGCAGAACTGCGTCCTGCCGGACACCACGTACCGGGAGTGCGCCGCCGGCGACACGGCCAGCCCGGCCGCGGCGGCCGGGCTGCGGAACGGCGACCGGATCACGTCGCTCAACGGCACCCCGATCAACAGCTACGGTGAGCTGCTCACCACCCTGCGGGCCACCACCCCGGGCAGCACCGCCACCATCGGGTACGTCCGCGACGGCCAGTCCAGCACCACCGAGACGGTGCTGGCCACCACCAAGCGTCCGCCGATCGACAACCCGGACGGGCCGGTCACCGACGTCTCCGCGCTCGGCGTCGGGCTGATCCTCTCCACCCCGGGCCTGGTCTCCTACGGCCCGGTGGAGGCGGTCGGCGCGACCAGCGACTTCATCGGCGACATGGCGGAGGCCACCGCGCATGCGTTGCAGCGCCTGCCGGAGAAGATCCCCGCGCTGTGGACCGCCATCACCGGCGGCGAGCGGGACATGGACACCCCGATCAGCGTGGTCGGCGCCAGCATCCTCGGCGGCGAGGCGGTCGCCAACGACGCCTGGGAAATCTTCGTCATGCTGTTCATCTCGCTGAACTTCTTCATCGGGGTGTTCAACCTGCTGCCGCTGCTGCCGCTGGACGGCGGTCACATCGCCATCGCCTGGTTCGAGCGGGCCCGCTCCTGGGTGTACGCGCGGCTGCGCCGGCCCGACCCGGGCCGGGTCGACTACTTCAAGCTGATGCCCTTCACGTACGTGGTGATCCTGATCGGTGGCGTGTTCACGCTGCTCACGATCACCGCGGACGTCGTCAACCCGATCACCCTCTTCACAAGGTGAGTGCCTGAAGTGACCGCTGTCAGCCTCGGTATGCCCGCCGTACCGCCGCCTCCGCTCGCGCCTCGTCGGGCGAGCCGCCAGATCATGGTCGGTTCGGTGCCGGTCGGTGGTGGCGCGCCGGTCTCGGTGCAGTCGATGACCACCACCCTGACCTCCGACGTCAACGCCACCCTCCAGCAGATCGCGGAGCTGACCGCGTCCGGCTGCCAGATCGTCCGGGTGGCGGTGCCGAGCCAGGACGACGTGGAGGCGCTGCCGGCGATCGCGAAGAAGTCGCAGATCCCGGTGATCGCCGACATCCACTTCCAGCCGAAGTACGTCTTCGCCGCGATCGACGCCGGCTGCGCGGCGGTGCGGGTGAACCCGGGCAACATCCGGCAGTTCGACGACAAGGTGGCCGAGATCGCCGCGGCGGCCTCCGCCGCCGGTACGCCGATCCGGATCGGGGTCAACGCCGGCTCCCTCGACAAGCGGCTGCTCAGCAAGTACGGCAAGGCCACCGCGGAGGCGCTGGTCGAGTCGGCGCTGTGGGAGTGCTCGCTGTTCGAGGAGCACGGCTTCCGGGACATCAAGATCTCGGTCAAGCACAACGACCCGGTGGTGATGATCCGGGCGTACCGGCAGCTCGCCGAGCAGTGCGACTACCCGCTGCACCTCGGCGTGACCGAGGCCGGCCCGGCGTTCCAGGGCACCATCAAGTCGGCGGTCGCCTTCGGGGCCCTGCTGGCCGAGGGGATCGGCGACACCATCCGGGTGTCGCTGTCCGCGCCGCCGGTCGAGGAGATCAAGGTCGGCAACCAGATCCTGGAGTCGCTGGGGCTGCGCGAGCGCGGCCTGGAGATCGTCTCCTGCCCGTCCTGCGGGCGGGCCCAGGTGGACGTCTACAAGCTCGCCGAGGAGGTCACCGCCGGCCTGGAGGGGCTGCCGGTGCCGCTGCGGGTGGCCGTGATGGGTTGCGTGGTCAACGGCCCCGGCGAGGCCCGGGAGGCCGACCTGGGAGTGGCCTCCGGCAACGGCAAGGGCCAGATCTTCGTCAAGGGGCAGGTCATCAAGACCGTGCCCGAGGGTCAGATCGTGGAGACCCTGATCGAGGAGGCGCTGCGGCTGGCCGACGAGATGGGCGCCGAGCTGCCCGAGGAGCTGCGCGGGCTGCTCCCCGGCGCCACCGTCACCGTGCACTGACCCGGCACATCGGCACGTTCCACCCGAGGGCGGCCACCCCTGACCAGGGGTGGCCGCCCTCGGCGCGTACCGGGGCTCACTCGGATTCGGCGAGGATCGCGTACAGCTTGCGGCGGGTCTCGTCGAGCACCTGGGCGGCCCGTTCCCGCTGGTCGTCGGTGCCGGTCATCATCACCTGTCGCAGGGCGTTCATCGCCTGCGCGCCGGCGTGCCGGATGTCGTGCCAGCTGTTGATCGTGTCCTCGGCGACCTCCGCCCAGGGCGGCGTCTGCGCCGCTTCATCGGCCTCCGGTCGGCCCTGTTCGGTGAGCGTGAACCGCTTGCGGCCACCGCCGGTCTCTTCGGTGGCGGCGATCACGCCCTCGTCCTCCAGCAGTTGGAGGGTGGGGTAGATCGAGCCGGGGCTGGGCCGCCAGGCCCCGCCGGTGCGGGAGTCGATCTCCTGGATCATCTCGTAGCCGTGCATCGGCCGCTCGGTGAGCAGGGCCAGCAC
>NZ_POTY01000233.1 GCF_003236315.1 Micromonospora craterilacus
GGGTCGACCCGAAGGATCTTGAGACGGCCTGGCGAGTGGGATCAGCTGGCGGGGCGGTGGGGCGCGATGAAGGCGCGCCAGCTTGCCGGGGTGAAGGCGAGCGCGGGGCCGGTCGGGTCCTTGCTGTCCCGGACGGCGACTACGCCGGGCAGGTTGTCGGCGACCTCGACGCAGGCGCCGCCGTTGTTGTTGCTGCGGGTGGATTTGCGCCAGGTGGCGCGGGTCAGGTCCATGACTTCGCCACTTCCTCGATCAGGCGGGCGGACTGCCGGCGCGGCAGCGCCTCACCGGCCACAGTCTCCCAACGACGTCCCAGGGTGGCAAGGCCGCTCGGGCCGTCCTCGGTCTGCCCCCGGAGCTGGTTGTCCAGGTGGGCCACCTCGGTGCCGTCGGCGAGGCGGGCCAGGATGAAGGGGCCGGAAAGCCCGGTGTGCCACGGGGTCTCGGCCGGGATGATCCGCACCTGCACGTGCGGCTGAGCGCTGACGGCCATCAGGTGCGCGAGCTGCTCCCGCATGGTCGTCCGGTCGCCGACCTGCCGGCGCAGCGCGTGCTCGTCCAGCACCGCGACGAGCTGCGGCGGCTGGTCGCGGGTGAGCACGTCCTGCCGGGCCATCCGGGTCAGCACCCGCTTCTCGACCTGCTCGTCGGTCAGCAGCGTGGCGACCCGGAGCATCGCCCGCGCATATGCCTCGGTCTGAAGCAGGCCCGGGACCACCGTCGGGTCACACCAGCGCAGTGAGACTGCCTCCCGTTCAATCTCCTCCCAGGGGCGGAACCAGTCCGGGGCGGCGTGTAGCCGGATTAGCTCCAGCAGCCCGACGAAGAGGCCGTTCGTCTCCAGCACCTTGTCGCACCGGGCCAGGTAGTCGTGGCTGAGCGGCTTCTGGCCGGTCTCGACCGCGACCGACGACGAGGAGTAGTTGATCAGCTTGCCCAGTTCCTCCTGGTTGATCCCGCGTGCCTGGCGGGCCCGGCGCAGCTGGTCCCCCAGGAACCCCAGGGTTGGAATGTCGGTCATCCGTCCGCCCTCCGTGGTGTGGTCGAGCCGGAGGGTGGGGAGACGGTTACTCGGCGGGAAGTGAATGTCGGCGTGTTGCGGTCAACCCTGGCGGAAGAGTGGCGAAATGGTGGCGACACGAGGCGAGGGCGTTGGCACTCTCCTTGACGGAGTGCTAGCCGAGGAATAACCTGCGATTAGCACTCTCACCCTGAGGGTGCCAACTTCCGGGCCCTGGTGTCCGGAGGTTGAACGCCAGGCGGACCGGCACCCGCGACGACGGCCCCGCCCGGTGGCATGTGGCAGATTGACGCCGGTCGGCGTGCCGACCGGCAACGAAACCAAGTACCCCAGGAGGGTATGCCCGTGACTACCGCGACCAAGGTTGCGATCAAGCCGCTCGAGGACCGGATCGTGGTCCAGGCGAACGAGGCTGAGACCACCACGGCGTCGGGCATCGTGATTCCCGACACCGCCAAGGAGAAGCCGCAGGAGGGCACCGTCCTCGCTGTCGGCCCGGGCCGGATCGACGACAAGGGCAACCGCGTGCCGATCGACGTCAAGGTCGGCGACACCGTCCTCTACTCGAAGTACGGCGGCACCGAGGTCAAGTACGCCGGCGAGGAGTACCTGGTGCTCTCCGCCCGCGACGTCCTCGCGGTCATCGAGAAGTAAGCAACCGATCAGTGTCGTTGCCCCGGTCCGGCTCGCCGGGCCGGGGCAACGTCGCTTCGAAGGGACATTCATGGCGAAGATCCTGAGCTTCTCGGACGACGCCCGGCACCTGCTGGAGCACGGTGTCAACGCGCTCGCGGACGCGGTCAAGGTCACCCTCGGGCCGCGCGGGCGCAACGTCGTCCTCGACAAGAAATTCGGTGTGCCCACGATCACCAACGATGGCGTGACCATCGCCAAGGAAATCGAGCTCACCAACCCGTACGAGAACCTCGGCGCGCAGCTGGTCAAGGAGGTGGCGACCAAGACCAACGACGTCGCTGGCGACGGGACCACCACCGCGACCGTGCTCGCCCAGGCCATGGTCCGCGAGGGCCTGCGCAACGTCACCGCGGGCGCCAACCCGGCCGGCCTCAAGCGGGGCATCGACGCGGCCTCGGCCAAGGTCTCCGAGGCGCTGCTCGGCAAGGCCGTCGAGGTCGCCGACAAGAAGTCCGTCGCGCACGTCGCGACGATCTCCGCGCAGGACGCCACCATCGGCGAGCTGATCGCCGAGGCGATGGAGAAGGTCGGCCGCGACGGTGTGATCACCGTCGAGGAAGGCTCCGCCCTGCAGACCGAGCTGGAGGTCACCGAGGGCCTCCAGTTCGACAAGGGCTTCATCTCGCCGAACTTCGTCACCGACGTGGAGGCGCAGGAGTCGGTCCTGGAGGACGCATACATCCTGATCACCACGCAGAAGATCTCGGCGATCGAGGAACTGCTGCCGCTGCTGGAGAAGGTCCTCCAGAACAACAAGCCGCTGCTGATCATCGCCGAGGACGTCGAGGGTCAGGCGCTGTCCACCCTGGTGGTCAACGCGATCCGTAAGACCCTCAAGGTCTGCGCGGTCAAGGCTCCTGGCTTCGGCGACCGCCGCAAGGCGATGCTCCAGGACATGGCGATCCTCACCGGTGCCGAGCTGGTCGCTCCCGAGCTGGGCTACAAGCTCGACCAGGTCGGCCTGGAGGTGCTGGGCAGCGCCCGGCGCATCGTGGTCGACAAGGAGAACACCACGATCGTCGACGGTGGCGGCCAGGCCAGCGAGGTCACCGACCGGGTCGCCCAGATCCGCAAGGAGATCGAGGCTTCCGACTCCGAGTGGGACCGGGAGAAGCTCGCCGAGCGGCTGGCCAAGCTCTCCGGTGGCATCGCGGTGGTCAAGGTCGGCGCGGCCACCGAGGTCGAGATGAAGGAGCGCAAGCACCGCATCGAGGACGCCATCGCCGCGACCAAGGCCGCGGTCGAGGAGGGTACGGTGCCCGGCGGCGGTGCCGCCCTGGCGCAGATCCTGCCGGTGCTCGCCGACGACCTCGGCTTCACCGGTGACGAGAAGGTCGGCGTGTCGATCGTGCGCAAGGCGCTGGTCGAGCCGCTGCGCTGGATCGCCCAGAACGCCGGACACGACGGCTACGTCGTGGTGCAGAAGGTCACCGGGAAGGAGTGGGGCCACGGCCTCGACGCCGCCGCCGGTGAGTACGTCGACCTGGTCAAGGCCGGCATCATCGACCCGGTCAAGGTGACCCGCAACGCGGTCACCAACGCCGCGTCGATCGCCGGTCTGCTGCTCACCACCGAGAGCCTCGTGGTGGAGAAGCCCAAGGAGCCGGAGCCCGCTGCCGCCGGTGGCCACGGCCACGGGCACAGCCACCAGCACGGCCCGGGCTTCTGACCCAGCCGTAAGCCGGACGTGGGGCGCACCGTCATCGACGGTGCGCCCCACGCGCGTCCGGAGCCTGTCGCGGTTCGGAGCCGGGCTGGTGCGGAGTCAGCCCGGGGCCGGAAGGATTACGGAACGCTGACGTGGCTACCGGGCGGGCGTCCCGGTCGGAAACACTGGGTCGGTGAGCAGCACGACACCCCGGTTTGCCGCCCTCGCCGGCGTCACCGCCGCCGCGGCGGCCATCGGCACCGCCGAACTGGTGGCAGCGCTGACCGGCCCCCGTTCGTCGCCGCTGGTCGCGGTCGGCGGACTGGTCGTGGACACCGCCCCCGAACTGGTCAAGCGGCTCGGCATCGCGCTGTTCGGCACGTACGACAAAATCGCCCTGCTGGTCGGGACGGCGCTGTTGCTCGGCGGTTTCGCCGCCCTGCTGGGGATGCTGGCCGCCCGCCGGTTGGCGGTGGGCCTGGCCGGCATCGCGGCCTTCGCCACGCTCGGCACGGCGGCGGCGCTGACCCGGGCCGGCGCGGATGTCGTCGACGCACTGCCGTCGCTGCTCGGGGCGCTGGTCGGCGCGGTGACACTGTGGGCGTTCGTCGCCGGCCCGCTGGAACTCGACCCATGGCCCTGGTCCTCACCCACCCCGCTCCCAGCGACCGCCGACGGTACGGGCCGGCATGCCGGCTCTGGTCCGGGTGCGACCTCGGGACCGGCTGCCGCTTCCGGGCCGCTGCCTGCCGAGCCGGCCGGTCAACTCGATCCCGCCACGAGCGGGCCTAGCCCAAGTACGCCTGGCCGGAGCGTGTCTGGCCCAAGTGCGCCTGGCCGGAGCGGGCCTAGCCCAAGTACGCCTGGCCGGAGCGTGTCTGGCCCAAGTGCGCCTGGCCGGAGTGCGTCTGGCGCGAGTGCGTCGGATCGGGGTGTGTCTGGCGCGAGTGCGTCGGATCGGGGTGTGTCTGGCGCGAGTGCGTGGGGTCGGAGTGAGTCCGGGCCGGTCGATCCGGGGTCGCGGCGGCGTTTCCTCTCCGGCGTGGGCACGGTGCTCGGGGTGGCCACCGTCGGCGGTGTCGCCGGGCGATGGTTGGCCGGTCGGCGGGGGGTGTCCGCCGCCCGCGAGGCGATCATCCTGCCCGCGCCGGTCTCCGCCGCGCCGCCGGTGCCGGCCGGGGCCGACCTGGCGCTGCCGAGCCTCGCCGGCTATGTCACCTCGAACCGGGGTTTCTACCGGATCGACACGGCACTGGTGGTGCCGCAGGTGGACCCGGAGTCCTGGCGGCTGCGCATCCACGGCCGGGTCCGCAACCCGATCACGCTGAGCTACGCCGACCTGCTCGCCCGGCCGATGGTCGAGCGGTACGTCACGCTGGCCTGTGTCTCCAACGAGGTCGGCGGCGACCTGATCGGCAACGCGCGGTGGCTGGGCGTACCGATCCGGGAGCTGCTCGACGAGGTGGCGCCGCTGGACGGTGCCGACCAGGTGGTCGGGCGCTCGGTCGACGGCTGGACCTGCGGCACCCCGACCGCCCTGTTGCGCGACGGGCGGGACGCCCTGCTCGCCGTCGGGATGAACGGGGAGCCGCTACCGGTCGCGCACGGCTTTCCCGCCCGGATGGTGGTGCCCGGCCTCTACGGCTACGTGTCGGCGTGCAAGTGGATCACCGAGCTGGAGCTGACCAGCTTCGCCGACTTCGACGCGTACTGGGTGCCCCGAGGCTGGTCCGCACAGGGGCCGGTGAAGACGCAGTCGCGGATCGACACGCCCCGCCCGCGCCACCGACCCGCCGCCGGCCCGGTCACCGTGGCCGGCGTCGCCTGGGCACAGCATCGGGGCATCCGCCGAGTGGAGGTACGTGTCGACGGCGGCCCCTGGCAGGAGGCCGAGCTGGCCCCGACAGTCTCGGTGGACACCTGGGTGCAATGGTCGTGGCGGTGGCAGGCCACCCCGGGCGAGCACACCCTCCAGGTGCGGGCGACGGACAGTACCGGCGAGACCCAGACCGGCCAGCGGCAGGACGTGGCCCCGGACGGCGCGACCGGCTGGCACACCGTCACCCTCACCGTCAGCTGACCCGATCCCACCGCCCCGTCACAGCGCCGCCCTGTCACGGCGCCCGCCCCGTTACGGCGCCGCCCGTCCAGATCTTGGACAGTTACCGTCAGCGATTGACGGTAACTGTCCAAGATCTCTTAAGGGGGTGGTCAGAGAGTGTGCGGACGCCGCGTTTCCGGGGCGGAAACGCGGCGTTGGCGGGCGTCGTCAGGCGACGTTGCGTTGGGTGGGGACCGTCGACTTGTGGGAACTGCCCAGCCGGAGCTCCAGCCGAGTGATGTCGACGCGGGTCTTCCGGCGGTCGGCGAGATCCTCCCAGCCGACCGCGAGCAGTCGCAGCCGTTCGGATTCCGTGAAGCCACCCCACACCCCGTACGGCTCCCGCACGGCCAGGGCGTGTGCGGCGCACTCGGCGCGGACCGGGCAGGTGCGGCAGACGGACTTGGCGGCGGATTCCCGGCGCAGCCGCGAGGAGCCGCGTTCGCCGTCGGGGTGGAAGAACTGGGCGCTGTCCCGGCCTCGGCAGGCACCGAGCCGCTGCCAATCCCAGAGGTCGACGATGGGTCCGGGCAATCTGCGTACGTTCGACATCAGCACCCCTCCTCTCGCGCGGCACCGCGAGATGCTTGTGGCCGGCTGTCCGGGCGGCGGGCCGCGCAGGCGCACCGTTCCCGGCCTGACCCCCTCGGTACCCGGACCGTGCTCGACTCACACGTCTTTGATCCAGAACCTCTGACGACTTGCGGCATATGCCCTATCTGTCGGAAAAGTTGGGAGGATTGCCCGGAACCTCCTCCCGAGCCCACCCGGTCATGGTCTGCTCGTGTGCGGAGAGGAGATCACTGTGCGTACGGTTCTCGTGTGCGTTCGGACGCCGCTCGCGGCGCAGCACCTGACCTCCGCGGCGGCGCGGCTGGGACTGTCCGGTGCCGTCCGGACGGCCGTCTCCGATCCCGAGGTGATGCTGCGGTTGGCCGAGCGTCCCGCTGACGTGGTACTCGCCGACACGGCGCTCACCCGGCCGGATAGTGCCGGCTTCGTCCGCCGGGTGCTGGCCCGCGCGCCGCAGGCCGCCGTCCTGCTGCTCGGCGCGGAGGAGTCCGAGGCGGCGGCGGCGACCATCAGCGCCGGGGCGCGAGGGCTGATCCAGGGCGTGGACCACGACCTGACCAGCGCGGTCGCCAAGGCATTGCTGCTGCTGTCCGCGCCCGGCCGGGCCAGCCGGCACCGGATCGCGGATCCGGCCCGGGACGCGGCGGCAGTCGGCAGTCCGGGCCGGCCGGCGCAGGGCGGCCGACCCGCCGGCGACCCCGCGCCGCCCTGGTCGGCCAACGGCGTCGACGCCGCGGGCGGGCCGGCGATGGTGCCGGCGCAGCGCGGCGACGACCCGGCCGAGCCGGATGCCGAGCCCGAGCCGGGCAAGGCCGCGCCGGCCCGGCCCGAACGGTCCGCGATCGGCCTCACCGAGCGGGAGTTGCAGGTGCTGCTCGGCATGGCCGAAGGCAAGAGCAACGCCGAGATCGGCCGCGAGTTGTTCGTCTCCGAGGACACCGTGAAGACCCACGCCCGGCGGCTGTTCCGCAAACTCGGCGCCCGCGACCGCGCGCACGCGGTGGCCGCCGGCTTCCGCGCCGGGCTCGTCGCCTGACCCGACGGCCGGACGGGCCGGGCTTGCTGCCTGAGCCCGACGGCTGGGCGGGCCGGGCTTGTCGCCTGAGCCCAGCTGGTCGGATGGGAGGCCAGCCCGGTTGCCTGAGCCCCGGCTGGTCGGACGGACTCCGGCCTGGCGGCCGGACGGAACAGGTCAGTTGCTGGCGTCGGCCTCGTCCTCGGTGCCCTCGCTGAGGGTGTCGTGCACACCGTCGGCGTAGCCACGGGCGTAGTCCCAGGTGACGTAGTGGTCGGGATCGGGGTCGTAGGCCGGCTCGTGCACCCGGGGACGCCCGGAGGTGAGCAGATGGCGCAGGTTGCCCCGCAGCAGGTCCCAATCGAAGTAGTGCGGCTCGCGGCAGTCCTCGCACTCGATGACGAGCCCGCGTACGCCGATCGGCGCGAGCAGCGCCTGGTAGATCTCCAGGTCGGCGAGGTCCTCCAGCACGTCCTGGCGCTCGACCTCGGTCAGCGGATCGAGCGGGGCCTCGCGGCCGGGATCGTCCAGGTCGGCCGCCGGATCGGTCGGGTCGCCGGTGAACGGGTCGATGGGCTCGTCTTGCACCCCCTCACCGTAGACCCAGGCGATGGGCACCGGGAGCCCGCCGCCGCACCAGGCGATGGGCACCGGGAGCCCGCCGCCGGGCGATGGGTAACGGGAACTCGCCGCCGGGCGATGGGCGCCGGGAACTCGCCGCCGCGCCGGGCGATGGGCGCCGGGAGTCCGTCGCCGCGCTGGGCGATGGGCGTCGGGAGTGCTCGGGTGTGACCGCCGCCGCCCGTACGCGCCGGACGCCGGTGTCACCCCGGCCACTGGGTACGATGGGGCTGACGCACCCTCGCCCGGCGTACGCCGGTGCCCGCCGCGCCACCTCACTGAAGCCCGTTCGAACAGCTCAGGAGAGCAATCGTGGAGAATTCGCCCCGTACCGACCTTTCCACCGGCACCGAGGGTGGCGAACTGGGCGGCCATCTGCCCGAGCTGCCCGCCGGCTCGGCGAGGGTGGTGCCGCTGGGGCTGACCTTTGACGACGTGTTGCTTCAGCCGGGCGAGTCGGACGTGGTGCCCAGCCGGGTCAACACCGTCACCCGGCTGACCCGCAACGTCACCCTCTCCATTCCGCTGCTCTCCAGCGCGATGGACACGGTGACCGAGGCGCGGATGGCGATCGCGATGGCCCGGCAGGGCGGCATCGGCGTACTGCACCGCAACCTCTCCGTGGAGGACCAGGCGCTCCAGGTCGACCTGGTGAAGCGCTCCGAGTCCGGCATGATCACCAACCCGGTGACCGCCAGCCCGGACGACACGCTGCGTGAGGTCGACCAGCTCTGCGGGCGCTACCGCATCTCCGGAGTGCCGGTGGTCGACGCCCAGGGGCAGCTGGTCGGCATCGTCACCAACCGGGACATGCGCTTCGTCTCCGACCCGGACACGAAGGTCCACGAGATCATGACCCGGGCGCCGCTGGTCACCGCGCCGGTCGGGGTGAGCAAGGACGACGCGCTGGGCCTGCTGCGCCAGCACAAGGTCGAGAAGCTGCCGATCGTCGACGGCGCCGGCAAGCTGCGCGGGTTGATCACGGTCAAGGACTTCACCAAGAGCGAGCAGTACCCGAACGCCACCAAGGACGACGCCGGTCGGCTGCGGGTGGCGGCGGCGATCGGCGTCGGCGAGGACTCGTACAAGCGGGCCCGGACGCTGGTCGACGCGGGTGTCGACGTGATCATCGTGGACACCGCCCACGGGCACCAGCGGGCCGTGCTGGACATGGTCAGCCGGCTCAAGAAGGACGTGGCCATCGACATCGTCGGCGGCAACGTGGCCACCTATGCGGGCACCAAGGCGCTGGTCGACGCCGGGGCCGACGGGGTCAAGGTCGGCGTGGGGCCGGGCGCCATCTGCACCACCCGGATCGTGGCCGGTGTCGGCGTGCCGCAGATCACGGCGATCATGGAGGCCGCCCGGGCGGCTCGCCCGGCCGGTGTGCCGGTGATCGGTGACGGCGGCATCCAGTACTCCGGCGACATCGCCAAGGCGTTGGTCGCCGGTGCCGACACGGTGATGCTCGGCAGTCTGCTGGCCGGTTGCGAGGAGAGCCCGGGCGAGCTGATCTTCGTCAACGGCAAGCAGTTCAAGGCGTACCGCGGGATGGGTTCGCTCGGCGCGATGCAGTCCCGCGGGCAGGCCAAGTCGTACTCCAAGGACCGTTACTTCCAGCAGGATGTGACCAGCGACGAGAAGCTGGTGCCGGAGGGCGTCGAGGGCCAGGTGCCGTACCGCGGGCCGCTGTCCCGGGTCGCCCACCAGCTGGTCGGTGGCCTGCGGCTGGCGATGGGGTACGCCGGTGCGGAGAGCATCTCCGAGCTGCACCAGCGTGGCCAGCTGATCCGGATCACCGCGGCCGGGCTCAAGGAGAGCCACCCGCACGACATCCAGATGACCGTCGAGGCGCCCAACTACCACACTCGCTGACACCCCCCACCACCCCCGAACACACCTGGAGTCCCCATGCGTGACGTGGTCGAGATCGGGCTGGGCAAGACCGCGCAGCGCGGCTACCACCTGGACGACATCGCGATCGTGCCGAGCCGCCGTACCCGGGACGTCGACGACGTCTCCACCGGCTGGCAGCTCGACGCGTACCAGTTCGGCATCCCCTGCGTCGGGCATCCCTCCGACGCGACGATGAGCCCGGCCTCGGCGGTCCGGCTCGGGCAGCTCGGTGGCCTCGGCGTGCTCAACGTCGAGGGGCTCTGGACCCGCTACGAGAACCCGACCAAGGTGCTGGAGGAACTGGCCGGCCTGGGCGAGGACGCCCGCGCCACCAAGCGGCTCCAGGAGGTGTACGCCGACCCGATCCGGCCGGATCTGATCACCGAGCGGGTCCGCGAGCTGCGTGAGGGCGGCGGCACGGTGGCGGTGCGGGTCTCCCCGCAGCACACCCTGGCGCTGGCCCCGGTGATCCTCGACGCCGGCGTCGACATCCTGGTCATCCAGGGCACCATCGTCTCGGCCGAGCACGTCTCGACCACCGACGAGCCGCTCAACCTCAAGGAGTTCATCGCCGACCTGGATCTGCCGGTCATCGTCGGCGGCTGCACCGACTACAAGACGGCGCTGCACCTCATGCGGACCGGCGCGGCCGGCGTGATCGTCGGCATCGGTGGCGACGAGTGGTCCACCACCGAGTCGGTGCTCGGCATCCGGGTGCCGATGGCCACCGCGATCGCCGACGCCGCCGCGGCCCGGCGGGACTACCTGGACGAGACCGGCGGCCGGTACGTGCACCTGATCGCCGACGGCGACATCCGGACCTCCGGTGACATCGCCAAGGCGCTCGGCTGCGGCGCGGACGCGGTGATGCTCGGCGAGCCGCTGTCGCTCTGTGAGGAGGCCCCGGCCGGCGGCGCCTGGTGGCACTCCGCAGCCAGCCACCCGTCCCTGCCCCGGGGCGCCTTCGAAGCCGCCGGCGAACCCATCGGCTCGATGGAGCGTCTCCTCTTCGGCCCCGCCGACGAGCCCGACGGCCAGCTCAACCTGTTCGGCGGCCTCCGTCGCGCGATGGCCAAGTGCGGCTACCGCGACCTCAAGGAATTCCAGAAGGTCGGCCTCGTCCTCGACCGCTAACCCCCACCGTCTCGCCGATCATGCGGTTGTGGTGGCCGGATCGGGCTGGTTCAACCGGTTCGTCACCCACCACAACTCCATGATCGGCGGCGTGGGCGGCGGTAGGCTCGGCCGGGTGGATCAGGGTTTTGGGCGGCGGGGCCGGGCGGTCGCGGTGGCGGTGGTGGCGGCCGTTGCGCTGGTCAGCTGCACCGGGGACCGGGATGCGCC
>NZ_POTY01000234.1 GCF_003236315.1 Micromonospora craterilacus
CACCTGGAGCGGCCGAACCCCCTTCCCACCCACCAAGCCACGCCGGCGGTCGGTGTGAAACCCCCAGCCGTGGCCCCATCCACGACGCATTGGTATGTGTGGGCGTCAGCGTTGCTCGCCTCGCTCGACGATCAGCATGTTGGCTGCCTGCGACCCCCGGAGCTGGTGGCCCGCCTGGCCGTCGACCGGCTCGGCCACGTCCTCGCGGAGACGGCCCCACCACCCGGGAGGCGGCAGACATGGCCCCGGTGACCGCCTCCACCGCCGTCGCTACTGATGGTTGCATCGCGACCACCAGTCCCTTGGACGGCCGTCGCGCGGCCCAGGTCCTCGGTGAACGCGTCCGGCAAAGGCGGCGACCGGTGCAGATGGTGTTGTGGGCATTGGGCGAGGACGAGATCGCCCAACTCGCGCAGCCCCACACCCTGGCCGATCCGGTGGAACGTCTCGCGCGCGCCGACGAACGCTACGGCGGGGTTGGACTGGCGGGCCCGGCAGTCGGACACGCCATGCGGATCCTCCGTGCAGTTCCGCCGCCTGGAGTGTCGGATCAGGTGCGGGCGGTGGTTGCCGCCCAGCACCTGGCCCAGGCCGCCTGGTGTGCGTTCGACGCGGCCGAACCGCTGGTGGGCGCCGGTCTTCTGGCCAGGGCCCGGCAGGTCAGCGCTGGCGTGCCTCGCCCGCTGGCGCAGCGCCTCAACCGACACCTGGTGCACCTGGATCTTGTCCTGTCCGGCATCGGGCTTCCATACACCGCCGATAGCCGCCGTGGCATGCTCGCCGCTGCGATCGCGGCCCGGGACGGCGCCGCCCGCGGGCCGCTCAGGTATCGAGCACTACTGGCAGTGCACACCGCCCGCGTCCGCGCGTATGCCGGGCAGATGGGGGAGGCACGGCGGCTACTGCGCTACGCGCAACGCACCCTCGACCAGGCCGCCCGGATGCCAGTGCCGTTATGGCTGGCCTGGTTCGACCAACCCGCCCTGCACATGCTCACCGCACGGGTGTGCCAGGCCGCCGGCATGCTCGACGAGGCCGCCGACCACGCCCGACAGGCCGTCCAGACAATGCCCGCCTACCGGGTTCGAGACCGAGTGCACGCCCTACTCACCCACGCCAACGCCCAACTGGCCACCCAGGCGGTAGACGAGGCCGTCTGCGCCGCGCACACCGCCCTACGCCTGGCCGGACACCTCCACAAGGGCCTGCTCGTCGGGCGAGCAGCCGTCGGCCTGCAACAACTGCGTACCACCCTGGACCGCCACCCCTCGACCACCGCCATGCAATGGCTTGCCGCCTACGACACCGCCGCAGCCCGAGCCGCGATGATCGCCGACGTCGACATCGTCCGCCTCGCCCAATCAGGTGCCGACGAAGCGACCATCACCCGCCGGCTCGGACTGCACCCGTCCGATCCGACCAGCCGCCTGGCCATACTCAAACGCCGATGCCAGGCCCGAACCATCCCAGAGATCGCCGCCCTCGCGACCACGCTGCTACACCCCACCGACCTAATTGCCGTCCAGACAGGGGTGTTTCGTTTTCGCTGATCCGGCGTTGCGCTCAACGGGCCGCAAGGGTCGGCCGGCCGGCGAAACGGCTGCGATGCTGGAACAGTCACGCCCGTGCTGATCAGGTGCCGAACATCCGAGCACCATCGGAGCACCACGTGATCAGTTCGCTGCTACCGTCGGGCAGGGGTACTAAGGCTATAGATCCAGATTGGCCTGGTTGCGGGCGATGGTGACCAGCCAAGCGCCTCATCGGGCAGTTCCAGCACAGCTGAGCCCTGCCCTGCCGCGTGAGTTGCACCAGCCAAATACAATGCACGTGGAATGATGCAGTTGTTTGACATCGCCGAGTGGGAGGGTTCACGTGCGCGACCGCATGGCCGAGTTGATGGACGAATACCGGTCGACAGACGCCGACGGATTGCTAATCATTATTGGCGAGGAACTGACACGTGGCACTACAACGCTACATTCACCGCAGGAGCTCAAGGGAATCGCGCTGCGATTCATCAGCTCTTGCTCAGCTAATATTCGGCAAGCGATCTGCGGCAAGCGCGGATATCTAGAAAACGACGAGGCCGAACTTGCCGTCGCCGTCGCCTCAACCATCAGCGAGAGCGTGCCTCTCACCACCGCCCTTTTGGTAGGACTTTACTGTGCGCGTCGCGGTGTTCGTTGGCTCTGCGAGCACAAAGGCGTCGCGGATGTCGATCAGCGATGAAGCGCCCGACGTCACGGCACGCCCACTATTTCGAGCCGTCGAGGTCACTTTTTAATTGCGCGACAAGAGTGCTCCGTGTAGACGAAGTTGACCTTGAGATGCGAAACCGGATAGCAGAACCTAACCCAGGCGACTGGGAAAAATGCTATAAGATCCTACATGAATACGCGCATTTCCTCCAATATTACACCACTACTCATGGATATCTTTTCCATTTGACCTTCGAGCAGTATCTAATGTGCCTGGACCTCTTGGCGGGAGAAGGCTACGGCGGTCGAGAAGACCTGCTTAAGCGTGCCCCCTTGCTCACCAGCCCAAACCCACATCCCGCATATGAATGGCTCATCCCTGCAGCGAGGCATTTTAAGCGAGTGTCGGATGCTCTGGGAGGGGCCGGGAGCTTCCCTCGGTACTTAGGCACCGATGGACTGCCCGATCTAGCCCAAATTCGCGCCGATTTAACCGCGACATTCGAGGCACCGTTTCCATACGTATTGTTTGTATTTCAGGAGCACGATAGCCCGTATGACTACGAGACGCCGCAGGCTGTAGAGGAAATCCGACGATCTAGCACCCGGCAGGTGCTTGAATCCCATGCGCACGCTCTTGCCTATCTCTGGCTTAGCGACATACTCGCCGCAAAGGGCAGACGGGCCGAACTCGGCCAACTTCAGAGCTTCTTTGAATCCAATTCGGTCGGCCCTTACCGTCCATTTAGGCTTCTTTTTAACACTCTGACAACCCGTGAAGCGGCGCAGGTCTATTGCGCGCTATGTGACCTTGCGCTGAATCCGGCGATTCCCGCGACTCGTCGCACAACATGCGATTCTAGATTCTTCGATCCGACTGCAAGACTTGCCCAGTACGCCTATTCATCCTTCCAGAATATTATGCCGACACGAGGCCTCGATCGAGATGCAGGTTGGCACTATCGCGTACTTGAGAGCCTTCATCAGCTGGTCGCCCAAGGTGGGCTCGACGTCAGTCTCACCCTGCCACATATTGCCCAGGCGAGCCGCAGGAGCGACGGAATGTTCGCCTACGCTGAAGGCTTTCGGAATATGCTTGAATCGACCGTCGCGGCGATAGCCGAACAGCGAGCATCTGTAGGGTATGTCCGCCCACTCCAGCGCTGGAGCGATGAGTATTACCGCACGGCTTCACAAGGGGCAACCTTGAGGCAGCACCGTCCTCTCCTGCTCGGGACCGGGTCTAGCGAAGAAGTGTTGGCTGCAATCGGAATGTTAGGCTGGCCAACCCTCGTTTCTCAACATGGCAGCACTCGGGAAATCTGGCCACGCGAACTTCTTGTTGATTGGCGCGACAACCACTGGTTCGGCACCGGCCACAGGGATCCACGAGTTACACTCCATGTCCCTGACTGGATCAGCATGCTCGATCGCCTCGGCCATCTTGATGGCCAAAAGGCCTTCCAATGCTCCTTTGATCACGGTCCTGAGGACCCGAACGTCGTATTCAAACGATTCGCGCTAGAGTACGACGAGAACCGAGGGCGGAGCCTGCCGATTCTCCGGCCGTTTTCTGAAGTGGTGGGAGGCCTGAAATGGCAACGATAGTACCTCGATCCGCTGGCCAGGATTACTCCTTACACATCGACTGCACACCCAGGGCTTGACAGAGGAGCTATGTACAGTCCCGCGCTGTCGGAAAAGCTACGATGCGAACTCTGCATCAAGGATTCGTGGATTGTCGGCCAAATTCTCGAGCAACAGCGGTTCGAGCGCGCGCTGCAATCCGCACAATCTCAATCATCTTCGCCCTTAGCAACATCAACCTTGTCCATGCCACCAAGATCTTCGAATCGCTGTTCGGCGAGCTCGGTCAGGCGCGCAAGCTGCCTCAGCAGGCTTAAGCGAAGCCCGGCGTTGGCGAGGCTCCTTTCCGATATTCTGGTGCTGAGTTTTGCCAACATGGCGGCCCGGCGTCGGATCCGGACATCGGGATGACCCAACCGAATCCTCGTTGCGGGGCAGTAGAGATCGAATCGAACGCTAGCGGGCATTGAATCTGGACGCACGCCTGTCGGCAACTGCACCTTCTTTTCATTGAATATGTGCTTGCTGTTTTGCTCCGCTATGAGATACTCGAGCCCACTGACGTACTCGCTGGCCTCCTTCTTCTCTGATTCGTCTGGCCAGAACGGCCACACTTCGATCTCTGCTACCTCCAGCGGATCTAGTACTCCAGCCGGGGATGTTGACCTTGGCTGGGGCAACGGGTGCAGCCACCGTCGATCATGGGCGGTTGTGTGGACTGACCATGACGCGGCGGTGGCTGCGGGATACAGGGTAGACGCCCGCCGGTGGCGGGTATTGTTCGACGACCTGATGCTGACGGTCGGGGGGCGTTTCCGCAGGCCGGAGCCTCGCCGGCGGGTGCGTGACTTCGTCCGGGGCCTGCTGGCGCCGTTACCGTCGAAGAACTGCTGGACGATCGCCGAGCACGCCGGTGACAGCGGTCCGGACGGGATGCAGGACCTGATGACCCGCGTGCGCTGGGACGACGCCGCCGTTCGCGCTGATGTCCGCGCGTTCGTCGGTGAGCACCTCGGTGACACCGAGGCGGTGCTGGTCATCGACGAGACAGGGGACCTGAAGAAGGGCCGGCACACCGTCGGTGTCCAACGTCAGTACTCGGGCACGGCCGGGAAGATCGAGAACTGTCAGCTCTCCGTGCACCTGGTCTACGCCACCGACACCGCCCACGCGATGCTCGACACCGCCCTCTACCTGCCGAAGTCCTGGAGCGATGACCCGCACCGCCGCACGAGGGCCGGTGTCCCCGCGCAGGTGCGGTTCGCCACGAAGCCGCAACTGGCGTCCCGGATGATCACCAGCGTGGTCACCGCCGGGCTGCCCTGCCGGTGGGTCGCCGGTGACGAGGTCTACGGCAACGATCCCCGCCTCGCCGCCGGGCTGCGCCACCACAGACTCGGGTACGTCCTGGCCGTGTCCTGCTCCCACCAGGTCACCACCGGTCTCGGCGTCCACCGCGTCGACGCCCTCGCCGCCGGTCTTCCCGCCACCGCCTGGCAGTGCGTGTCCGCCGGAAGGGGCGCGAAGGGTCACCGCTGGTACGACTGGGCGTTCACCGCCCTGCCCCACGCCACCGACGGTCAGGATGGACACCACTGGCTGCTGATCCGCCGGAACCGCCGCACCGGTGAGCTGGCCTTCTACCGCTGCTGGTCACCGCAACCCGTCCCCTTGCACCGCCTGGTCGCGGTCGCCGGCCGCCGCTGGAGGATCGAGGAATCGTTCCAGACGGCGAAGACCGGACTCGGCCTGGACCAGCACCAACACCGCCGCTGGACGTCCTGGCACCGCTGGACCACCCTGGTGATTCTCGCCCACGCCTTCCTCGCCGTCGCGACCGCCAGCCAACGGCATCAACCGGCCGGGCTGATCCGACTGACCAGCAACGAACTACGCCACCTGTTCCACGTCCTGATCATCGAACCCACCCGCCGCCGAGGGGACCCGCTGCTCTGGTCAATCCGCAGACGCCGTCACCAGGCCCGAGCCATGACCAGCCACTACACCCGCCAAGCCCTCACCGAACCATGATCTAAATCCCCGGCTGGAGTACTAAGCCATGTGTAGTCGGTGCCGCCGAACTCGTTCGAGCGGAGGACGAACACCTCTCCATCGACTTCAACCGTGAGTGACGTGGCGTCGGCCGCACCTTCGGTTTCGGGGCGCAGGCCGGGCACAGCCTCGGGACTGGCCTCCCGGCCGCCGTTGCCGTTGTCTGGGTAGATCCCCTCCACGCAACCATCATCGTGGGTCTGCCTGCCCGGCGTCCGGATCTGCCGCCGGTAGAGCGTCACGAAGCTTCCGTCACCAGCAAGCACGAGCTGGCTATTCATGTCGGGTTGACCTCGCCGCGGGCGGAAAACTCACCGAACCATGATCAACTATGGGATTTGGTCCGGGCTCCTATACTCGCCCGATGATCGAGGGATGGTCGGTTGTCCCGGAGCGGGTGGCGGTGGATGCTGCCGGCCCGGACGCCGAGGTGGTGCACGGTGATGGGATCACTCTCGCGTACGGGGCCGACGCTCTGGTCGTGATCGTCGACGCCGGAGACCGGCCCCACGGCAACGCTGTCGACAACGCGAACACCCTGATGCTGCGGGAGCCGTTGCCCAGCGAGACGACTCAGTGGATAAATTCGACGAACAAGTCCAAGCCGCTTCTGGGCTTTGTCAAGATGGCCGATGGTTGCCTGGCTCTCGGCGAGCTCTACCAAGCCACCAGCACCTACCGCGGGATGAACCCATTCACGGGGGAACAGGGAACCCTCACGTCCGCCACGCTGACCTGGGGCGACCGGTTTTCCCCGGAACTTTTGGACAAGGTGCGGCCGACGCCGACACTGCCGGTACCCGGTATCGACTGGCTGGACGATGTGCCGCAGGACCTGACCCGGGCGCTGCGGTCCTTTCTGACCGCTTGGTACGCCGATGTGCCGGTGCCACCGGCCGCACCCCAACGCGCGGCCATGAAACTTCCGGCCCCGTTGCTGGCCTTCCATGACATCGTCGCCGGCCGCGAGGAACTCCTCGGCCGGCAGGACTTCATCGAGCCGCTCGACGAGATCGAGTACGCCGAAGACGCACCACTGGTGGTCTTCGCAGCCGAGAATCAGGGCGTCTGGGTGGCACTGATCGACCCCACCGACGACGATCCCATCGTGTGGTACGACGGCGGCCCGCAGCGGCTACGCGAGCGGGAACGCCTCAGCGGCTTCCTGCTCCAGTTCGCCCTCAACGAAGCGGTGAGCACTTCCCCGTTCGGTGGCTTCGCCACGGTCACCCCAGAAGTGCTGGACCGGTTCGTCGAGGACCTGGTTCCCGTCCCGCTACAGCCGATGCGGGTACCTGGCGACCCGACACGCCATTGGGTGGCGCCCGGACTCGTCGCGATGGCAGCCGACTACGGCGACAGTGGTATCTGGCTGAGCGTCGGCAGCCGGCAACGCTCCGCTCTGCGGCCCCTACGCACTCGCCTCGACTGGGAACGCTTCAACGGCTGACCAGCACAAAGGCTCCAGCCGAGCGCACCCCTCCTACAACGGAGCGGCACGTACCGCTGGTCGGCGGTCACCCCGGACCAAGTGCGCACATCTGGCACCCGAGCGGACGCGCCCCACGCGTCCGCTACGACTGGCCCGTCGGGTTCGACCGTTCGACGACCGGGCTCTTGGCTGCCCGGTGATCCGTCTCTGACGCCACTGCAGGCAGGGGGATCGGGGAGCGGGATGGGAGCAGCCGGATGCGCTGAACGGCAGTCAACTGCGTCCAACGGCGCTGAACAGCACTCAACGGCACCGGCGCCACCTGCGGCTTTGTGTTTCCGCAGGTCAGAGCCGGTGCCGCGTCCTGCTTCACACGGAGTGCTCAGCCATACTGAGCCGGATTCGACGATTCCCTATGTCGCCTGGTGGGGGAGTATCCGCAGGTCAGGGCGGTAAGGAGCCGATGCAGGGCCCGGTCTTGCGGGTGGGTGCAGATTGGGTGCAGTTTGGCGAAGTGGTCACCGCGTCCGAAGTGCTCACCGGCGCTGGGCACGAAGCGGTGCGCTGAACTGCAGTGATATGGGCGAGCGGGCCGGCGTGACCTCCCAGAGAACACCGAAGTGGTCAAGCTGGCTGCTCCTTACCTGCCTGGTGTCAACCGCCGTCTGCCGCCTCTTGGCACCGGCCGAGCGGGCCTGTGTCGCATCGATGTATGGCTCTGGAATCTGCCGCAGGCGCGTCCGTACGGGTTCCGAGAGCTGAGACTCGGATCCCACGTGCGGCGCTCTGACCAGGGGATTCGGCATGGTGACCTCTTCGGCGCACCCGAAGGAGTCACTATCCGCCGCGCGGGCGGACGGCCCTGCGTTAGGCAGAACGTCTCCTGGCTGAACGTGTGGGTTAATGCGGGGCCCGGATCGGGGGAGCGCGTTGGGAGCAGCCGGGTACTGTCCGGCCGTACTATCTCGCGGTGATGTCCCCTCGCCGACGGCTGGTCGCCGTGTCCATCCTCTTGGTGTTGGAGGCGGTGGCGCTCGCGCTATTCGTCACCGAGTCCGTGACGGGCGCGATCGCCGCCGCCGGCCTCACCTGCGTGTCGTTGTGGGTGCACGTCGTTCTGCACGAGTGCGGGCACCTCGTCGTGGCGAAGCTGCTGCGTCTGCCGGTCATCGCGGTCCGTATCGCACCCTTCACCGGGTGGCGGAGCGAAGTGTGGGTCCGACCGACGCCATCGGCGACCGCGTTGCCGCTGCGGATGGTGCTGTTCTACCTCGGTGGCCCGATGACGAACCTGTGCACTGCGACGGTGCTCGGTGCCGCAACGGCGTTGACGAGTGCCCCGTTGACGCGCGTCGCACTGCTCGGCGCAGCGCTTGTTGCAGCGCTGCTCGGGGTGGTCAATCTCATTCCCGGGGTATCGCCCCGCAGTGACGGCCGCAACCTGCTTCGCTGGCTCTTCGCCCCAACAGCCAGCCGCGCTGCGTTACAGGCGGGCTACTACCAGGAGGAGGTAAGTAGGACGTTGCAGGCGATTGCCCGAGGGGCTGTTGGCGACGATCAACCTGGAGATCCTGTTCGCGGTGGCAACGACCCGCGACTCGCGCTCGCTGCCTTCCAACAGCGCTGGAGCACGGGACATGCGCAGTCGGCGGCGGACTTCATCGCCGACGCCGAGCGGCTCGCGGCGCTGGCTCGCGCCGACAGCACCGATCCCATGGCCGCCGCCGCAATCGGGCAGGTGCTTACCGTCCAGTTCGGGTTGTGGTACCTGTACGTCGCGGTGGTGAACGGCTCACCGGTCGAACACAAAGAGGTGCGGGAGATCTCGGAACTGGCCCAGCTCGCCTTCCACGTGCAGCCGCACATGTTGTCCCCTCGCGTCGCTATGAGTCTCGCTCACCTGCTCAATCAGCGGCCGGAGCAGGCGCGGTCGTTGCTTCTCGACATTCGGCCGGGAGTTGACCCGCCGGACCTATGCAGCGTCGCGTTTCTCCTACGGGCCATCGCCGAGTGTTACCTCGGCAACCACGCCGATGCGGACACCGTCATCAGGGCGGCCGGCGGCGACTACCAGCAACTGACACAGGTCGCTGCCGCGATCCAGGCAGCCGAACCGATGCCGCCCTTGTTCGCCCTGGCACCGATGGCTGACACCTGACCGGCGTGCCGGCACCAGCAGACGCGGACCGTGTCAAGGGTCCGACGCGCCAGGCCGGCACCGCGAGTGGGCGACAGCGGCGTCGATGTTTGGCCGGTGGCGCCATGCCTGCTTTCCGGCAAGCGAGAGGTCAATTCGCCTGGTAGGAGCATCGCCGCAGCCAACAAAGCGGTCACCCGGCACGTCCTCGTCTGCGCTTGAAGGCCCATTCTCCGACGGTCACGGCTCCGCATCGGCCTATCACCTATCCGTGCCAGTTGGACGACGACCGGTACAGCACCGCAGCTGCTGAGACTGGTTCGCAGCTCCACCCGGCCACCAGGTTCGATAGGCCCTACAGTGCGCTGGTGGCGCTGGGCAGAAGGACCTATCGGTCGTCGACAAGGGAGGCAGGTTCACCTCCACGCTGTCGCTGAGGCCTTCCCCGCTCTTCGGCTGAGTGCGCGCCGTCTATCCGGCGACGCCCGTTGGACAGATGGATGCCTGCCCGCGTTCGACAGGTGGCTTGCGGCTGACTCAACGCAGCGTCCTGTCGGACGTTCGACGGTTGGCGGAGCAACATGATACGGGTGGACTGAGGGCTGGCACACGCGTCGCCGTGATGCTCGGGCCTCTCCCCTCCCTCCTTTGTAGACGCGGTGAGGCCGAACCTGCGGAAGGGTGGCCGCCGTCGCTCCCCGGCGGCCGTCGGTGGCGCATTCGGTGGTGCTCTCGTTACGCCGACACGCCGCCCGGACGTATTGATAACTATCACCTTCGCTTGCCCTCGCAATGCCTTGTTCTGCTGTGATAAATCACCTAACCTGGGCGATCTCGAAGTTCAACGGGGGAGCGACGGGATGCAACTGGATATTCGGCTTCTCGGCCCTATGGAGCTGAGGGTGAACGGCCGATGCGTCACCCCAGGCGCGGGAAAGCAGCGGGCGGTGCTCTCTGGGCTTGCACTGGCGACGAACCGGGCGGTGTCCTTGAACCGGCTGGCCGGCATGGTCTGGGCGGATGTTCCCCCGCCTTCGGCCGTGGCCAACCTACGTTCGCATGCAGCAGCGCTTCGCAGCTTGGTGGGCGATCGGCTGGTGACTCGTCCAAACGCGTACGAGTTTCAATTGCAGCCCAGTGAGCCTTTCCGAGTAACGGTTGGTGGCGTTGGGTGATCATGTCGTGCGGCAATGGTCGATGTGGAGCAGGACCAGGGCGGCGGCGGTGATCCGGCCGATGCTCCAGGGACACAGGCTGACGTT
>NZ_POTY01000235.1 GCF_003236315.1 Micromonospora craterilacus
GCACCGGTGCGGCCGACGCCGCAGCCGGGCCCGGGCCGCCGTCGCGGCTGGCCACCCAGCCGCCCGCGAGCGCCCCGGAGCTGGTGGAGAGCGCCACCACCGCCAGCCCCGCCAGCAGCCGACGGTTCCAGCTCCACGCCGCCCGGTTCCGCGCCCCCTCGGCGCCGTCCGGCCGACCCCGCCCGTGGTGGTCGAGATCGGGCGAGACGAACCCGGGGCCCCGTGGCTCACCCAGTCCGGTCTGCACTGCCATACATACGCTCCTCACGTGTGCGCCCGGCACCGGCCGAACCGCGTCGAACGAGGTCAGGGCAGGCGGGAGAACCACCGCATCGAGCCGAACGCCGCGCCCATCGCGAACACCAGCCCGAGCCCGATGAATCGGGCCGAGACGTCCTGCCGTACCGTCCGCCAGCCCACCGAGCTGCCGATGTCGTCGTAGACCGCGCGCAGCTCGTCGCTCGTACCGGCCTGGTGGAAGCCGCCCCCGGTCTCCTCGGCGACGGCCTGCAACGTCTCCCCGTCCACCGGCACCTGGATCGGCCGCCCGCCCCGGTCGACGAAGCCGCTCGGCGTACCGAAGGAGATCGTGTGCACCGGGACCTTGGCCGCGACGGCGTCGGCGGCGGCCTCCAGCGGGTCCATGCCTGAGGTGTTCGCCCCGTCGGAGAGCAGGATGATCCGGGCCGGCGGCGGCTCGGTGGCGGCCTTGTCGTCCAGCGCCTTCACCGCGCCCAGCGAGGTGTTGATGGCCTCGCCGATCGCGGTGCCCTGCACCCCGGTCACCCCCTCGGCGAGCCGTTCGATGCCGTCGTGCAGCGCCTCACGGTCGGTGCTCGGCGGCACCAGCACCGCGGCGCTGCCGGCGAAGGCCACCAGCCCGACGTTGAACTCTCCGGGCAGGCCGTCGACGAACCGCCGGGCGGCGCTCTTGGCCGCGCCGAGCCGATCCGGCTCGACGTCGGTGGCGAGCATCGAGGTGGACACGTCCACGGCCACCATCACGGTGGCCCGCTCCCGGGGCACCCGGACCTCGGCGGTGGGGCGGGCGAAGCCGACGACGAGCAGCGCCAGCATGGCCAGGAAGAGGCCGGCTGGCAGGTGTCGGCGCCAGGTCGGGCGCCGCGGCGCCACCCGGTCGAGCAACCGCAGGTTGGTGAACCGGACGGCGTACCGGCTACGGCGGCGCTGCGCCACCAGGTAGGCCAGCGCCAGGGCGATCACCCCGAGCAGCAGCCAGAGCCGGACGGGCGACTGCCAGATCACGCGGCACCTCCCCGCTGCGGCCCGGCCGGGGCCGCGGCCAGGCGGCGCTGCGCATGCACGTGCCGCACGATGTCGGCCGCCCAGTCCCGGTCGGTACGCAGCGCCAGATGGGTCGCACCGGACCGGCGCACGGCGTGCCGGACCTGGTCGCGCTGGGCGGCGGCAGCCGCCGCGTACCGCTCGCGCAGGCGTTGGTCGCCGGTCCAGACCTCACGGCGCTCGCCGGTCTCCGGGTCGGCGAGGGTGATCAGACCGACGTCCGGCAGTTCCAGCTCACGCGGGTCGGTGACCTCCACCGCGAGCACCTGGTGCCGCACGCTCAGCCGGCGCAGCGGGCGCTCCCAGGCGGCCGGTTGGCGCGGATCGTCGGGCAGACCGTCGAGGAAGTCGGAGATCACCACCACCAGCCCGCTGCGGTTGGCCACCCGGTGCACCGCCGCCAACGCGTCGGCCAGATCGGCCGCGTCGGGCATCGGCGCGGTGTCCGCGTCGTGGCCGCCCACCCGGGGCGCCGCCAGCAACCCGCGCAACAGCCCGATCAGATGGGTACGCCCACCGCGCGCCGGCACCCGGTGCAGGCCGTACGGGGTGAGCACCTGCGCGCCAAGGCGGTTGCCCGGCCCGGCGGTGAGGAAGCCGATGGTGGCGACCGCGGCCACGGCCAGTTCCCGCTTGTCCAGCTCGGCGGTGCCGTACTCCATGCTGGGGCTGGCGTCGACCAGCACCCAGGTGGTCAGCTCGCGGTCGGCCTCCACCTCCCGGATGTGCGGGACGGTGGTGCGGGCGGTCACCGCCCAGTCCATCCGGCGTACCTCGTCCTCACCGGGCCGGTACTCCCGGCTGCCCGCGGGTTCGCTGCCCGGGCCGGGCAGCAGACCGCGCCGCTCGCCGTGCAGCAGCCCGTCGAGCCGCCGGGTGACGGTGAGTTCCAGCCGGCGTAGTCGCTGGTCGGGGGTGAGGTCGGTCAGCACCGGATCCGCCGGTACGGACACCGGCGCGCTGCGGCGTCGCATCACGCGGCTGCCAGGTCGGCCACGTACTCCGGTTGCCCGGTGGCCACCCGGGGCGGCGGGACCACCTCGACCAGCCGGCGCACGACCGACTCGGCGGTCACTCCGTCGGCGACCGCGTCGAAGGAGAGCACCAGCCGGTGCGCCAACACGTCCACCGACAGCTCCCGGACATCGTCGGGCAGGACGTACTCCCGGCCCCGGAGCATGGCCTGGGCCCGGGCGGCGGCGACCAGGCCGAGGGTGGCGCGCGGGCTGGCGCCGTAGGCGAGCAGCGGGGCGATCTCCGGCAGCCCGAACCGTCCCGGGTCGCGGGTGGCGAGGATGAGTCGGACCACGTACTCGGCGATGGCGTGGTGCACGAAGACCTGGGTGGCGCGGATCTGGAACTGGCGCAGTCGCTCCGGGTTGAGCACCCGGTGCGCCGTCGGGCGGTCGGTGCTCATCCGGTAGAGGATGGCCAGCTCGTCGGCGCCGTCGGGATAGTCGACGACGACCTTCATGAGGAAGCGGTCCCGCTGCGCCTCGGGCAGCTGGTAGACCCCCTCCGACTCGATCGGATTCTGGGTGGCCAGCACGAGGAACGGTTCCGGCACCCGGTAGCTGCGTCCGCCGATGGAGACCTGGCGCTCGGCCATCGCCTCCAGCAGCGCCGACTGCACCTTCGCCGGTGCCCGGTTGATCTCGTCGGCGAGCACCAGGTTCGCCATGATCGGACCCAGCTCGACGTCGAAGTTCTCCTTCGACGCGCGGTAGATGCGGGTACCGACGATGTCGGAGGGAACGAGGTCGGGGGTGAACTGGATCCGGGAGAAGGTGCCGCCGACCACCGTGGCGAGGGTCTGCGCGGCGAGCGTCTTGGCCACCCCGGGCACGCCCTCCAGCAGGCAGTGCCCGTCCGCGATCAGGGCGGTGAGCAGGCGTTCGACTAGCCGATCCTGCCCGACGATCACGCGTTTGACCTCGAAGAGGGTCTGGTCCAGCTCGGCTGCCGTCGCGTCGGGATCGGCCGGGCTGGGCAGGCTGGTCGTGGTGTCCGAGATGTCCGTCACGGTGCTTGCTTCCCGAGGCGGCCATCGGACAAACGTCGGATTTTCCGGCCCTCGACGGCCCAGACCGCGCGTCGGCAACCGTTACGGCGTGGAGTATCCGGCACCGCGCAAAGGAGGCCAGGCCGCACCGTCCTGGCGGAAGTGGACACGGTCCGGGCGCGGTCGGACCGCGGCGGCGTGACGACGAGGCCGGCCCCCGCCACAGGACGGGGGCCGACGACGGGGCTGGCTTAGCGGTGCACGATGAGGTGGAACGGCAGATCGACGGCGACGCCGGCGGAGTTGCGGGTCTGGATGAAGACGCCGTTCGGGGTGAGCAGGCGCGGCGCCACCGCGACCTCCCCGCCGGCCGGGATGCAGCAGGAGTCCGGCCGGCCGATCGTCGCCACGTAGACCGCCGTGGTGACGGTGCCGCCGAACTGCACCTCGTACTGCCCGACGCCGTACTTGATGACGACGCCGTCGCCCCGGGCCTTGGTGCCGTTGGCGTTGACCACCGTCCGGTAGAGGTCGGTGGACGCGGCGGCGACGGCGTCGCCCTTGGCGAGCACCGCCTTCGCGCTGTTCAGCGATGCCGTGGTGACGGCCGGCTGCTGCGCCCCGCGGCTCGCGGGCTGGGCCTTGGTCGCGGGCTGCGCGGCGGCGATCCCCCCGCCGGCCAGCGCCAGGGCCAGGGCCGCGATCGCCACCGCAGCCGCCTTACGTCGGAAAAAACTGGGCATGACAGGTCTCCCTTGGTGACCGTGCAGATACGACCGACCCGCGACACGCGGGACGGATATTGCCTTTTCCGAGTCGGTCGACAATGAACGCTGGCCGTCGGCGTGCGTCATTTTCGAGCGCACCTGACGACGACTGCACTCGGCGGTCCACATGCACTCTGAGCTGTGCTAACTGCCCCCGGCCGCGACCACCCGACCAGCTGGAACCTAGCACCGGAAAATGCCGTAGGTCAATAGCGATCACCCTTTCGGCCGGCTGTCCGATCGGCGCCACAGAAATTGTGAGAAGTGAATTCGGAAGTATTCACGAAAAGCATTCGGCGATTCCCCTCTGCGTATCGACGCCAGCCTCGGGGACGGCCGACCGGCGGCCCCGCCGTCGCATGCCGGCGGGCGGCACCGGCGAACTAGGCTGCTGCTGTGGAGATCACCATCGGCCGGCGATTCCGGGCAGTGCCGGTGTGGACGGCGCTCTGCTGGCTCGCCGTGGCGCCCGGAGCCGGCTGGACGCTGGCCCGGCTGGTCGGCCTGGACCGGGGGCCGCTGGTGCAGGCGCTGGCCTTCACCCCGTACGCGGCGGCCGGAAGCCTGGTCCCGCTGGTGCTCGCGCTCGCCCTGCGGCGCCGCTGGCCGGCGGTCGTCGCGGCGCTGACCACCGTCGCGCTGATGGCGATGGTGGCGCCCCGCGTACTACCCACCCCGCAACCGTCCGCCGGCGGGCCGACGGTGCGGATGCTCACCGCCAACCTGCTCGCCGGTGCCGCCGACCCGCGGACGCTGGTCGACCTGGTCCGCACCGAGCGGGTCGACGTGCTGGTCGTGCAGGAGTTCACCCCGACGGCCCAGGCCGAGCTGGATCGGCTCGGGCTCGACCGGCTGATGCCGCACCGGCAGCTCAACCCGGTCGTCGGCACCCCCGGCTCCGGCCTCTACTCGCGCCACCCGATCAACGACGGCGGCATCCGCCAGCTGCGCGGCGGGTGGGGCTTCACGCAGGCGTACGCGAGCGTGACGGTGCCCGGCGCGCCCCCGGTACGCGTCGAGTCGGCGCACCCGGCGGCGCCGTACGCGCTGGACCAGACGGGCCACTGGCGTACCGACCTGGCGGCGCAGCCGGCGGCCACCCCCGACGGACCGCTGAGCATCCTCGCCGGGGACTTCAACGCCACCCTCGACCACGCCCCGCTGCGGGCCCTGGTCGACACCGGCTACGCCGACGCTGCCGCCTCGGTCGGCGCCGGGCTCACCGGCACCTGGGGCCCGTACGACGGCGACCTCATCCCGCCCGTGGTGATCGACCACGTGCTGGTCGACCGCCGGATCGCGGTACGCGCCGTGGCGGTGCACCCGCTGCCCGGCAGCGACCACCGGATGGTCCTCGCCGAATTGCGACTGCCGGGCACGGACGGGTGAGCAGGGTTCCCTGCCGCTACGTTCTGCGTTATGCCGGGGCCTTCCTCACACCCGGGCGCGGTCGAGGCCGTAGGTGAGCGCGTCGACCAGCGCGTGCCAGCTCGCCTCGACCACGTTGGGGTGCACGCCGACCGTGGTCCAGCCGCCGCCCCGGCCGTCGGCCGTCTCGACCAGCACCCGGGTCACCGCGCCGGTGCCGTGGCTGCCCTCCAGGATGCGCACCTTGTAGTCGGCCAGTTCGAAGTCCCGCAGCTCCGGGTAGTGCCGGCCGAGGCCGACCCGCAGCGCCTCGTCGAGCGCGTTGACCGGGCCGTTGCCCTCCGCCGTGGCGATCACCCGCTCGCCGCGTACCCGGATCTTCACGGTCGCCTCGGAGACCACCGCGCCGTCCTCGCGGTGCTCGACCAGCACCCGGTACGACTCGAGGGCGAACGGTCGCGCCGGCGCGGCGTCCGGCAACTCGGAGCGGACCAGCAGCTCGAACGAGGCGTCCGCGGCCTCGAACGACCAGCCACCCGCCTCCAGCTCCTTGACCCGGTTGGTGACCCGGGACAGCGTCTCCGGATGGCCGGCCAGATCCAACCCGAGCTCACGGCTCTTGAGCTCGATGCTGGCCCGGCCGGCCATCTCGGTGACCAGGATCCGCATGTCGTTGCCCACCACCTCGGGTTCGACGTGGTTGTAGAGCAGCGGATCCACTTTGATCGCGCTCGCGTGCAGCCCCGCCTTGTGAGCGAAGGCTGCGGCCCCGACGTACGCCTGGTGGGTGTCGGGGGCGATGTTGGCGATCTCGGCGATGGCGTGGGAGACCCGCACCATCTGCTCCAGGCAGCCCTCCGGTAGGACCGGCAGCCCGAGCTTGAGCTGGAGGTTCGCGACGACCGCGAAGATGTCGGCGTTGCCCGGCCGCTCGCCGTACCCGTTGGCGGTGCCCTGCACGTGCCGGACGCCGGCCTCGACGGCGGCGATGGTGTTGGCCACCGCGCAGGCGGTGTCGTTCTGGGCGTGCATGCCGAGCAGCTCGGGGGCGACGCCGATCCGGTCGGTCAGGTCGACGATGGCCGCGGTCACCTGGGACGGCAGCATTCCGCCGTTGGTGTCGCAGAGCACGAACCGTTCGGCGCCCGCGGCCAGCGCGGTCTCCACCACCGACGCGGTGTACGCCGGGTCGTGGCGGTAGCCGTCGTAGAAGTGCTCGCCGTCGACGAAGACCCGACGCCCCTCGGCGACCAGGTGGGTCACCGTGTCGTGGATCATCGCCAGGTTCTCCTTGGCGGTGGTGCGCAGCGCCCGCTCCACGTGCCGCAGGTCGGCCTTGGCGACCAGCGCGATCGCCGGAGTCTGCGCGTCCAGCAGGCCGCGCACCTGCGGGTCGCCGGCGGCGACCGCACCGGCCCGGCGGGTGGCGCCGAAGGCGACCAGCACCGCGTGCTTGAGGTCGAGTTCGGTACGCGCCCGACGGAAGAACTCGGTGTCCTTCGGCACCGCGCCCGGCCACCCGCCCTCGATGAACCCGACGCCGAGTTCGTCGAGCAACCGGGCCACCGCGAGCTTGTCGACCACCGAGTAGCTGAGCCCCTCGCGCTGGGCCCCGTCGCGCAGGGTCGTGTCGTAGACCTGGAACGTCATGAGGATCCCTTCGTCAGGCACCGGCCAGCGCAACAAAAAGACCTCCCGCGGCTGCGGGAGGTCTGCGCGCTCGGCGGAGGGGAGGCCGGCGCGCTAGTTGCCAATAATGCGGGCGGTGCAAGTCACGCTGGGTACTCTGCCACCCGCCAACGGGTTTGGGAGGCAGAATCCACATATCGGGACGCGAATTCGTACGCCGGGTGTAGGACGCGTCGCACGGGGTAGGAGTTTTCGGGACAAGGAAGCACGTTCCTCCGAGACGACTCACCAGAGTCGGGGCAGGAGAGATCCCATGGACAGGCTCGACCCGAACAGCACGCCCGCCACCCCGGACCCGGCGCCGCACGGCAGGCCGGGAGACCCGGCCCTCCGGGCTGTTCACCGGGAGGATGTGACACTCCTCGGCGACCAGGGCGTGGTCGCTGGTGGCGCCCCCGCCGGCGCCTTCGATCCGTGGAGCTACCGGGACGACTCCGGGGTGGCCGGCGTCAACATGGTCGGCTACAAGGTCGAGGCCAGCGACGGCTCGATCGGCAAGATCGACAGCAGCAGCCAGGAGGTCAACGCCAGCTATCTGGTGGTCGACACCGGGCCGTGGATCTTCGGCAAGAAGGTCATGCTCCCGGCCGGGACGGTGAACCACGTCGACCACGAGGAGCAGAAGGTCTACGTCGACCGCGACAAGGACCAGATCAAGGCGGCACCGGAGTACGACGAGGCGGCCACCGACCCGGCCTACCGGGACAAGCTCGGCGGCTACTACAACGACACGTACGCGGCGACCCCGCCCGGGCTCTTCCGGTAAGGGTGCCCGGCCCAGCACCCGACTGGGCAGAGACGGCGTCACGGCCGGTGGGCACTGTCCCACCGGCCGTTTACCGTGTCAGGGTGGACGCCATCGAGGTCACCCGCAGAATCCCGTTCAGCGCGACGTTCAACTTCCGTGACGTCGGCGGCTACCGTGGCCGGGACGGCCGCACGGTACGCACCGGCCGGCTCTACCGCTCCGACTCGCTGCACCGCATCGGCGACCCCGACCGGGACGCGTTCGCCGCGCTCGGCGTACGGACCGTCATCGACCTGCGCCGCCCCTCCGAGGTCGAACGCGACGGCCGGGTCCCCGACTTCGACGGTCTCACCTACCGGCACATCCACCCGGAACACGCCGAGTGGGGCGAGCAGCCGTACCAGCCGGGCGGCGACCTCGCCCGCTACCTCGCGGACCGGTACGCCGACCTGGCCCGCACCGGCACCGCCGGGCTCGCCGAGGCGATCAGCCTGATCGCCGAGGGCGCCAACGCGCCAGTGGTGGTGCACTGCGTCGCGGGCAAGGACCGCACCGGCATCGTCTGCGGCCTGACCCTCGCCGTGCTCGGCGTCAACGACGCCGAGATCGCGGCCGACTACGCCCTGAGCAACGAGGCGTCGCGGCAGTACAGCGCCTGGGTCGCCGCCACCCTTCCCGACGCCGCGAAGGTACCGGCGCCGTTCCTCGCCTCACCGGCCGAGACGATGCTGCTGTTCCTCGCCGAGATCCGCGAGGGCCACGGCTCCGTCGACGACTACCTCCGCACCGCCGGCGTGACCGACGACCAGCTCACCGCCCTGCGCACCCACCTGCTCGACTAGCAATGCCGCCGGCGCGGTCACGAGGGGCCCCTTCCGTCAAGAAGGGGCCCCTCGTTGACTCTCAGAGCACCCGGTGGACCCAGTTGTGCGGGTCGGCGGCCTTGCCGCGCTGGAGGTCGGCCAGCTGCTGGCGCAGGGCCATGGTGACCGTGCCGGGCTCGCCACCGCCGATGCTGAACTCTCCGTTGGGGAAGCGCACCTGCCCGATCGGGGTGATCACCGCCGCGGTGCCGCAGGCGAAGACCTCGCGGAGCCGGCCGCTGACGGCGTCCGCCTGCCAGTCGGCGAAGCTCACCGGCCGCTCCTCGACCCGGTGCCCGGCCGCCGTGGCCAGGGTGAGCACCGACTCCCGGGTGATGCCGGGCAGGATCGTGCCGGTCAGCGGCGGGGTGGCCACCGAACCGTCGTCGTAGACGAAGAAGACGTTCATGCCGCCCAACTCGTCGACGTACCGCCGCTCCACGGCGTCGAGGAAGACCACCTGCTCGCAGCCGTGCTCGGCGGCCTCGGCCTGGGCGGCCAGCGAGGCGGCGTAGTTACCGCCGCACTTCGCGGCACCGGTGCCGCCCGGTGCGGCCCGGGTGTAGTCGGGCGAGACCCAGACCGTCACCGGCTTGACCCCACCGGCGAAGTACGCCCCCACCGGCGAGGCGATCACCACGTAGAGGTACTCGTTGGCCGGCCGGACGCCGAGGAAGACCTCGCTGGCGAACATGAACGGCCGCAGGTAGAGGCTGCCCTCGTCACCCTCCGGAATCCACTCACGGTCGATCTCGATCAGCCGGTGCAGCGAGTCGACGAAGGTCTGCTCGGGCAGCGCCGGCATGGCCATCCGGGCCGCGGACCTGTTGAACCGGGTCGCGTTGGCGTACGGGCGGAACATCGTCACCCCGCCGTCGGTGGCGCGGTACGCCTTCATCCCCTCGAAGATCTCCTGCGCGTAGTGCAGCACGGCACTGGCGGGATCCATCGGGATCGGCCCACGCGCCTCGACCCGGGCGTCGTACCAGCCCTTGCCGTCCGCGTAGCGGATGGTGACCATGTGGTCGGTGAAGACCCGACCGAACCCGGGGTTGGCCAGCAGCGCAGCCCGATCGGTGGCGGATACCGGCGCGGGATTCGGACGGATCTCGAAGTCGAGCTTGTCACCACCGCTCATCGCGCTGACCTCCCTGGGGGACGACGGCATGCGCCGACCGCATGCCGGAAACATTTGTGCCAGAAAACTTACCCCGAACGCTCGTTCGGTCGAAGTGCGGGCGCGAGCAGGGCTGAAACCTGGACGCCGAGCACGTCGGCGATCCGCTGGAGATCGTCCAGGTCGATCGTCTTAACCCCCGTAAGTCGGTAGTTCAGCCAGGCGTGTGACACGCCCATCGCCTGCGCCAGCTGCCGCTGGCTCATCCGCCGCCGGGTCAGCAGCACCCGGATTTCTTCGGCGACCAGGTCGCTGAGACTTGTCACCGTGCCGGTATCTGCGTTCGCCATATGGTGAGAGTGACACTGCATCGGTGTCGCGTCAACGTCATGGCGATGAATGAATAGGCGAGGCTTGACACTGTCACGGAATCCGTGACAGTGTCACTCCATGCAAAACGACGTTCGCGCCAGAATCGCCGCCGAGGTGCGCGCCGAGTTGGCGCGGCAGCAGAAGTCTCAGCGGGACGTCGCGGCGCAGGTCGGTCTCTCGCAAGCGTCCGTCCAGCTCCGCCTGGTCGGTGAGCGGCCGTTCCGGGCGGAGGAGCTCGCGATCATCGCGGACTGGCTCGGGGTGCCGGCCGGGCAGTTCCTGCCCCCGCTGGCCACCGCAGGCGTCGCATGACGCCGTTCCCGTGGAGCAAGCCGCAGCCCCGCGGCCCGCAGCCCACGACTCCCAGCACCCCCAGGCCGAAGCCCCGCACTCCCC
>NZ_POTY01000236.1 GCF_003236315.1 Micromonospora craterilacus
GGGCAACCACCTGGATCTACACTTATGCGGTCGTCGGCAGCGTCAGATGTGGATAAGAGACAGGAACCCGGCGTCGTCCACACGGTGGCCAGCGGTGATCTGCGCCGGTCCGCGAACGTCACCTGCTGGCCAGCGCAGCGGCAGTTCGAGGACCACCTGGCGGCAGCGATCGACGCTCTCGGCTGGAAGGTTCGGCGCGCGCACCCGGAAGACACCATCGAGGGGCATGGCTTCATCGCCAGCCAACGCCAGGGCATCGGGGTCTTCCGCACCATCCCGCCGGACGCGCCGCTGATCGTCGCCGAGGCGGTCTGGCAGTACAGCCACCACGTGCTCGCCGGGCTGCGTACCCATCGGGGGCCGATTCTGGTGGTGGCCAACTGGAGCGGTCAGTTCCCCGGCCTGGTCGGCCTGCTCAACCTGACGGCGAGCCTCACCAAGGCGGGCGTCGCGCACTCCATCCTGTGGAGCGAGGACTTCACCGACGACTGGGCGGTGCGCGGCCTGCGTACCTGGCTGGCGACCGGGACCCTGACCCACGACCAGAGCCACGTACGCGACCTGCCGCAACTGCCGACGACCCCGGAGGTGGAGCTGGGCCGGGCGCTGGCCGCACAGCTGCGCCGCGACAAGGCGATCATCGGCGTCTTCGACGAGGGTTGCATGGGCATGTACAACGCGATCATCGACGACGAGCTGCTCAACCCGCTCGGCATCTACAAGGAGCGGCTGTCGCAGAGCGCCCTGGTCGCCGAGATGGCCCGGGTCGGCGACGACGAGGCGCAGGCGGTGCGCGACTGGCTGGACGCCGCCGGGATGACCTTCCACACCGGCACCGACGAGGCGACCGAACTCACCGACGCGCAGCTGCTCAGCCAGTTCCGGATGTACGTCGCCGCGCTGCGGATCTCCGACGACTTCGGCCTGGACGCCGTGGGCATCCAGTACCAGCAGGGGCTCAAGGACACCGTGCCCGCGAGTGATCTCGCCGAGGGGCTGCTCAACAACGTCGAGCGACCCCCGGTGCGCAGCCGCGACGGCGCGCGCGAGCTCTACCCGGGCCGGCCGCTGCCGCACTTCAACGAGGTCGACGAGGGGGTGGCCGTGGACTCCCTGGTGACCAACCGGATCTGGACCGCGATGGGGCTCGACCCGGCGACCACGCTGCACGACATCCGGTGGGGCGACGACCACGACGGCCGGTTCGTCTGGGTCATGGAGATCTCCGGATCGGTGCCGGCCTCGCACAACGGCGGCTACCAGCACAGCTACAGCATGCGGCAGCCGCCGATGTACTTCCCGCTCGGCGGCGGGACCCTCAGCGGGGTGTCGAGGCCGGGCGAGATCGTCTGGTCCCGGGTCTTCATCGCCGACGGGGTGCTGCACGTCGACCTCGGTCGGGGCACCGTCGTCGAGCTGCCGGCGGAGGAGACCCGCCGCCGGCTGGACGCCACCACCCCGCAGTGGCCGATCATGCATGCGGTGCTGCACGGGGTCGGCCGCGACCAGCTGATGGCCCGGCACAAGGCGAACCACCTCAACGTGGCGTACGGGCTCGACGCGGCCAGCGCCGACCGGGCCCTGCTGGCCAAGGCGGCCATGTTCGAGGCGCTCGGGGTGGCCGTGCACCTCTGCGGGGACGTGCGGATCTGATGGGCCCGCTCCTGATCGGCATCGACCTGGGCACCGCGAGCAGCAAGGGCGTCCTGACCGATGCCGAGGGGCGGGTGCTGGCCACCGCCGTGCGGCCCCGGCCGAGATCGATGTCGATGCCCCGGGCCGGCTGGGCCGAGGTCGACGCCGAGGCGGTCTGGTGGGGCGACGTCACCTCGATCGCGGCCGAGCTGACCGCCCGGACCGGTGGCGCGCCGATCGCCGCGGTCTGCGTCAGCGGGGTCGGCCCCTGCCTCGTGCTCTGCGACGCCGACGACCGGCCGGTGCGGCCGGCGATCCTCTACGGCATCGACATGCGGGCCACCGCCGAGATCGACGAGCTGACCGACCGGTACGGCGCCGAGGCCGTCCTGGCGCGGTGCGGCGCGCCGATCACCACCCAGGCGGTCGGCCCGAAGGCGCTCTGGGTCCGTCGGCACGAACCGCAGGTCTGGGCGCGGGCGCGTCGTTGGCACAACTCCAGTTCGTACGTGGTCGGCCGGCTGACCGGCGAGTACGTCATCGACCACCACACCGCCAGCCAGTGTGTGCCCTGGTACGACGTCGAGGCGCGGCGGTGGCACGAACCGTGGTACGAGGAGATCGCGGCCGGCCTGCCGGCGCCCCGGCTGGCCTGGTCGGCCGAGGTGGTCGGCACGGTGACCGCCGCGGCGGCCGAGGCCACCGGGCTGCCGGCCGGCACGCCGGTCTGCGCGGGCACGGTGGACGCCTGGGCGGAGGCGGTCAGCGTCGGCGTCCGGACGCCCGGCGACCTGATGCTCATGTACGGCTCGACCATGTTCTTCGTGCAGGTGCTGCGCGAACTGGCCCGTCATCCGCAGCTCTGGAACACCGCCGGGGTCGCGCCCGGCGACCACTGCCTGGCGGCCGGGATGGCCACCTCCGGCAGCCTGACCGGTTGGCTGCGTGACCTGGTGGGTGAGGTGCCGTTCGAGACGCTGGTCGACGAGGCGGCCGGCATCCCGCCGGGCGCCGACGGGCTGCTGGTGCTGCCGTACTTCGCCGGTGAACGTACGCCGATCTTCGACCCGGACGCCCGGGGCGTCATCGCCGGGCTCACCCTCCGGCACGGCCGTGGCCACCTGTTCCGGGCGGTGTACGAGGGGATCGCGTTCGGTATCCGGCAGATCCTGGACCTGCTGGACACCGAGGCCAATCCGGTGCGCCGGCTGGTCGCGGTCGGCGGCGGCACCCAGGGCGGGCTGTGGACCCAGATCGTCAGCGACGTGACCGGGCGCAGCCAGCAGGTGCCCCGGGTGACGATCGGGGCCAGCTACGGCGACGCGTTGCTGGCGGCCATCGGGGCGGGCCTGGTGCCGCCCGAGACCGACTGGACGGTGGCTGGCCGGCTCGTCGAACCGAACCCAGCGACCCGAGCCACCTACGACACCCTTTTCCAGCACTACACGTCGCTGTATCCGAACACCCGACAGGAGGTGCACGCGCTGGCCCGGCTACAGCGGGCGGCCGCGGTCGACGACGGCTCCGCCGGGGCGCCGCAGGGCTGACCGACCCGGAAACCGCCGGCTGCCCGGCCCTGGAACCAGGCACCGGGCGGCTGACCCTGGACCGGCCTGGAAATCGATTTCACGCCACTGGGGGCCGGAGGTCACGTCATGGCGTCCGGCCGGCGCGGTCGGGTCAACCGGCCGCGCCCGGTCGCGCGAACCTGGCCCGTCGCCTGGCCCGTCGGCTGGCCGGGGCCGGCTGGCTGCTCGGCGCCCACCACCGCGTCCGCCGAGGCCGCCGGACCGGCGGTCGGCGTCGGCTCGGTCGCGGCGGTGCGGCGGGAACTGCCGCGGATCTCCAGCCGGGTCGGCAGGACGAGCCGTTGCGGCTCGATGTCGGGCGTATGCCGCCGCTTGAGCAGCAACTCGGCGGCGGCCTGGCCGATCTCGTACGCCGGCTGCCGCACGGTGGTCAGGGCCGGCCGGACCAGCTGCGACCAGAACGTGTCGCCGAACGCGGCCACGCCGACCTCCGGCGGTCGCAGGCCACGGTCGTGGAGCGCCGCCAGGGCGCCCGCCGCCATCAGGTTGTTGGTGGCCAGCACCGCGTCCGGCGGCTCGGCGAGGTCGAGCAGCTCGCTCATCGCCTGGTAGCCGCCCCGGACCCGGAAGTCGGCGTACGCCACCCGGGGTCGCCGTCGCGGCGCCTCGCCCTCGCGGTGGGCGCGCAGGAAGCCACGCAGCCGCACCATCGCCGCCGACGAGGCGCGCGGGCCGGTGATGCAGGCGACCCGGCGGTATCCCTCGTCCAGCAGGTGCCGGGTGACGGCGTACGCGCCGTTCTCGTCGTCGGCGGTGACCGTGTCGATGGTCGCCGACTCGGGGGAGCGGTCCACCGCGACGACCGGAACCCCGCGGTCCAGCAGGGCGGTGACATCGGTTTCAGCATGCGACGCCGGGAAGATGACGACGCCCGCCATGTGTTCGGCGAGGGCGACGTCGAGGTACTCCGCCTCCTTCTCCGGGTCGTCGTCGGCGTTGCACAGCACCACCGAGAGGTTGCTGGCCCGAGCCACGTCCTCCACGCCCCGGGCGAGCGCGGTGAAGAACGGGTTCTCGATGTCGGAGATGATCAACGCGAGCACGTCGCTGCGCTGTCTGCGCAGGCCACGGGCCACCCGGTTGGGTCGGAACCCCAGCTCCTCGGCGGCGGCCCGGACGCGGGCGGCGCGCTCGGAGCTGACGCTGCCGCCGTTGAGCACCCGGGAGACGGTGGCGGGGGAGACCTCGGCCGCCTTCGCCACGTCATAGATGTTGGCCATCGGGTACCTCTCCGGTTCGTCGAGCCGCCGAGGGCTCCGGTTGTACGCGATCAGGATCGGCTCTTGACACGGCCCCGCTGGGGGCGTTAACTCTTGCGAAACCATCCTGAAATCGATTCCAAGATAGTACCCCACAGCGGGCTCAGGAGGTACTCCTCAATGGTCACCATTCTCCCGCAGCCACCTTCCACCGGCGGGCTTCCGATCGCCACCGCGGTCGGCGCGCCGATCGTCGGTGTTCTGGTCGTGGCGCACCGGTCGGGTGCCCGCCGGTGAGCGCCGCGTCCACAGTGGTGCAGGCCGGCCCGGAGCAGCCGCCGCCGGCCGCCGCACCACGCGACGGCCGTGGCCCGGCCCGGCGACGCCGATTCGGTCCGGTGGCGCTCTACCTGCCGGCGCTGGTGCTCGTCGCGCTCGTGTCGGTCTTCCCGATCGGCTACGCGCTGCGGCTCAGCGTCTACCGGACCCGGGCCCTGCGCACCGTCGAGTTCATCGGCTGGGACAACTTCGCCACGGTGCTCGGGCCGGCCGGCTGGGCCGACATCGCCCGGACCTTCGTGTACGTCGCCGTCTCCCTGCTGCTGGCCGTGCCGCTCGGCCTCGGGCTGGCGGTCCTGCTGAACAAGCAGATCCGGTTCGTCCGGCTGTTCCGGGTGGTCATCCTGCTGCCGTGGGTGGTCTCCCAGACCGTCGCGGCGCTGCTCTGGAAGTGGCTGCTCAACGGCCAGTACGGTCCGCTGCACGGCGTCTTCGGCGGCGAAGGCCCGCTCGCGTCGACCTGGGGCTCGATGGCGTCACTGATCGTGGTGAACGTCTGGCTCAGCTACCCGCTCGCCACGATCCTCTGCCTCGCCGCGTTGCAGACCGTCCCGGCCGAGCAGATCGAGGCGTCCCGGGTCGACGGTTGCACCCCGCGTCAGTCGTTCTTCCTGGTCGTCGTGCCGGCGATCCGGTCGACGCTGCTGATCCTCGTGATCATGCTGACCCTTCTCTACTTCAACATGGTCACGCTGGTCTACACGCTCACCGGCGGTGGACCGTTCTCCGGCACGCAGGTGCTGAGCCTCAACGCGTTCCTGCAGTCCTTCCAGTTCTTCAAGATCGGCATCGGCGCCGCGTACAGCGTCGTGCTCTTCGTCCTGAACATCGTCTTCGGTGTGGCGTACATCCGGGTTCTCAAGGGGAAGAACGATGCCTGACACCCTGACCGGCCCCGCGACCTCGACCGGCGCCCGGACCTCCGGGTCGCCCGCCGCCGCACCACGCGACGCGGCCCGCCGCAGCCCGGCCACCGGGCGCCTGAGCCGGGCCCGGCGGGCCGGCATCTACCTCGGCCTGCTGGCCGCCTCCGGGTTCGCCGTCCTGCCGCTGCTGTGGGGACTGAGCACCTCGCTCAAACCGGAGTCGACCGTGCTCGCCACGCCGGTGCGGTGGATCCCGGAGCACCTCACCCTGGAGAACTACGAGGCGGTGCTGTTCCACTCCCAGATCCCGCTGAACCTGCTCAACAGCGTGATCGTCAGCGTCGTCACGGTCCTGGTCACCCTGGTCATCGCGGTTCCGGCGGCGTACTCGGCGGCCCGCTACCGGTTCCGCGGCAAGGCCGGGCTGCTCTTCTTCATCCTGATGACCTCGATGGTCCCCGGCATCGCGGTCCTGGTGCCGCTCTACTACCTGGCCGTGAAACTCGGCGTCTACGACACCTACGTCGTCATGATCGTCATCTACTCGGCCTGGCAGGTGCCCACCATCGTGTGGATCCTGCGCGGCTTCTTCGAGTCGATTCCGGTGGAGATCGAGGAGGCCGGACGGGTCGACGGCATGTCCGCGGCCGGTGCCTTCCTGCGGCTGGTGCTGCCGCTGGCCAAGCCCGGCCTCGGCGCCGCCGCCATCATCACCTTCGTCTACGTCTGGAACGACTATCTGATCGCCAGCACCTTCGTCAGCGATCCGGACCTGCGGCTGATCTCCGTCGGCCTCTACACCTACCTCACCCAGTACGGCACGGTCTGGGGCCAGTTGACCGCCGCGGTCATGGTCACCCTGCTGCCGATGATCATCGCTTTCGTCCTGTTCGAACGTCGCCTGGTGGCCGGCCTCTCGGCCGGTGCCAGCAAGGGCTGACCCTCACTCAGCCCCGAGCCCTTGGAGACCACAATGAGCATTCGTCTGGACCGGCGGCGGCTGTTGATGCTGGGCGCCGCCACCATCGCCGCCGCGGGCACCGCCAGCCTCGCCGGCTGCGGCTCCGACGACGACTCCGGTGACGGAGTCGCCAACCTGCAACTCTGGACCTTCCTCGACCCGACCGGCACCGACCCGCGCGGCAAAGCGCTCCAGGAGATCGTCGACGGGTTCAACGGCAGCCAGAGCGCCGCCAAGGTCACCGTGACCAGCATCAACTACGCCAAGATCGACGGCGAGGTGATCCGGGCGGCCAACACCGGCGGTGGCCCCGACATCGTCAACATCTACCTCCCGCAGCTCGCCCAGCACGTCGAAGGCGGCAGCGTCCAGCCGATCGACAAGTTCGCCAAGGACTGGCTGGCCCAGGTCGGATCCGACTACCTCTTCCCGGTCGACAGCGCCAAGATCGACGGTGAGCTGATGGCGCTGCCCTGGGAGTCGCGGGTCTGGTTGTTCTGGTACCGCAAGGACATCCTGGACAAGTACGGCGTCACCCCACCGACCACCATCGAGGAGGCGGTGGCGGCCGGCGCCGCGGTCCGCAAGGCCTCCGGCGACAAGGTCACCGGCTTCGCGATCGGCCTCTCCGAGCAGTCCCTCGGCGCGGACTTCATGGAGAAGTTCGACCCGCTGACCGCGGGCTACGGCGGCACGGTCATCGGCGCCGACGGCAAGGCGGCCTTCGCCAGCGACGCCGGGGCCCAGGCGATGGCGATGATCAAGAAGTTCGCCGACGCCGGGGCCTTCGGCCGGGAGGTGCTCACCATGGGTGCCGACGAGGTGGTCAACGGGGTCAAGGCCGGCACCGTGGCGATGGCGGTCGCCGGCAGCTTCCGGGTCGCCGCCACCCGCTCCGCCGACGGCGTCGGCGACAACCTCGTCACCACCCCCGTCCCCGGCGTGACCGCGGGACGCCGGCTGCCCACCGCGGTCGCCGGACAGACCCTCGCGATGGGTGCCAACACCGAGCACCCCGAGCAGGTGTGGGCGTTCATGCAGTACTACCTGAGCGCCGAGTCGCAGGCCAAGTTCGCCGCCGCCGGGGTGCTGCCGGTACTCCGCAGCGTCTACGACCAGCCGGCGGTCGCCCAGGCGAGCAACGCCAAGGAACTCCTGGACTGGCGCGACTACCTGGCCACCGACGGCAAGGTCTCCGTCTACCCCGCCGACTACAGCGAACTCAGCACCAACCTGGTCAAGGCGGCCCAGAAGATGGTCTTCGATGGCACCGCCATCCCCGCCGGGCTGACCGAGGTCCAGAACCAGTACAACCAGAACAGGAAGTGAGCCGGTGGATATCCGGATGCCTCAACCCGACCCGCAGCGTTCGTACGACGTGATCGTCGTCGGCGGTGGACCTTCCGGCTTCATCGCCGCCATCGCCGCGGCCCGCCAGGGCGCCCGTACGCTGGTGGTGGAGAAGTACGGCTTCCTCGGCGGCATGCCGACCAGTGCGGCGCTCGGCCCGATCTCCCCGTTCCACTTCGGCGACGAACAGGTCGTGCGGGGCATCCCGCAGGAGTTTGTCGAGCGGATGATGTCGATCGCCGGCAGCACCGGTCACCTGCGCACCACCAATCCGCACGGCAGCGGCGCGTACCTGTGCTTCTACGACCGTGAGGCGTACAAGTGGGCGGCCCTCACGCTCGCCCTCGAGGCCGGCGTCGTACCGCTGTTCCACTCGTTCGTCAGCGGGGTGCGCAAGGACGGCGACAAGGTCGTCGGTGTCACCGTGACCAACAAGTCGGGCAACCTGGACTACCAGGCGAAGGTGGTCGTCGACGCCACCGGCGACGGCGACGTGGCGGCGCTGGCCGGCGCCGAGTTCGTGCTGGGCCGCAGCGTCGACGACAGCACCGCCCAGCCCGGCACGATGATGTTCGACATGGCCGGCGTCGACACTCGGGCCGTCAAGGACTACATGGATGCCCACCCGGAGGAGTTCGAGTGGGCCTCCGAACTCGTCGCCGTCAAGCCCTACGCGGCCAGCCTGCCCCAGGACCACTTCGTCGGCCAGGGCTTCAAGACCCTGATCCGGCGGGGCCTGGACTCCGGTGAGCTCTACCTCGGCCGGGACACCATCCTGTTCCTCACCACCACCCACCCCGGCGTGCTGCACTTCAACAGCACCCGGATCAGCGGCGTCGACGGCACCGACGCGGAGAGCCTGACCCGCGGCGAGATCGACGGCCGTCGCCAGGTGATGTCGCTCAGCGAGTACCTGATCAAGAACGTGCCCGGTTTCGCGGACGCCCGGCTCATCGCCACCGGCGTGCAGATCGGCATCCGGGAGAGCCGGCACATTCTCGGCGAGCACGTGCTCACCGGCGAGGAGGTGATGAGCGGCACCAAGGTGGCCGACGTGGTGTCGCGCGGCTACTTCCCGATCGACATCCACAACCTCAAGGGCAAGGAGGGGTACGGCGAGGACAAGGACCAGGGCACCTGGGGCGACCTCGACGACTCGTACGACATCCCGTACCGCTGCCTGGTGCCGCGCCGGCTGGACGGACTGGTCATCGCCGGCCGCGCCATCTCGGCCACCCACGAGGCGCACGGCTCGTTCCGGACCCAGGGCGGGGTGATGGGGATCGGCCAGGCCGCCGGCACCGCCGCCGCGGTCGCGGCGATCGACGGAGTGGAGCCCCGCAAGGTCGACGTGCCGCGGTTGCAGGCGGCGCTGGCCGGCCAGAACGCCTCGCTGCGCCGCGACCCGGAGCAGGTCCGGCAGCAGCGGGAGGCGGCCGTCGCGGCGGTCCGTCAGGCACTGGACGAGGGAAGGATCTCCACCCAGTACCTGGCCGACGCGGGCACCTTCACCGGCACCGCACCCCGGCTGTAGGAGTACGGCACCGGCCCGCTCGTGCGGGTCGGGCCGGTGCCCTACGGCGGGTCGAGTCTCATCGCGGGCAACCTAAACTCCTTCGCGCAGGATTCGGGGAGACCGCCCCACGCTCGACCAACAGGAGAACCCGTGCCGCTCCGTAGAACCCGTGTCCTTTACGTCACCGATCTGGCATACGAGGCACGCGGGCGCCGCTACTGCGACGAGGACATCTTCTTGTCTACGCGACTGCGGGAGCACTTCGACATTGCCCTGTGCCACCCGATCGACGCAGTTAAGTTGATGGACTCTTTCGACGTGGTCGTGGTGCGCAACAGCGGTCCCGTCCTGTACTACCAGGATCAGCACGACGAGTTCCGTGCTCGTGCGCGGCGGGCGGCTGTGCGGGTCTTCACCGAGCTGACCGGCAAGGCCGACATGGCCGGCAAGCAGTACCTGCTGGATCTGTACGGAGCCGGCTACCCCGTCATCCCCACCGTTGACCGGTTGGCGGACATCGACCGGCTGCCACAGGTCACCGAGTACGTGGCCAAGCCGAAGTTTGGTGCTGACTCCGTCGGTCTCCAGTTCGTTCAGCGCGAGCAACTGCCGGACCTGAACTACGACAACCTACTGGTCCAGCCGCGTGTCGATTTCGAGTACGAGGTCTCGTTCTACTTCGTCGACCACACCTTCGAGTACGCGTTGTACGCGCCTCATTCCGACCAGCGGTGGCTGCTCGAATCCTACGAACCGACCGATGCCGACTTGGCGTTCGCGCAGCTGTTCATCGACTGGAACGACATCAGCCACGGCATTCAGCGCGTCGACGCGTGCCGTACGCGAACCGGCGAACTCCTACTCGTCGAACTTGAGGACCTCAACCCCTACCTGTCCCTGGATCGCATTGCCGCTCCGACCAGAGACGCCTTCGTCAAGGACATGGCGGCATCCATCGCGGCGCTGGCCGAGAAGAGTCCAACAACTCGCTGACCGCCCTGCTCGGCGGTGTCAGTCGCTGCGCTCCAGATCAACCACGCTTCGCAACGGCCGCCGGCCATTTGTCATCCGTGCAGCCGTACGGGCCATACGGAGCCGCATTGCGGCGGGCCCCCTTCGACCGGCGTGGTTTCCTCGGCGCGAGGCGGGTGGGGAGTGG
>NZ_POTY01000237.1 GCF_003236315.1 Micromonospora craterilacus
GGGCGGTGGTTGCTCGGCGGCTTCGCCATCGGTCCAGCCAGGGTGCGTCGGGGCTGCCGTCGATCAGGCCACCGTCCGGGTCGTCCGGGTAGGTGCTGCGTACCGCGTCCCGCTCCGGGTGCAGGATCTCCCGCACGACCAGCACGACCAACGCCACCACGGTGACCAGGCGCAGGCTCGCGGCCAGCACGAAGACGCCCTCCGGGAAGACCGGCCGGCCGGTCGACGCACCGAGCAGCTCGCCGTAGAAGGCGACGAAGTAGCAGACCTCGGCGGCCTGCCAGACGAGGAACGCTCCCCACTTGGGCCGGGCGAGCACCACCAGCGGCAGCAGCCAGAGCACGAACTGTTGCGACCACACCTTGCTGAAGATCAGGAAGGCGGCGACCACGAGGAAGGCGAGCTGACCGAGCCGGGGCCGGCGCGGCGCGAGCAACGCGAGCGCGCCGATGCCGAGACAGGCCAGCCCGAACAGCGCGTACGACAGGTAGTTGAGGGTGGGGATGTTGGCGTCCAGCCACTGGAACGGGCCGAGACTGCCGGGGTCGCCGAACTTGCCGTCCAGGTAGCGGGCGATGTACCAGAGCGTTCCCCAGTCGATCGGTCGATCGGTGTTCAGCTCGAAGAAGCGTTTCCAGCCATCTCTGGTGGCTTCGGGAAGGGCCACCGGTAGGTTCACCGCCACCACCGTCACCGCGGCCGTGATGATGGACAGGAGGGCGGCCCAGACCCGGCCGGCTCGGATCGCGAGCACCAGGATCGGCCCGAGGATGAACAGCGGCCACATCTTCGCGGCGCCGGCGAGCCCGATCAGGACTCCGGCCAGGGCTGCCAGCAACAGTCCGGTGTTGACTTCGAACGAAAGGGCACGCGCGCGGTCGTGCCAGCCTTGCGGTAGCCATCGCTCGGGCAGGCGAATTCGCAGGGTCCGACCGGACCCGGTGCGGGCCCAGGCCAGTAGGCCGAATGCGGCCAGCCCGATGGCGAGCAGGTCCCAGTTGACGGTGGCGGTGAGCAGTAGTGCGGGGGCGAGCGCGAATAGCGCGGCGTCCCATGGTCGCCGGCGGCGCAGCGCCAGCAGCACCGCCACCGTGGCCACCGCCAGCGCACCGAGCACGAGGACGTTGAGGTTGTAGAACCACTGCCCCTGGTTGATCTCCGGGTTTCCGTCGCCTACCGCGTGCACCGGCAGTCCGAGCGCCCCCATGAAGTACCCGGTCAGCACCGGATACTCGACCGGATGGTCCCGGTACGGCACGGCACCCTCGTTGAGCCGTTCGGCGTAGTAGAGCGCCAGCACGTCGGTGTAGCAGAACCGGGTGTACTGCTCGTTGTTCGCCCACGCGCCGTCCTGGCAGGGCGACTTCTGCACCCAGTGCAGGGCGAGGGTCAGGCAGGTCAGCGCCAGGACGATCCGGACGGCCGTCCAGAACCTACGCTCCCCGCCACTCGGGCGTTTCCGCGCGACCGCGTGATCACCGAGCGGGCCGCCGATGAGTCCGGACAGCCCTCGGACGAAGCCGTCGGAGCGGGACGGGTGGTCGGGGACACCGGTTTCATCGATGCCTGGCGTCGACTGGGTGCTCATGACCGAGCATCCTGCCGTATCAGTTGACCCGGTAGAAGTCGAAACTGCGACGACGCGACGGATCGTCTCCCCCGGTTCCGGGGACACCCTCGCCGAAGTCGCCGTCGAGTACGCGAGACGCCGCGGGCGGCCGGACAAGTGTCCGACCGCCCGCGGCGTTGACGGGATCTCAATCCCGGTTTGTCGTTCTCGGTGGCAGCAACCCGCCACCACCACCGCCACCACCGTCCGGCGGCGGATCGGCGGGGAAGAGATCGACCGGGTTGCCGTTGTTGCCCCTGCCATTGCCGTTGCCGTTGCCGTTGCCGTTGCCGTTGCCGTTGTTTCCGCCGTTGTTGCCGCCGCCGAGCAGGCAGAGGAAGTCCGTCGGCTCGCACTGGCGCTGGTCATTCGTGGGCGGCGGAGGCGGTTCCTCGCCGTTGCCGGCGCCCTCGTCGCCGATCCCCGTGATGCTCGGCAGGTCGGACGCGTCGTACGCCTTCAGCGCCTCGTCCATGTACCGCTTCCACAGCTGGGCCGGCAAGGTGCCACCGCCGATGTTGCTGCCGCCACGGTCGACGATGGCCCGCTTCTTTGTGTCCCGGCTACCGATCCACACCGCTGTCGCGACGTTCTTGTCGTAGCCGACCATCCAGGCGTCCTGGTTCTTGCCGGTGTCGCCGAGCTGCCAAGTGCCGGTCTTACCGGCCACCTGCCGGTTACCCAGGCTGGCGTTGTTCTTGCCGGGGATCTCCTTGAGCACCGCGGTCACCTCGTCGGCCACCTCGGGGCGGATGACCTGTTTTGGATCGAGCTTCTCGCCCGTGCCGGGAACCTTGTCCCACTTGCCGGTTGCCTTGTTCTGCTTCTCCACGGTCTTCACGAAGTGCGCCTTGTTGTACTTGCCGCTGTTGGCGAGCGTGGCCAGGCCGTTGGCGTGGTCGAGCACAGTGACCGGGTACTGGCCGTAGGCGGCCACCCGGTCGAAGTATTCCGGCGCGAGCTCGCTGGGCTTGTTCTTGATCAGGTCGTGCACCCCGAGCTTGTCGTCCCACATCGTACGGATGCCGGCCCGGCGGGCCATGTCGATCACCTTGTCCGTGCCGATCTTCTCCGCGATGTGGAAGAACGGCACGTTGTACGACAGCACGGTCGTCTCCTGCAGGGTGCAGGACTTGTTACAGCTCTGCCGCACGTCCCGGTTCGCGTTCACGATCGGCTTCGCGAAGCCGTCTGGCGTGAACGGGGTGGCGTCCCAGCGGGACTTCACCGAGATGCCGGCGTCGATGGCTGCGGCCAGGGTGTAAACCTTGAACGACGAGCCTGGCGGGTGACCGCCCACGAGGGCACCGCTCTGGTCGGTGTTCAGACCCGCGTAGTCGAAGTCCGCGCCGCTGTTACCGCCGTAGTAGGCCAGCACCCGGCCGGTCTTCGGCTCGACGGACACCACCGCCGGCATCAGGTTCTTCGGTTGGTCCGCCAGGAACGACCCCTTGCGACCCACCTGGGCCACTTCCTCCAGGGCCTTCTGCATCTTCGGGTCAATGGTGGTGGTGATCCGGTAGCCGCCCTCGCGCAACTCGGTCACGCAGCTGGGCTTGTCCGGTGCGCCGGAGTTGGAGCAGAGGCCCCACTCCTCCATCTCCTTGCGGACGTAGTTGATGACGTTGCCGCGCGGGGACGCCACGCCGAAGCCGTTGTCCTTCTTGGGTTTCTGGACCTTCGGGTACTCGGTCGGGCGCTCCGGTTTGCCCGGCACGCCCAGCCAGCCCTCCTCGACCATGCCGTTGATGACGTAGTCCCAACGGATCTTGGCGTCGGTCGGGTTGACCTCGGGGTCGTACCCCTGGTGGGTTGGACTGATGTCGGGCTGCTTGATCAGGGCGGCGAGCACCGCGCCCTGCGCCGGGTTTAGCTTCTTGGCGCTGGTGTTGAAGTACGTCTGTGCCGCCGCCTCGATGCCGTACGCGCCGCGACCGAAGTAGATGACGTTGAGGTAGTTCTCCATGATCTGGTTCTTGGTGAACTGGTCGTTCAACTTGGAGGCGAGGATCGCCTCCTTCACCTTCCGGGCGTAGCTGTCGTCCTGGAGGTTCTCGTAGGCGTTGCGGGCGTACTGCTGGGTGATGGTCGAGGCGCCCTGCTTGTCCTTGCCGGAGAGGTTGTTCCAGGCGGCTCGGGCGATGCCCTTGTAGTCCACGCCCGAGTGCCGGTAGAAGTTGCGGTCCTCGGCGGCGGCGACGGCGTCCCGCACGTGCTGGGGGATGTTGTCGATAGTGACGAAGGTGCGGTTCTCGTTGCCGAGCTTGGCCACCAGGGTCTTGCCGTCCTTGGCGTAGACGGTGGTGGAGAGCGGCAGCGGGATCTCCTTGGGCATCACCACGTTGGTCGAGTAGTAGGTGAACCCGACCACGCCGATGCCGGCCAGCATGATGAAGACCGCGAAGCCGGCGATCAGCATGTTCATCCGCTTGCGCTTGCGGGCCCGGGCCGCCCCGCCCGGATCGCGACCACCGCGGCCGGGACCGGCCGGCCCACCGGGGCCACCGACGCTCGCCCGGGCCACCGCGGCCCGGCCGCCCACGGACGCCGAGCCGACGCTCGCCCGACCGGCCGACGCCGCGCCGACGGAGGCGGCACCGACCGAGGCCCGGCCCGCCGGCCCGCCCGGCGCCGGGCTCACCGGCACCGACGCGCGACCGCCCCGACCCGGGGCGGGTGAGACGGGCACCGAGGCCCGGCCGGGGGCCGGGGACACCGGCACCGAGGCGCGACCGGGCCCGGCACGGCCGACGGAGGCCGAGGCGCTGGCGGATCCGCCGCGCGGCGGCACGCTGGCCGAGCCACCAACCGAGGCCCGCCCGCCGACCGAGGCGCGGGCCGATGAGCCGGCGCCGTCCGGTCCGGTTGACCAGTTGACTCCGCGCGGATCACCACCCGGGCGGCGGTACGCGTCGTCCGCCTGCCCCGGGTCGTCCTGGCCCGGAAGCCGGGCCCGGCCGCGCGAGGAGCTGGGATCACCGTACGAGTTCATTCCTCACACCCTGCCGTCGCGGTGGAGCACGGTCGCGCCGCCACCGGTTTGCCGTGAGTTACGACACCAGCGAGCACGGCACGGGGGTGCCGTGGAACCAGCGTCAGATCCGAATCATTCGGACTATTCAGACTTGTGACTCGTCGGTCGCCCCGGCCGTTCACATCACGGCCGGGGCCGGCCGATCGAGCTCGGTTCACCGTTGCGCCTCTCGCCTTCGCCGGGCACTCATTCCACCAGCGGCGGCCACACCACTTTGCGTTTCATGCTCCGGCTCGCCGCCCGCGCCAACGGTCAACCCGTCCCGCCCGAGCAGGTACTGCTCGACGAGATGGTTCCAGTCACAGCCGAGGCACACCTCCACCACGAAGACCTGGAACTCACGCAGCGTCATCGCCAGCACCGACAACTCGGCCACCGTACGGGCCTGGCCGGCGGACTGCTTGAGTTCGTCCCCGTAAATGTAGTGGACGTGGGTGAGGTTCTCGCTCCGGCAAATCGGACACCGCTGGTCGGTGGGCTCGCCATGGAACCGAGCCGCGTTCTTCAGGTACGGAGACGCGTCGCACAGGTCATTGGTGCCGACGCGTCCGGCGAGGAGCTCGCGCAGCGCTGCTCGCTTCCGGAGCGAGTAGTCGACGACCTGGCGCTGCGTACGCATGCGGCAAAGGGTACGCGGTCTCGTGTCACGAGGCGACCACCGTGACGATCCGTGAGCGAGGCACACCGGAACAGGGGTTTGCTCCGACCCGAGCGAGACGCTACGGTGCGATGTATCGGTCCGATACATCGTGGCGGTTAACGTTCCACGCACAGGGTAAAGGGAGGGTGGCCGTGCTCGAACTCGCCATCCTCGGCCTGCTGCAGGAGGCCCCGATGCATGGCTACGAGCTGCGCAAGGAACTCACTGCCAAGCTCGGAGCGATCCGGGCCGCCATCAGCTACGGATCGCTCTACCCGACCCTGCGCCGGTTGCAGGCGGCGGGCTGGATCACCGAGGCCGCCGAGACACCGGCCACCGCCGAGGACGTCCCCGCGCTGACCAGCCGGCGAGGTCGGGTGGTCTACACCATCACCGCGGAGGGCAAGGAACGCTTCGCCCAGCTCATCGCACAGACCGGGCCGGAGACGTACGGCGACACCGGCTTCGGTGTGCACTTCGCGTTCTTTTCCCGCACCGACCAGGCGACCCGACTTCGGATCCTGGAAGGTCGCCGCCGCACCATCGAGGAACGTCGCGAGGGGCTTCGCGACATGCTGGGCCGGGCGGCCGAGCGCCTCGACGCGTACACGCTGGAGCTGCAGCGCCACGGCCTGGATGCCTGTGAGCGCGAGGTCCGCTGGCTGGAGGAGCTCATCGCCAACGAGCGCTCCGGCCGTGCCCCGACAGTCCCGCCCGACGGGACGGCCGGCGGCCGACGAGAAGACAACAGCCCGCCTCCGCCTGGAGAGACCAGGAAAGAGCGGCCGTGACAGAGAAGAAGGAGGCATACGCGATGGGCTCCGTCCGCGTCGCCATCGTCGGTGTGGGTAACTGCGCCTCGTCCCTGGTTCAGGGCGTCGAGTACTACCGGAACGCCGACCCGAACGACCGCGTCCCGGGTCTCATGCACGTCACCTTCGGCGACTACCACGTCTCGGACGTGCAGTTCGTCGCGGCGTTCGATGTCGACGCCAAGAAGGTGGGCATGGACCTCGCGGAGGCGATCGTCGCCAGCGAGAACAACACCATCAAGCTCTGCGACGTGCCGCCGACCGGTGTCGCCGTGCAGCGCGGCCCGACCTTCGACGGCCTCGGCCAGTACTACCGCGAAATCGTCGAAGAGTCGGACGCCGAGCCGGTCGACGTGGCCAAGGCGCTGCGCGACGCACAGGTCGACGTCGTCGTCTCCTACCTGCCGGTGGGCTCGGAGCAGGCCGACAAGTTCTACGCCCAGGCCGCCATCGACGCCGGCTGCGCGTTCGTCAATGCCCTGCCGGTCTTCATCGCCTCCGACCCGGAGTGGGCGCAGAAGTTCACCGACGCCGGTCTGCCGATCGTCGGCGACGACATCAAGAGCCAGGTCGGTGCGACCATCGTGCACCGGGCGCTGGCCAAGCTCTTCGAGGACCGGGGCGTCGAGCTGCTGCGCACGTACCAGCTCAACTTCGGCGGCAACATGGACTTCATGAACATGCTGGAGCGCAACCGCCTGGTCTCGAAGAAGATCTCGAAGACCCAGTCGGTGACCTCCCAGGTGCCGCACGAGATGGCCAAGAGCGACGTGCACATCGGCCCGTCCGACCACGTGCCGTGGCTGGACGACCGCAAGTGGGCGTACATCCGCCTGGAGGGTCGCTCGTTCGGTGACACCCCGCTCAACGCCGAGCTCAAGCTCGAGGTGTGGGACTCGCCGAACTCGGCCGGTGTCATCATCGACGCCGTTCGCGCCGCGAAGATCGCCCTGGACCGGAAGATCGGCGGCCCGATCCTGTCGGCCTCGTCGTACTTCATGAAGTCGCCGCCGGTGCAGTACGCCGACCACGACGCGCACGCCGCCGTCGAGGCGTTCATCGCCGGCGAGATCGAGCGCTGACGCGCCGACCACCAGCACCACCGAGGGCCGGGTCCGCACAAGGGCCCGGCCCTCGGTTTCTGCTCAGACCGACATCTCCAGGTACGGCGACAGCCGCAGCGCCAACTCCTCCACCGAGTCCACCTCGCCGCTTTCCAACGCACCGGTCAGCGCCATCCGCTCCTTGGCCCCCGTGCCCCGGCTTGCTACAAACCAGGGAGTACGCCGAGGCCGTCATCCGGGCGGCCGACGACGACCTCACCGACGACCAGCTTCAACGCTTCGTCGATCTGCGCATGAACCGCCAGCAGCGGCTGAGCCAGCCCGAGCCGATCCGACTCTCCGCCATCATCGACGAGGCTGCGCTGCGCCGTGTGGTCGGCGGACCCGAGGTGATGCGCGCCCAACTCACTCACCTCCGCACGCTGGCCGGTTGGCCGAACGTCGAGATCATGATCCTGCCGGTCGTCGCCGGTGCCCACGCCAGTCCGGACGGCACCTTCGATGTCTTCCGGATGCGCCGGCCATATCCACCTGCCGGCTGCATCTCCACAGTCGTCGGGACAGTCGTGGTCGAAGGAGAGAAGGCCGATTCGCTGCACCAGCGCTACGATCGGCTACGCCGGGCGGCGCTGCGCAACGGCGCCGTGCAGCGAATCCTCTTCGATCTGGAAGCGCGTCTGGAGTGAGCACATGGCGACCGCCGACCAACTGACCAACACCCGGCTGCCGGTGGCTTGGCACGTCAGCACCCGCAGCGGCAACGGCAGCGGCAACTGCGTCGAGGCCGGGCCGGTGCTCGACGGCAGCGGTCGGTTCGCCGTACGCGACACCAAAGACCGGTCCGGTCCGATCCTGCTCTACCCCGCCATCGGCTGGACCACCTTCATCGCCAGCCTTCGGACCACCCAGTTCAATCAGGCTCGCCTGACGGCGCGGACCACCTGCTAAGGAGTCCGAGCCGCGAGCCCTTTGGGGTTAAGCGGCGGCACCAACAGGACCGGCCGAAATCTTGGACAGTTCCCGTTCTCGGCTGACGGGAAGTGTCCAAGATCCGGCGGCCAAAGGGCTGAACGGGCACCGTCTCCCGGCGGGCAACGCGAGTTGCTTCCGACGGAAGCAGGTGCGGTCAGGACCAGGCGCGTTGCAGGGCGACGCGGGCCTCCAGCTCCAGCAGCTTGACCTTGCGGTCCAGGCCGCCACCGAAGCCGACCAGCTTGCCGCCGGCACCGATGATGCGGTGGCACGGCACGATCACCGGGATCGGGTTTCGGTTGCAGGCCACCCCGACCGCCCGGGCCGCGCCGGGATCGCCCACCCGCCGGGCCACCTCGCCGTAGGTCAGCGTCTCGCCGTACGGGATGCGGGTCATCTCCCGCCACACCGCCCGCTCGAACTCGGAGCCGCGCGGCACCGTCACCGGCACCCCGAACTCGCTCAGCTCCCCGGCGAAGTACGCCCGCAGTTCCGCCACGGCCTGCCGGGACACCTCGTCGACCGGCTCGGCCACGGCGTGCTCGACCGGTCCGAAGTGCGTCCCGCACACGCTGTCCCCGTCAGTGGCCACGGAGAACTCCCCGATCGGCGAGTCGAGCACGGTCCAACGCATACCGCCATTGTCCCCCGACGGCCCGACAGCTCCGACACCCCACCGCCCAACGCGCACGTCCGACGACCCCCGGCCCGCACAGCGCGGCCTCCGGCCCAAGGCCGCGGAGCCGCGCAGCGTCGCGGCTCCCGGCCCGCGGCCGGACGGCGCGCGATCTTCCGGCGGCCGGCTGCGCGATCTTCCGGCGGCCGGCTCACGCCTGCTGGCACGCGGGAGCCGGGTCGGCTGCGGCCCTAAAGGGCGACGCCCGCCGGAGCGACCCCGATGTCACGGGGCGCTCCGGCGGGCGCCGGATGTGTTGTGCTGGACCTCAGGAAACGGCGACGGTGAACTTCTCGCCCTTGCCGAGCCCCAGTTCGAAAGCGGTCCACCTGATGTTCTTGTTCGAAATCAGCTGGCTGGTGCCGGACGCGCCGGCGGAGACCGCCTGGTCGTCGGAGGCCCGGAGGAAGACGGTGCCATCCGCGTTGTAGTCGAGGAAGTCGAAGAGCTCCCAGAGACCGATGGAGGAGCTCTTGGCGATCAGCGGCTTGGTGCCCTTGCTCTGCGCGACGACGTACTTGCCGTTGGCCAGAGCCTTCAGGCCGAACAAGCCGTCACCCTTGCTGACCAGCTCGAACTTTGCCGCCTTGGTGACCGTCTTGCTGCTGGGGATCAGCGGCTTGCTGCCGTTGCTCGCGGCCACGACGTACTTGCCGCTCGCCTTCGACCTGATGCTGACCACCGGAGCGGGCGCCTCGATCTCAAACTTCTCGTTGGTGCCGACCTTGGTCTTGTTCGCGATCAGCGACGACTTGCCGGACTTCGGCGCCGTGACGTACTTGCCGTTGATCTTGGCCTTGAGGCTGACCGTACCGTCGGTGTGATTGATGATCTGGAACTTCGCCGAGGTGACGATCGTCTTGTTGCTGGCGATCAGCGGCTTGGTGCCCTTGCTCGGCGCGACCACGTACTTGCCATTGGCCTTCGAGCGCAGCGCGACCAGCCCGCTGCCGGCGTTGACGAAGTCGTACCGCTGCGCCGTGCCCAGGCCCCCGCCGTTGTTGACCAGCGGCTTGGTGCCCTTGCTGACAGCGGTGGCGTACTTGCCGTTGGAGCGGGCCTTGAAGCCGTACCCGCTGCGGGCGGGGGTGACCGAGCCGACGGTCAACACCCGGTCCATCGAGCCCTTCCGGTCGTGCACCGCGCCGGCGATGCCGGTGGTGACGATCCGGTCGCGGACCTGCTTCGGCTTCCAGGTCGGGTTGGCGTGCAGCAGCAGGGCTGCGGCACCCGCCACGTGCGGGGCGGCCATCGAGGTGCCGTCGAACGCCACGCTGCCGGTGTTGTTGTTGTGCCGCGCCGAGACGATGTTCACCCCGGGGGCGAACATGTCGATGCACTTGCCGTAGTTGGAGAACCAGGCGCGCATGTCGATCCGGTCGGTGGCGCCCACGGTGATCGCGTCCGGCACCCGGGCCGGCGACACCTTGCAGGCGTCCATCCAGTCGTTGCCGGCGGCGATCGCGTAGGTGATGCCGGAGTCGATGGACCGCTTGACCGCCGCGTCGAGCGACGGGATGGCCTTGATGTCGCCCAGGCTCAGGTTGGCCACGGCCGGCTTCTTGGCGTTCTTGGTCACCCAGTCGATGCCGGCGATGACCTGCTCGGTGGTGCCGGTGCCGTCACAGTCGAGCACCCGTACGCCGACGAGCTTGACCCCCTTGGCCACACCGTACTTCGCGCCGCCGACGGTGCCGGCCACATGCGTACCGTGGCCGTTGCAGTCCCGGCCCACGGCGTTGGTCTGGATGGTGCCAGGGTCGGTGGGCTCAGTGGGGTCCACGGTGGGG
>NZ_POTY01000238.1 GCF_003236315.1 Micromonospora craterilacus
ACGGAAACGGCGGGGGCGGCGGCACCTGCGAGTGGAACGGGCGCACGGTCGCCTGCTACGACGAGGAGCGGGGTTGGTTCAGCAACGGCTGCTACTACAAGCTGGCCTCGCCGCAGCAGGAGGCCCCAGCGGGCTCGCAGTGGTACATGCGTACCTGCATCAGCGACGCGGGGTTCGACTACAGCACCGTGCTGCTGTCCGAGCCGCCGCCGGGCTTCGGCGCCCCGCCGGACCCGGAGGAACTGGCCCGCCGGGCGTTCGCCTCGATCAGCCTGCTCGCACCCCGAGCCTCCGTCGCGCCGCGGAAGGACATCGGCCCCGGGCTGGTCGGCCTGCCGGTCTGGATGTGGGCCGAACGCGGCGCCAACCAGTTCGGCCCGCTGAGCGCCTCCGCCTCGGACCGCGGCCTGACGGTCACCATCACGGCCAAGGTCGACCAGGTCGTGTGGGACATGGGCAACCGCGCCACGGTCGCCTGCGACGGCCCCGGCACCCGGTATGACGCCAAGGGCCCGCACGCCGGCAAGCCCTCCCCCGACTGCGGCTACGACAGCGGTTACCCCAAGGCCGGGAAGTACCGGGTCCAGGCGACCACGCACTGGAGCGTGGAGTGGCGCAGCAGCAGCGGCCAGACCGGGAACATCCCGGGCGTCACCCGCACCACCGGCACGGTCGAGATCCAGATCAACGAGCTTCAGGTGGTGACCCGATGAGTGTGGCGACCCGAAACGGAACCCCTCCGGTGGACGCGCCGATCGCGCCACCCCGGGTGGTCCGGCAACGCCGGGTACGCCCCGGGCTGCTCGGCCTGGCCGTGCTGCTGATCGCCCTCGGCGGGCTGGGCTCGGCGTTCGCGGTCACCTCGGTTCGGGCTACCGGCAGCTATCTGGCGGTGGCCCGGACGGTCGAGGTCGGCAGCGTGGTCAGCGCGGATGACCTGGTGTCGGTGCAGGTGGCCGGCGGGCAGGGGCTCGACCCGGTGCCGGCCGGCCAGCTCGCCGACGTGGTCGGCATGCGGGCCGCCGTCTCGCTCGCCCCGGGAACGCTGCTGACCATGGCCCAGCTGACCGACGATCCGCTGCTCGGCCCCGGGCAGCAGCAGTTCGCCCTCGGCCTGAAGGCGGCCCAGGTGCCCGCCCCGAAGCTCCGCCCCGGCGACGAGGTCCTGCTGGTCAGCACCCCGAGCAACGACAACGGCTCCTCCTCCAGCGCCACCCGGTTCACCGCGACCGTCACCGACGCGGTCAGCACCGACGGCCGGGACGAGGTGGTGGTCTACCTGGCCCTCGCCGTCCGCGACGTACCCGCCGTGGTGGCGTTGGCCGCACAGGATCGGATCGCGGTCGTGCTGACCCGGGCGGCCTGAGCATGGCGATCATCGCGCTGGTCTCGGCCAAGGGCTCGCCGGGGGTCACCACCACCGCGCTGGCCTGCGCGCTGAGCTGGCACCGGCGGGTGGTCCTCGCCGAGTGTGACCCGGCCGGCGGCTCGGTCCTCGCCGGCTACCTGGGCGGCGCACTGGACGGCCCGCGCGGCATCGGCGAATTGGCCGTCGGCGAGCTGCGCGACGGCAACCTGGAGACGGCGTTCTGGTCGCAACTGGTCGACCTGGACGCGCCACGGCGCGAGCGGCTGCTGCTGCCCGGCGTCGTCGACCCGGCACAGGCCGGCAGCGTGACCCCGCTCTGGCAGCGGTTCGCCGACTTCTTCACCGGGCTGGAACGCGGTGACCCGGCGTACGACGTGATCGTCGACTGTGGCCGGTTGCATGCGGTCGGCCCGCCGTGGCCGCTGCTGCGCGCCGCGTCGGTGGTGCTGGTGGTGAGCCGGGCGCAACTGCCCGACCTGTCCGGCACCCGGTCCATGCTCCAGGCCATCGAGCGGGACTTCGCCGAGCACCGGGTGCAGCCGGGCACGCTACGGCTGCTGCTGGTCGGCGGCGGGCACGGCAAGAGCGAGATCAGCAAGGCGCTGCGGCTGCCGGTGATCGCCCGGCTGCCGCATGATCCGCGTACCGCCGAGGTGTTGAGCCTGGGCGGCACCGTGCGGGCCGGACGGCCGCTGCTGCGCGCGGCCCGCGGGCTGGAGGTGCCGGTCGGCGCCCTGTTGGAACGGCGACGGGCCCGGCTGGCGTGGCCGGTGTCCCAGGGGGTGCCCGATGCGATTTGAGCCGGTCTCGTCGGACCCGCGCCGGCAACCGCCGGGGGCGACCTCCACCGCTCCGCCGCTGCCCCCGGCCAACGGCCACCACCCGGCGCCGATGCCGGTCGTGACGATGCCGCCAGCGCCGCCGCCCCGGCCACGAGTGGACTTCCAGGTGGTCCGCGAGCTGCGCCGGGAGCTGAGCGAGCGGCTCACCCGGTGGCAGCGCGGCCGGGAGTTCAGCGTCGACGAGGAGGACACCGAGCGGGCCCGACTCGCGGTCCAACTGGTCGCCGAGTACGCCGACTCGGTACGCCGCGCCGGCACCCCGATGGCCGCCGGCGAGGAGCGGCTGCTGCTCGACCAGGTCACCGCCGAGCTGGCCGGCCTCGGCCGGCTCCAGACGCTGCTGGTCGACGCCACCATCGAGGAGGTGCACATCCTCGGCTGCGACCAGGTACGCATCACCCGGCACGGCGGCGGCGTCGACTGGGCCGAGCCGATCGCCGACAGCGACGACGAGCTGGTGGAGATCCTCCAGGCGGCGGCCCGCCGGGCCGGAGCCACCGAACGCTCGCTGTCCACCTCGAAGCCCACCCTCGACCTGCAACTGCCCGACGGCAGCCGGCTGGCCGCGGTGTTCCTGGTCAGCCACCGTCCGTACGCGGTGATCCGCAAGCACAACACCCTCGACGTGACCCTGGACGACCTGGCCGGCAGCCGGGGCGACCTGGACGAGATGGTCGACCCGCTGCTGCGTGACTTCCTCCGCGCATCGATGCGGGCCGGGCTGAACATCATGGTCGCCGGGCTGGCCGGCGCCGGGAAGACCACGGTGATCCGGGCGCTGATGAGCGAGATCCCGCCGGACGAGCCGTACGTGCTGCTGGAGGAGAGCCGCGAGCTGCTGCCGGCCCGCCGGGGCGAGCGGCACCGGGCGGTGATGAGCTTCGAGGCCCGGGAGGGGCACGGCGAACGTGGACCGGACGGCCGCCCGGCCGGCGAGGTGAGCATCGCCGACCTGATCCCGGTCTCGCTGCGGATGGGCGTGCTGCGGATCATCGTCGGCGAGGTGCGGTCCCGGGAGATCGTGCCGATGCTCCAGGCGATGACCACCAGCCGGGGCTCCATGTGCACCATCCACGCGCGTACCCCGGGCGGGGTGAGCGAGCGGATCATCGAGTTGGCGCTGGCGCACGGCCGGGAGATGACCGTCGACCAGGCCCGCCGGATGGCCGGCAACGCGCTCGACCTCATCGTCTACGTCACCGTCGAGGACGAGACCGCGATCGGCGGGCGCAAGCACCGGTTCGTCTCGCACGTCGAGGAGGTTCTCGGCGTCAGCGAGGGCAGCCGGATCACCACCACGCAGGTGTTCGGCCCGGGGCCGGACGGCCGAGCGGTGCCCCGGCACCTGCCCGAGCGGGTCCGGGATCAACTGCTGCGGGTGGGCTACGACGCCCGGCTGCTGAGCCGGTGGATCGAGGCCGGCCAGGGTGCCTGGCGCCGGCCCCGGCAGACCCAACTCGGTCGGCGGTGAGCCGTGCGCAACGACATCGAACTGATCGCGATGGTCTCCGGGGCGGCCTGCGTGGCCGGTCTGGTGCTGACGGTCGTGGCGCTCGTCGGCACCCGCCGGCCGCCCGGCCCGGCACCGGGCGCGGGCCCGGGGCTCGGCCGGCTCTGGCGCGGCTCCGGCACCACCCTCCGCGAGCAGCGGGCGCACCAGGCGCTGCTGCTCGGCGCACTGGTCGCCGGTGCGCTGGCCTTCCTCCTGACCGGCCTGCCGGTGGTCGGCCTGCTGGTCGCGGTGGCGGTACCCGGCACCCCGTGGCTGTTCTCGGTCGGCCGGGCCGAACAGCGGGCCATCGCCCGGATCGAGGCGGTCGGCGAGTGGACCCGCCGGCTCAAGGACGTCTCCGCCACCGGGCAGGGGCTCCAGCAGGCGATCATCGGCACGGTCTCCACCGCTCCAGAGGAGATCCAGGAGGAGGTACGCCTGCTCGCCGCCCGGCTCCAGGCCGGCTGGCTGGCCCGTTCCGCCCTGCTGGCCTTCGCCGACGAGATCGGCGACCCGGTCTGTGACCAGGTCGTCGCGGCGCTCATCCTGCACCTCACCGACCGGGGCGAGCGGCTCGGCGACGTGCTCGGCTCGATCGCCTCGGCGGCGGCGGCCGAGGTGGCCACCCGACGGGAGATCGAGGCCAAGCGCACCCAGCCCCGGTTCGCGGTCCGCTTCCTCACCGGGATGACCCTGGCCACCATCGGGTACGGGCTGCTGAACCGCGAGTACGTCCAGCCGTACGACACGCCGTTCGGTCAGCTGGTGATGGCGGTGCTCGGCACCGCGTTCGTAGGCCTGCTGGCCTGGGTGCGCTCGATGAGCCAGCCACCCCGGCCGGCCCGCTTCCTGCCCGCCCCCGACCCGCGGGAGGTGGTGGCGTGAACGTGTTGCTCACCCTCGCCGTCGGCGGTGGGGCCATGGTCGGGCTGGGCGTGTTCCTGGTGGTCCGCGAGCTGGTGCCGGCGACCCCGGCGCTCGGCCCCGCGTTGCGCCGGCTGCATCAGCCGCCGGGAGCCCGGGTCGGCCCCGCCGACCGTCGCCTGGAGTGGCTCAGCGGCTTGGCCCGCTGGCTGCGCCCACCGCACCGGCAACTGGCCCTGCTCGACCGCACACCCGAGCAGTACGCGCTGTCCCTGCTGCTGTCCGCCCTGATCGGGCTGGCCGGGCCGGCCCTGCTCAGCGTCACGCTGTTCACCGTCGGCATCGCGCTGCCGCTGGCCGTACCGGTGCTGGGCAGTCTCGGCCTGGCACTGCTCTGCGCGCTGGTGGCGCATCGGGCGGTGCTGGCCCGCGCCGACGCCGCCCGGGACGAGTTCCGCCAGGCGGTCTGCACCTACCTGGATCTGGTCGCGTTGCAGCTGTCGGCCGCGCACGGACCGGTCCAGTCGCTGGAGCGGGCCGCCACGATCTGCGAGGGCTGGGTCTTCGACCGGATCTCCGAGGCGCTGCGGATGGCCCAGATGCAGATGCACTCGCCCTGGGACGAGTTGCGCGACCTGGCCGACCAGATCGGCATCCCGGAGCTGGGCGACGTCGGCGCGATCATGCGGTCCTCCGGCAGCGAGGGCGCGCAGGTGCACGAGACCCTGCGCAGCCGCGCCGACTCACTGCGCGACCAGATCCGTACCGACAACCTGGCCCGGGCCGAGGGGGTGACCAGCCGGCTCGACATTCCCGGCGCGCTGCTGGTCTTCGTCCTGCTCGGCTTCGCCATCTACCCGTTCCTGGCCCGCCTCTGAAACCGACCCCCAACGAAGGAGCACCGATGTCCGTCCTCACCTACCTGCACGTCGCGCTGCGGGCGCGGCTGGCCGAGCTGCGCGGCGACCGTGGCGACAGCCCGGTACCCACCGCCGTGATCATCTTCGGCCTGGTGGCCGTGGCGATGGCGGTGACCGCCGCCGCCCTCGGCGCGGCCAACGACTGGATGACCAACATCCCGAAGCACGAAAACCCGAAGTGACCCATGCTCCGTTCCCTGTCCGCCGGATGGTGCCGGGTGGTCCAGGCCACCCGGCATCCCCGACTGCCCGGCGACCGGGAGCGGGGCGGCAACCCGGTCGAGCTGGCCGTGGCGCTGCCGGCGATCCTGCTGATGATCTTCGCCGCGATCCAGGTCGCCGCCGTGTTCGTCGCCCGCTCCACGGCGCTCAACGCCGCGCAGAGCGGGGTCAACGCCCAGCGGCTCCACCAGGCCCCCGAGGGCGCCGGTGAGGCCCGGGCCGCCAAGTTCCTGGAGGTGGCGGGAGACTGGCTGGTCGACTGGGACGACCCGGGGCCGAGCTGCGCCGCCACGGCAACCGACGTGACGTGCACGGTGACCGGCCGGTCCCTGTCGGTGGTGCCGGGCGTCAGCTTCTCCGTCCGGCAGACCGCACACGGGACGGCGGAACGATGGACCGCACCATGAGCCGGGGCTCGGTATCGATCGAGGTGGCCGTCCTGGCACCCGCCTTCGTGGCGTTGATGGTGCTGGGCGGCGTGGCCGGGCGTACCGCGGTGGCCAGCGCGGCGCTGGAGGCCGCCGCGCACGATGCGGCCCGGGCGGCCTCGATCTCCCGGGACGCCACCACCGCCCGCCGGGAGGCCCGGGATGCGGCCCGCCGCCAGCTCGACTGGCGAGGAATCTCCTGCGCCGGCACCCCGGCGGTGACCTTCCGCGGTTCGGTCGACGGCCGGTCCACCACCTTTAACGCGGCGTTCCGCAGCGCCGTCGGGCAGGACGCCACGGTCACGGTGGAGATCGCCTGCACCGTGTCCTACCAGGACATCAGGCTGCCCGCCCTGAAGAGCATGCCGGCGGGGAACCGGATCACCGCGTCGTTCACCTCACCGCTGGACCGCTACCGGAGCCGGGGATGACGGCCGGGCGGGGCGACGCCGGGCGGGTCAGCATCTTCCTCGCCATCGCGATGGTCGGTGTACTCGGCATCATCGGCATGGCGTTCGACGGTGCGGGTCAGCTCCGTACCCTCCAGCGCGCCGAGAACCTGGCCGCCGAGGCGGCCCGCGCGGGCGGCCAGGCCATCGACCTGGCGACCGCGATCGAGGGCGGGCCGAAGCGGATCAACCAGTCGCAGGCCCGCCGGGCCGTCGCGGACTACCTCTCCGCGGCCGGGGTCAGCAGCCACACGGTGAGCTTTCCGGTGGTCGACGGCGAAACCCTGATCCGGGTACGCGTCACCATCACCTACGGCCGGGCCATGCTCGGCCTCTTCGGCTTCTCCAACACCGTCTCCGTCACCGGCGAGGCGACCGCGCGGGCGCTGACCGGGGTTCCCTAGGGAAGGAAGGTTGCCATGACCGCATCGGGTGGTACCGCCGTACGGCGGATCGGTCGCATGTTGACCGGGTTCGGTGCGCTGGTCGTGCTGGTCGGCCTGCTGGTCGGGGGGCCGGTCGCGCTGCTGGCCTTCGCCGGCAACCCGCTGCCCGACCACGTACCCACGCTATCGGAGGTCGGCACCGCACTGACCAGCCGCGACGACGGGCAGCTCTTCCTGCGGGCACTGGCGGTCGCCGGCTGGTTCGGCTGGGCCACGTTCGCCCTCTCCGTGCTCGTGGAACTCGGCGCACAGGCACTGCGCCGGCCAGCGCCACGGCTGCCCGGGATGGGCCGGCAGCAGCGGGCGGCAGCGGCGCTGGTCGGGTCGGTCGCGCTGATCCTCGCCGCCAGCCCGGCCGCCGCCGCGGCCACCACGGCGTACGCCACCCCGATGCACGCCGCCCCGCCGACGGCCAACGTGGCGCTCGCTCCGCCAGCGGCAACTGCAACGGCGGTGGGGTACGCGGGCACAGCTCCTGCGGCGACGATGGGGCACGCGGCGGGTTTCGCAGCGGCAGCGGGTCCGGGGACGACGGCAGGTGTGACCGCGGTGGGTCCGGTGACGGCGGCGGGTCCGGTGACGGCGGCGGGTCCGGTGACGGCGGCGGGTCCGGTGACGGCGGCGGGTCCGGTGACGGCGGCGGGTCCGGTGACGGCGGCGGGTCCGGGCGACCGGGTTGGCGAGCCCGTCGACAGGCCGGTCTACAAGGTGGCCAAGGGGGACTACCTCGGCGGGATCGCCGACCGGTACCTCGACGACTTCGACGACTACGGCGAGCTGGCCGCGCTCAACAAGCTGCGCGACCCGGACCGGATCCGGCCCGGGCAGCTGATCAAGCTGCCCGCGGAGGCCCGTGACCAGGGAGCCCGACCACACGCCACCGGCCGCCTGGTCACCCCCGACGCGGTACGACCCTCGCCGGGACCAGCCGCACCGGAGCGGGCCGCAGGCACGCCACCTTCACCGTCGAGGCCGGGCGGTACGGCTCCGCAGCCGGGCGGCACCGCACAGCCCGGACAGCCGGGCGGAACGGCACAGCCTGGCGGAACGACACAGCCTGGGCAGCCAGGCGGAACGGCGGGACAGCCGGGGCAGCCGGGTGCCGGCGCGACCGCGACGCCGAACGAGCCCGGGCGGCAGCCGGCTCCGCCCCGCGGCAAGTTGACGGACGGCGAGCCGCCACTGGTGACGGTCGGCGCGGCCCGAGCCGGCGAACCCGACCGGGTGAACCGTCCGCTCGCCGTCTCCGCCGTGCTGGCCGTGGCCAGCATCGTCGGTGCGCAGATCGGCGCGGTACTGGGCATGCGCCGTAGGCCCGCCGGGCCGCATCAGACGGTTCTGCCGGCAACCAGCGACCCTGCGGTACGCGGTGGGCGCGGTCCGGCCAACCCGCTGCACGAACTGCCGGTCGGCCGACACCGCAAGGACTGATCCGTCGCGTCGACCGACGGCCGGTGCCCGTTGCGGGCAGTCAGGGGAGACGGGTTTCCAGCCGGCCGTCGACGATGCGGGTGGGCAGGATCTGCTGGTCGTTGGAGGAGGGGCCGTGCACCACCTCGCCGCCGTTCAGGCGGAAGGTGCTGCCGTGCCACGGGCACACCACGCACGCGTGCCCGTCGATCTCGGTCACCTCGCCCTCGCCGAGCGGGCCGCTCTGGTGCGGGCAGCGCTCCAGCATCACGGTGACCTCGTCGCCGTGCCGGTAGAGGACCAGCGACACCTCGTCCACCTTGCGGGTGACCAGCTTCCGCTGCGGCAGGCTGGCCATCTCGGCGATCGAATGCCAGCCGTCGCTGATCAGGTGCAGGTCGGAGACGCTCACGTTCACCTGGGCTCCCTGCTTGTAGGCCAGGTGCCCACCGAGATACGCCCCGGCGCTGACCGCGCCGAGCCCGAGCCAGCCCAGCGTACGGCCGAGGCCGTGCCGGCCGGCCAGCCGCGCGGCCACCGAGCTGCCGTACAGCGCCAACCCGACGGTGTTCGACGCGGCGTGCACCAGCCCGACCCGACGCTGGTCACGGGCCAGGGCCGCCCAGTCGTTCAGCCCGGCGACCGCTGCCGGCACCGCGCTCATGGTGCCGATCGCGGTGAGCGTGGTGGCTGCCCGCCGCTGGCCGGGCATCAGGTCCAGCACCGCCGCGCTCATCCAGGCACCGACCGGCACCTGCACCATCGCCGGGTGCAGCGGATGCCCCAGCCATACGCCGTGCAGCGCGTCCCGGACCCGCTGCGGTCGCAGCACGCCCTGCACCACACGCTGCAACCGGTCACCGATCCGGTCCAGGCCGGAGGCTTGCTCGATCTTCGTCAACAACGCTCGCACCCGACCCGACTTCCCGCCGTACCCGGTGATAAACCGGTCGTCCCGGGCAAATCTTGGCCAGCGGCGTCCGAACCTCCTCATGATCGCGCTCGATCCAGGATCGAGTGGCCTCGGAGCGCCCGGGACGCCACTGGATCCTGGATCGGGTGGAAGCTTCAGCGCCCGCCCGGGCACCCGCGTAGGAGGGCGGCGGCTGCCGCACGTACGTCGTCGATGAGCTGTTCATCGGTCACCGCCGCAAGCTCTGCCCTCGCAGGCTCCACCCGGCCAGCCTCCGGCGGTGGCCGCCGGATGGGCCGGGTGTGGAAGTGCAGGCACGAGGACTGCGGTCAGGTCGCCGTCGCCCCGGAGCGCCGACGGCTTGCCTCGCAGCTTCGGAGAGGAGACGCGAAAGCTCCACAGTGCTGCCACGGGATACGACCAGGAAGAGTCTGACGGCGGCTCCACCCGTCATGCTGGTGCGATGGCGGTACGGATGGAGCGTGACGGGCCGGTGACCACGGTGATCCTGGACCGGCCGGAGGCACGGAACGCCGTCGACGGCCCGACCGCGCGGGCCCTGGCCGACGCGTTCCGCTCGTTCGACGCCGACCCCGAGGCCGCGGTGGCGGTGCTCTGGGGAGCCGGCGGCACGTTCTGCGCGGGTGCCGACCTGAAGGCGATCGGTACGCCGCGCGGCAACCGGGTCGAGCCCGACGGCGACGGCCCGATGGGCCCGACCCGGATGATCCTCAGCAAGCCGGTGATCGCGGCGATCTCCGGGTACGCGGTGGCCGGCGGGCTGGAGCTGGCGCTCTGGTGCGACCTGCGGGTCGCCGAGTCCGACGCGGTGCTCGGGGTGTTCTGTCGACGGTGGGGGGTGCCGCTGATCGACGGTGGGACGGTCCGGCTGCCCCGGCTGATCGGCGAGAGTCGGGCGATGGACCTGATCCTCACCGGCCGTCCGGTCCCGGCCGAGGAGGCGTACGCGATGGGGTTGGTCAACCGGCTGGTTCCAGCGGGCGAGGCCCGGACGGCGGCCGAGCACCTGGCCGCCGAAATCGCCCGACATCCGCAGACCTGCCTACGCAACGACCGCGCCTCGATCCTGGCCACCGCCGCCCAACCCGAGCCCGAGGCCCTAGCCACCGAACTCACCTACGGCATGGCCTCCCTAGCCGCCGACGCCCTCGACGGCGCCGCCCGCTTCACCGCCGGCGCCGGCC
>NZ_POTY01000239.1 GCF_003236315.1 Micromonospora craterilacus
GGGTGTACGTAACCGCGCAGCCGCCGACGACCAACCCGCCCACCGGCGGCTGCGCGGTTACGTACACCCCGAACGTGTGGAGCGGTGGCTTCACCGCCGAGATCCGGGTGACCAACCGGGGCGCGGCCCTCAACGGTTGGCGGCTCACCTTCACCGTCGGTTCCGGGGTACGCCTGACCAGCGGCTGGAACGGCGAGTGGAGCCAGTCCGGCGACCGGATCGAGGTCCGCAATGTCGCCTGGAACGGCAGTCTGCCCAGCGGCGGCACGGTCAGCGTCGGCTTCCAGGGCACCTGGACGGGCGCCAACCTGCCGGCACCCGGCGCCTTCGCCCTCAACGGCGTCACCTGCGCCTGATCGGCCCGTAGGGGCCCTTGCCACCGCCCACTCCCGGGCGTGGGGCAGGGGCCCCTCCGCGTGGCGACCGCGGGGCGCCGGATCGCCCGGCGACGCCGCGCGGCTCGCGGGCGGCCGGGTCGGCTAAGCGCGGGTGACCCCCGGTCGGGTCCGGGATGCGGTGGGCGCGTTATCGCCGCCCCGCGGCGGGAACGCGATCACCGACGAAGGAGGAGACCCATGACCACACAGTCGAGTCCCTCGGCCTGGCAGCCGGGTGTGACGGGCGGCGGCACCCTCCCGTCGGGCCCCGGCGGTCGAACGGCGGCACCCAGCGGTGACGGGCACGGCCCGCAGACCGGCCCACCGACCGTGACGGTCGGTTCGTACCCGGACTATCCGTCCGCCCAGCGGCTGGTGGACTATCTGGCGGACAACCGGTTCCCGGTGGAACGGACCGCCATCGTCGGCACCAACCTGACCCTGGTGGAAACCGTGCTGGGCCGGATGACCACCGGGCGCGCGGCCCTCATCGGTGCCGGTACGGGTGCCTGGTTCGGTCTGTTCATCGGCCTGCTGTTCGGCATCTTCACCATCACGAACTGGGTCGCGGTGATCCTGGCCGGCCTGGTCATCGGTGCCGTCTGGGGCGCGGTCTTCGGCGCCGTCGCGCACGCGATGACGGGCGGGCGGCGGGACTTCACCTCCGCCAGTTCACTGCGCGCCAGTCAGTACGCGGTGATCGTGGACGCGGACGTGGCGGAACAGGCCCGTCAACTGCTGGGCCGGCTGCACCTCGGCGAGCGTACGCCGCAGACCGCGGCCTGACCCGGTCGATCAGCCCCACGGGCGGCCCCGCCGAGCGGGGCCGCCCGCTGGCTCCCAGGCCCGACCGGTGTGCATCTTTCAAACCTTCATCATCGGACCTCGACGCTGTCGCGCGTCGACTATGAGCTGGGCCACCGAGGCATCGTTCAAATTTTGAATACAGTGCTACCATCGGCGCATGACCGAGAGCCTGGACAACGCCCGCCTGACCGCCTGGCGGGCGTACATCGAGGCCAGCCAGCGGTTGTTCACCCGGCTGGAGGACGATCTGCGCGTGGCCAGCGGGCTGAGCTTCGCCGACTACCACGTGCTGGTGCTGCTCTCCGAGGCGCCGGGGCAACGACTGCGGATGGGCGAGCTGGCCGGCCGGTTGGTCTTCTCGCCCAGCCGGCTGACGTACCAGGTCTCGTCCATGCAGCGACGCGGCATGGTCGCCCGGCAGCCGTGTCCGGAGGACGGGCGGGGCAGCGAGGCGGTGCTCACCGCCGCCGGGCTGCTGGCCCTGCGCGAGGCCGCACCGCACCACCTGCACTCGGTACGCACCCACCTGATGGACGACCTCGACGACGCCGAGGTCGCCTGCCTGACCATGATCTTCACCCGGCTCGGCCGGCGGCTACAGGGGGTCGGCGGCACCGACGCCGCCCTCGCCACCGCCCCCAGCGACAGTTAGAGGAGTCCCGATGCCCGCCATCACCGTCGACAACGTCCTCGTCCTGCCCCGGCTGCCGCGGCTCGACGAGTCCACCACGTTCCGGCCGGTCCGCCGGCTGACCACCGCGCCCAGCGGCTACGAGGGCGAGGGCTTCCCGGTGCGCCGGGCCTTCGCCGGGGTGCCGACGAGCGAGCTGGACCCGTTCATCCACCTCGACCAGATGGGCGAGGTCGACTACGCGCCCGGCGAGCCGAAGGGCACCTCGTGGCATCCGCACCGGGGCTTCGAGACCGTCACCTACATCATCGACGGCATCTTCGACCACCAGGACAGCCACGGCGGCGGTGGCACCATCACCAACGGCGACACCCAGTGGATGACGGCCGGCAGCGGCCTGCTGCACATCGAGGCGCCGCCGGAGCATCTGGTGGTCAGCGGTGGCCTGTTCCACGGCACGCAGCTGTGGGTCAACCTGCCCAAGGTGGCCAAGATGAACCCGCCGAAGTACCAGGACATCCGCGGCAGCCAGGCGGCGCTACTCACCACACCGGACGGTGGCGCGCTGATCCGGGTGATCGCCGGGGAGATCGCCGGGCACCAGGGTCCGGGTGCCACGCACACCCCGATCGCCGTCACCCACGTGACGGTCGAGCCCGGGGCGCAGGTCGACCTGCCCTGGCGGTCGGACTTCAACGCCCTGGTCTACGTGCTGGCCGGCCGGGGCACGGTCGGCACGGATCAGCGGCCGGTGCACACCGGTCAGCTCGCCGTTTACGGGCCGGGCGACGCCCTGCGCTTCGCGGCCGACGCCCGACAGGACAGCCACACCCCGGCGTTGGAGCTCTACATCATGGGCGGCCAGCCGATCCGGGAGCCGGTGGCACACTACGGCCCATTCGTGATGAACACCCGGGACGAACTGATCCAGGCGTTCGAGGACTTCCAGGCCGGACGGCTCGGGGTGATCCCGGCGGAGCGACTGCCGCACACCGACGGTCAGGGCCCGCGCCCCTGACCAGCGCGACGGCGTCGCGTGTGGGGGCGCCCCGGTGCGACCGGGGCGCCCCCACGGCTGGGGCACATGCCCTGGTCAGGAGACGGCAAATATGCCGGCCACGCCGAGGATGACCATCACCAGTACGGCCAACAGCGCCCCTCGCTCACCCTCCACCGCCTGTTCACGGCGCTCGGTCACGAAGTTCGTCGTTTCGCCGGGCATGGTGGAGCCTCCTCGCTGATCGGCTAGGGGATCGGGAAGGCGGGAACGTCAGACGTTGTGGTCTCACCGCATCGAAACGTGCGCCAACCCGGTGTCTGAGTTACCCATCTCGACCAGCGGAAACCCTCGCCGGGCCACGGATTTCACCAAAGCCGGGCAGCTCCGCGGCGGCGCGGACGTCAGCGGCCTACCGGGTGGTCCACGACCCCGACAGCCGATCGCTGCGACCCCGCGGCCGGCGCGGGCGCCAGCTCGCCGAGCACGGTCAGGCCGCCCGGGTAGGCGAAGGAGGACCGCGGGGAGTAATAGCCCCAGGCGATGGTGAGCGGGTTCTCCGGCCGCAACGCGTAGATCGGGTGGTCGGGGTCGACGAACTCCACGGATTCGATCTCGAAGGAGCTGACCGGTTCGGCGACGACCGGATAGATGCTGCTGACCAGCTGACCGTGCAGCGTGGTGAGGTACCGGTGGTGGCCGTTGCGCATCGCGTGCCCCGTCTCGCCGACGCGGACCTGGGCCCGGATCATCGGGGCACCGTCGATGCCGGTCGCGGTGACCAGGGTGTCGCCGTGCGCGGTGATCGTGGTGTGGCCGGCCAGCGCGGGGGCGCCCCGGGCGAGGGCGTAGTTGCGGACCCGGTCGCTGGAGGTGACGTAGTGGGTCCACCAGCCACCCGGGGTCACCCCGTCGGGGGCGTCCATGCCGGCGAGGGTCACCCCGAGGTAGGTCAGCGAGTACGAACCGAAGCCGGAGGTCTGGCTCTCGTCGTCCACCACGTACTGATTCATGAAGACCTGCCGGTCCGGGTGCGGCCGTAGCCCGGCCGGGACCAGCGCCGCCACCGCGTCCGGATCCGCCGGCAGCCAGCTGAAGTACAGCGTCCGGCAGTTCACGACGAGTTGGGGAACGGCAGGGTCGAGCACGGCACCTCCGATCAGGGCTTTACCCGCGACGCTAGGCCCAGTCCCATCGACGGGACAACGACGGAAAGGCGACAGTCGATCAGCGACCGCCCCGTGCATCAGCCGGTCGGCCGGACGCCACGCCCGTCCGGCGGGACAGGGTGGGGCGGGCGGCCATCCAAGCCCTGTCCGAACCGGCCGCGAAGCTTCGAAACCGGACTCCGGGCGCCCTTGATCAGCCCGACACGGTGACCACTTTTGCGGCATTTCTAACTTTAAATAACTTAAGTACATCGTCCGTTCGGCTAGATTTCTGGGAGACGATCGGGCTAAGGTGACTCCCGAACGGACTAATGGCACTACACCAAAGCGTCACGTCTTGATCCGCGGACGAGGTGCAGGGAGGACCACCATGACCGCGCCAACGATCAGCGAGCCGGCGACCACACCGGCGAAGGCGGCCCCGAAACTCGATCCGAGGTCGCTCTCCGACAGCGCAACCGACCTGCTGAACGCGATGGCCGCGCTACCCGCGGGGCACCCGTCCCGCGCCGCGCTGCGGGACCGCGCGATCGAGGCCTGGGTTCCGCTGGCCAATCACCTCGCCCACCGCTACAGCGGTCGCGGCGAGCCCACCGACGACCTCGCCCAAACTGCGGCCGTCGGCCTCATCAAGGCCATCGACAAGTTCGACCCCTCTCGGGGCGTCGACTTCGCCGGCTACGCGATCCCCACGATCATCGGCGAGCTGAAGCGGCACTTCCGCGACCGGACCTGGGACATCCGCGTCCCGCGGCGGTTGCAGGAGCTGCGGCTGGCCATCTCCGACGCCAACAGCTCGTTGCTGCAGAGCCTGGGTCGCTCGCCGACGGTGGCCGACATCGCCGCTCACCTCAAGATCACCGAGGAAGAGGTCCTGGAGGGCCTGGAGGGCGCCCGCGCCTACAACGCCGTGTCGCTGTCCACCCCGACCGGCGACGGCGAGCGGGCGACCGAACTCGGCGACATGCTCGGCGGCGAGGACGGCGAGTTCGAGCTGGCCGAGTTGCGGGTGGCGCTGGGCCCGGCACTGGCCACGCTGGACGAACGCGAGCAGAAGATCCTGACGCTGCGGTTCTACGGCAACCTGACGCAGTCGCAGATCGCCGAGCAGATCGGCGTGTCACAGATGCACGTGTCCCGGCTGCTGGCCCGGGCACTGACCAAGCTGCGGGGGCAGCTCGACGGGACGTACTAGGTAGGGGGTGGCGGCGAGGTGGCCGGGTCCTGAAGACCCGGCCACCTCGTCGTGCCTGCGCCGCGTCAGCGGGCGACCGGCTCCCGCCACATCGGCCAGAACGGCGTGCCGTCGGGCAGCCGGAACGGCTCGGACCCCCGGTAGCCGTGCCGCGCGTACAGGGACCGACTGATCTCGCTGCTCGCCTCCAGGTATCCCGCTACCCCGTTGGCGTCCAGCCAGGCGTGGTGGTGATGCAGCAGCGCCGTGCCGATGCCCTGGCCCTGGCGATCCGGCTGGACCGCCAGCAGCGCCAGATGATGGTGATCCTCGTGCGGGTGGTTCGCGGCGAACAGTTCGTCGAGGTGGACGAAGCGCGGCGTCCACTCCCCGCACGCGGCGGCCAGCCGGGCGTCGTAGTCCTCCGGCGGCGGCAGCGGTTCACCGACCGACGGCAGCCAGACCGCCACCCCGGCCCGGTTTTCGGCGCCGAACACCAGACCGTGCCGCAGGGCGTACGCCACGATGATCTCGAAGTTGCCGGCCAGCACCGCTTCCCGCTTGGCCTCGTCGGGCACCAGCCACCGGGTGGCGGGCAGCACCATGAACGACTCGGCGATCCGCTCGGCCACCCACCGGGCGTCCTCCGGGCCGAGTTGCACGATCGTCGGCTGGGTCACCGCCGCACCTCCGCGCCGGTCGACACCGGGTCGGTGCCCGAAGGGGGTGCGACCGCCGTGGCGCTCTCCGCGCCGAGGCCGATCCGGGCGTACGTGTCGGGCCGGTTGCGCCGCAGCGCCACCCCCCACAGCGCGCCGAGCAGCGCCGCCACCGGGTACACCGCCGGGAAGAGCCAACGCAGCGGCGAGTCGGGCTCGACCCCGAGCAGGTTGGCGAAGTTCTGCACCGCCAGCACGATGATCGCGGTCAGCGCGATCGCGGCGATCCCCGGGGCGATCAGCCGCCGCCACAGCGTCTCCTGCTCGCCGCTGCGGGCGAAGTACGTGATGATCGCAACCGCGGTGGTGGCGATCATCAGCAGCACCCCGAAGCCGCCGCTGGTGCCGAGCCAGAAGAACAGTTGCAGGACCGGGTCCCAGCCGTTGACCGCGTACAGCAGGATCACCACCAGGCCGAGCCCGCTCTGCGCCAGCGAGGCGGCCTGCGGCGCACCGGTCATCGGCGAGGTCCGGCCGAACACCGCCGGCAGCACCCGCTCCCGGCCCAGCGCGAACGTGTACCGCGCGGTGGTGTTGTGGAACGAGATCATCGCGGCCAGCACCGAGGTCAGGAAGAGCGCCTGCCCGATGGTGAGGACGGTGTCGCCGAGGTGCGCCCCGGCCAGGTTGAAGATCAGCCCGACGCTCTGGGCGCCGGCCTCCTCGACGATGCGGTCCGGCCCGACGGCCACCGTCATGCTCCACGAGGAGAGCGCGTAGACCACGGCGATGATCGCCACCGAGAGGTAGGTGGCCATCGGCACGGTGCGCTTCGGGTCCTTGCTCTCCTCGCTGAACACCACCGAGGCCTCGAAGCCGACGAAGCCGAGGATCGCCAGCACCAGCACCGCACCGACGCCGGGCACGAAGAAGTTGTCCGGCGAGAACGCGGCGAAGCTGACGCTACCGCCGGCCGGGTTGCCCAGTTGGGCGAGGTCGAACACCACGATGACGGCGATCTCGGCGCACAGCAGTACGGCCAGCACCATCCCGTTGATGTCCACCCGGAGCAACCCGAGCACCCCCACCAGCGCCCAGGCCACCAGCGCCACGATCCACCACTGCGGCTGGATGCCGAACAGCCGGTCGAGCACCGGCTCGGCCGCAGCGCCGATGGCACCGTAGAGCCCGACCTGGAGGGCGTTGTAGGCGATCAACGCGACCCAGGCGGTGCCCACCCCGGCCGGCCGCCCCAGCCCACGGGTGACGTACGCGTAGAAGGCACCGGCGTTGGCCATCCGGCGGGCCATCGCCACGTAGCCGGCGGAGAACAGGGCCAGCACGGCGGCGACCGCCAGGAAGGCCAGCGGGATGCCGAGCACCCCGATGACCCCGTAGCCGGTGGTGACCACACCGGCGACCACGGTCAGCGGTGCTGCGGCGGAGAGGACGAAGAAGACGACCGAGGGCACGCCGAGCCGGCCACGCGCCAGCGCCTCGGAGACATTGCTTGGTCGTTCGGTTGTCGCTGTCGAGGACATGACTGCTCCGGTTTGAGGGAGGGGGAAGGGTTACCGGGTCAGGGGATGCCGCGCAGCACGGCCGCACCGACGGCGGACTCCGTGTGCGCCACGAGTTCCTTCAGCGGAGCCGGCAGAGCCGGGATGATCAGGTTGAGCCGGTGGTGGGCGCGGGGGCCGGCGCTCCACAACACCTCGCGGGTCAACCCGGCGGCGGCGATCAGGCCGAGCAGCAGTGCGTCGGGCACGCTCGGCGGCTCCGACCGCTCCAGCACCGCACGCAGGCGGGTGGCCGGCCAGGCGGCCACGTTGAGATCGATGGGCAGGTACGTGACGGTGGTCCGGAGCAGCCGCCGGTTCTCCTGCCGGCGCAGCACGCCGGCCCGGGCCAGCCGTTCCCCCACCGAGGTCACCGCGGTCTGGGCGAGGAAGCTCAGCCAGGTCCGGACCGCCTGGTGCTGGGCCTCGCCGATCAGCTGGTCCAGCACGGTGTGCGCCAGCGCGTCGGCCGGCGGACGCCGGTCGATCACGGTGACCTGACCGGAGGTGACGGTGATGTGTCCATAGAGGATCAGCTCACCGAGCAGCCCACCGGCCAGCCCGAGACCGGCCGCTGCCGGATGCAGCTTCGCCTTGCCCCGGGTGTCGTTGTGCGCGATCAGGAAGAACTCGTCGGCGATGAGCAAACGTCCTCCCAGGCCGGCCGTCCATAGTGATCGCTAACCCGGGAAAGGATGCACCTCCCGCAACTGCAATGCAACTCCCGTTTTTCACGGTTGCACTCCGTGCAGGGACGACCTGCGTATCTGGCCGTGACAGACTCGGAGGGTGACCGCGAGCCCCACCGTCCGCCGCCGCCGCATCGCCCGGGAACTGCGCCAGTTGCGCGAACGCGCCGGGATGACCCTGGATGTCGCCGCCCGGCAGCTGGACATGTCCAAGAGCAACCTGTCCCGCATCGAGAACGCCCAGATCGGCATCAAGCCCCGCGACGTACGCGCGGCGCTGGCGCTGTACGAGGTGACCGGCAACGACGCCGAGGCGCTCATCGAGATCGCCCGCGGCGCCCAGCAGCGCGGCTGGTGGCAGCACTACAGCGACGTGCTGCCGGAGTGGTTCGAGTTCTACGTCGGACTGGAGGCCGAGGCGGCCACCCTGCGCACGTACGAGGCCGAGGCGGTGCCCGGCCTGCTGCAGACCGAGGCGTACGCCCGGGAGATCTACCGGCGGACGGCGGGCGAGGACGACCTGGATCGCAAGGTGGCCGCCCGGCTGCGCCGGCAGGACGTGCTGCGCAACGAGGACTCCCCAGTGGAGCTGTCGGTCGTGCTGAACGAGGCAGTGTTGCTACGCCCCGTAGGCGGCCGGGCCGTCATGGCCGGGCAGCTCACCCACCTTGAGGCCGTCGCTCATCTACCGAACGTCACCATGCAGGTACTTCCGTTCGAGGCCGGTGGGCATCCCGCGATGAACTCGCCGTACGTGATCCTCACGTTCGCCGACGCGGCCGACGCCGCCGTGGTCTACCTGGAAAATCTCACGACAGGCCTGGCACTGGAGGAGGGCGGACAGGTGCGCTCGTATAGCCTTGTGCACGAGGAGCTGCGCCAGCTGGCGCTCGATCCGGCGGCGTCCTTGGTCCGCCTGAAAGAAGCTTCTCGCTACTTTACGTGACCGCTGCAACGCGGTCACTCTCGGTACCGACGAAGGGATCGCGATGACCGCGCTCGACCTGTCCCGGGCGGAGTGGCGCACCAGTACGCGCAGTGTGGGCAACGGCAACTGCGTCGAGGTCGCCACCGTCGACGGTCGGATCGCGGTACGGGACAGCAAGGATCGCCACGGGCCGATCCTGGCCTTCCCCCCGTCGGCCTGGAACGCCTTCGTCGCTGGCCTCGGCGCGGCCCCCACCCGCTGATCCGCCGGCGGGCAGACGCCGGACACACCGACTGATCCCGGCAGGCCGGCACGGGACGCGCCGACTGGCGGCCGAGGGCCGGTGCGAGACTGGGCCGTGCTTTCCGACGTGCCCATCGACCTGCCGGTCCGACCGGCGCTGCCGGCGTTGGTGGCGGCACTGCGCTCGGTGGGCGCCGCCGTCCTGGTCGCCCCGCCGGGCACCGGCAAGACCACCCTCGCCCCGCTGGCGGTGGCCGATGCGGTCGACGGTCGGGTGATCGTCGCCGAACCGCGCCGGCTGGCCGCCCGCGCGGCGGCCCGCCGGATGGCCGCCCTGCTCGGCGAACGGGTCGGCGACCGGGTCGGGTACGCCGTGCGCGGCGAGCGCCGGGCCGGCCCGCAGACCCGGGTCGAGGTGGTCACCACCGGGCTGCTGGTCCGCCGGCTGCACCACGACCCCGAGCTGGCCGGCGTCGGCGCGGTGCTGCTCGACGAGTGCCACGAACGGCAGCTCGACGCCGACCTCGCGCTCGCCTTCGCGGTCGAGTCCCGGGCCGCGCTGCGGCCGGACCTGTGGCTGGCGGCGATGTCCGCGACCCCGCAGGCGGACCGCTTCGCCGCCCTGCTCGGCGGCGCGGCACCCGCGCCGGTCGTCCGGGCGGCGTCGGCGCTGCACCCGGTGACCCGGGTCTGGGCGCCGCCGTCCCGGCCACTGCCGCCGCCCGGCGCGGGGCCGGTGGACCGGGCCCTGCTGGACCACGTCGCGGCCACCGTCCGGCGGGCCCTGCGGGAACGCGAGGGGGACCTGCTGGTCTTCCTGCCCGGGGTGGGCGAGATCGGCGCCGTCGCCGGCCGGCTGGCCGACCTGCGCGACGACGTCGACGTGTTGCGGTTGCACGGCCGTCAGGGCGGCACCGAACAGGACGCCGCCCTGACGGCCGGACAACGGCGGCGGGTGGTGCTGGCCACGGCGGTGGCGGAGAGCAGCGTGACCGTGCCGGGCGTGCGGACGGTGGTCGACGCCGGACTGTCCCGGGTGTCCAGACTGGACCTGGCCCGAGGGCTGGGCGCGCTGGTCACCGTGCCGGTGTCCCGGGCCGCGGCCACCCAGCGGGCCGGCCGGGCCGGCCGGGAGGCGCCCGGCCACGTCTACCGCTGCTGGTCGCAGGCCGCGCACGAGCGGCTGCCGGCGCAGCCGGAGCCGGAGATCGCCACCGCCGACCTCACCGGGTTCGCCCTGGAGCTGGCCGCCTGGGGC
>NZ_POTY01000023.1 GCF_003236315.1 Micromonospora craterilacus
GGGAGGGGCGGCCGGTGGCGTCGTGGGGAGTTCTCGCTCGCGGATCGCCGGCCGAACGCGCCTGGGCCGCCTCGTCCGCCCAGTCCCGGCCGCGCTTCATGTCCTGTTCCCGCCGTTCGCGCTCGGCGGCTTCCTGACGGTGCTCACGGTCGTGATGCGGCATGACGGTCCTCGCGATCTGGTCGCCGGCGCCGGTGACGCCGGTCCGTCTGCGGTCACCGGCTCGGCTACCCGACGCCCCCGCCGACAAACGCGCGGTGGGTGCGGGGCTGCGGCGTGGAGGCGGCCAGTCGGGGTACCCCGGCGGGTGAGGACGTACCCCGGGAGGGCGAGATGGACGTTCGCAGCAGTGCGGTGACGATCCCGGCGGGAAACGCCGACCTGCCGGCTGACCTGCTGGTGCCGGCCGAACCGGTCGGGGTGGTGCTGTTCGCGCACGGCAGCGGCAGTTCCCGGCACAGTCCCCGCAACGTGGCCGTCGCGCACGCGCTCAACGAGGGCGGTCTCGGCACCGTGCTGGTCGACCTGCTCACGCCCGACGAGGACGAGGTGGACTCGGTCACCGCGGAGCTGCGCTTCGACATCGGGCTGCTGGCCGGCCGGCTGGCCGGAATCGTGGACTGGCTGGCCGCCGAGCGGCCCGTCGGCGGGGCACCGATCGGTCTGTTCGGTGCCAGTACGGGTGCCGCCGCCGCCCTGGTCGCCGCGGCGCAACGACCGGACCTGGTGCACGCGGTGGTGTCCCGGGGTGGCCGCCCCGACCTCGCCGGTGCCGCCCTCGGGCAGGTACGCGCCCCCACCCTGCTGCTGGTCGGTGACCTCGACGAGGAGGTCATCGCCCTCAACCAGCAGGCGTTGGGTCAGCTGACCGCCCCGGCCGAGTTGCGGCTGATTCCCGGCGCGACCCATCTCTTCGAGGAGCCCGGCACCCTGGAGCAGGTCGCCGAGGCGGCGGCCGGCTGGTTCCACGACCACCTGCACCCCCAGCCCGCCCGGGCCTGAGTCGCCGACGGACCGGCCCGAGATGCCACAGGTCGTTATCAGAACGCGGCGACCGGCGCCCGGCCGACGACCGCGGTGGGAATCTCCCGGGTCTGCTCGGCGCCACCGAGCACGGTCAGCGGCAGCACCGAATCGGCCTCCTCGGCCGCCGGCAGGAGCGCGGAGACCGCCTCCTCCCGCAGGCTGCGCGCCGCCGCCGCGGCGAGTTCCGCGGTCCGCCAGGCCGCCTGCTCCCGCTCCCGTGCCGCCCGCTGAAGGTCGAAGAGGTGGTCGCGTACCGCCCGGCGCAGCATCAACTCCTGCTCGACCGGGTGCAGCCGGGGATCCCAGCCCCGGTGCGCGAAGACATCGCTGAGTTGCTCGACCGACAGATCCCGCCGCCAGTACGCGTCCAGCGCCGCCCGATGCAGCCAGCGCTCGCGGTCGGCGTACTCGGCCGGGGTGTGCGGGGTCTGCGGCAGCGGCATGCCGGTGGCGCCCGACAGCCGGCGGACATCCGCCTCCGCCGCCTCGTACGCCTGCCAGGACTGCTCGGCCTCGTCCTGTGTGGCGAGCCATTCGTCGCGTCGGCGGCGGGCCGTCGCCTCGGCCCGGCCGGCGGCCACCGTCACCTCCTCGGCCCAGCGGTCCTGGTCCCGCTGTTCCTCGGTGTGCTCCGACCGGCTGGGCAGCGCGGCCTCGCGGATCCGGGCGCCCGCGTCGAAGCGGAGGTGTCGGGGGCGTAGCAGCAGGCCGGTGACGGCGAGCGTGACCACGCCCAGCAGGCTCAGCCAGATCGCGGCGGCCCGGGGTACGTCGAGCAGGACGGGGGAGAGTGCGGTTCGCATCATCAACACCTCGCGGTCGGAAGAGGGTCGTCGACTGTGGTGGACGGGAATCGGCAGGGGCGGAAGGGCTCGCCAGGTAAACGCGCGGCCGGACGGCTGAGCGATGGGTCAACCGCGAACGCGGCGAGCGGCCGTTCCGGGCCGGGTGCGGTGACCCCGGTGGGCTCTCGGCCCGCCCTCGGTCAGGCGCTGGGCGGGCCGCGCCGGGTCGGTTCGCCGTGGCCGGCGGTGGGACGCGGGGCGGCGACGTGGTGCGCCAGGATGGCGGCGGACGGGCCGGGCCCGGCGTCAAGGTGCTGGGCCGGCGGCCCAGCCTGAGCGAGCGCCGGCACCGGCCAGGCCGGTAGCTCGTCGGCCGCTCGAACGGCCTCGGCGGCCGGGTGCGCCACGACCGTCGCGGCGACCGGTCGGGTAGCGGCGACCTGCCAGGCCGGAAGCTCGGCGGCGAGGGGCCGGGTGGCGAGGTTGTCGGCGATCGGCCGGGCCGGAAGCTCGGCGGCGAAGGGCCGGGCGGCGGGTTCGGCGGCGACCGGCCGGGTGCCGAGATCGGCGGCGGGTCGGTCCGGCGGACCGGAGGCGGCGGCACCGCCGAGGCCGACGGCGAGCACCAGTGTCGCCAGCGCCAGGCGGGTCAGCTCCCGCAGTGCGCGCAGCGTCGCCGGCCACATCGGACGGGCGAAGGCGACGGAGGGCACGGCTCCAACCTATCGCCGTCAGCGGATGATCGCACCGCGACGACGGTACGCGGATCGTGAAGCGCGCCACCCTGTCCGCTGTGGACCGACGTTCGCTAGGGCTTTGCGGGGCCGCCCACCGGCTCCTTGGTGAACAGGGCCAGCAGGTCACCGACCTGACGGTCGGCCTCTGCCGGATGGCGGAACCGGCCGGCCGGGTTGAGGGTGTACTCGTTGCGCCGGCCGACCCGGGTGCGGTGCAGATAGCCACCCGCCTCCAGGTCGGCGACGATGGCCTGGGCGGCCCGTTCGGTCACGCCCACCTCGCTGGCCACATCGCGCAGCCGGGCGGTGGGGTTGCGGGCGATGGCGAGCAGCACATGCGCGTGGTTGGTAAGGAACGTCCAGTTCCGGGTGCTTTCCCGCTCGCCTGTGGTCGCCATGCTCGCCATCGTATGACCTGCCCTTCGGGTTCTCCGGGCCGCGCGGTGGCATTTGCGCGCCCGCCCGCTCGTACGCAAGCGTCGAGGGATACATGAAATGCATATCACGTATAGCTTGACGTATCTTGCGCTGCGTGTGACGGTGATGGCAGCCCGCGACCGGTGCCGGCCGGGATGACCAGGCATTCCACCGACAAACGAGGGGCAGCCCGATGAGTCGACCCGGACCGCTCGGCGCGCAGCCAGGGCCGGAACGCGAGTACCTCACGGCGGATCTTCCCGGTGCCCCGCAGCGGGCGCTGGCCGAGTTGATCGCCGGTAACCGGAGGTTCGTCACCGGGGCGCTCCGGCACCCGCACCAGGACGCCGGCCGCCGGGCCGCCGTCGCGGCGGAACAGCACCCGTTCGCGGTGATCGTGGGCTGCTCCGACTCCCGACTGGCCGCCGAGATCATCTTCGATCGTGGGCTGGGTGACCTCTTCGTGGTCCGCACCGCCGGGCACACCGTCGGGCCCGAGGTGCTGGGCAGCGTGGAGTACGCGGTGGCGGTGCTGCGTACGCCGCTGGTGGTGGTGCTCGGGCACGACTCGTGCGGCGCCGTGCAGGCGGCCCGCGACGCGGTGGCCACCGGCACCGTCCCGCCGGGTCACCTGAGTGCCGTGGTGGACGCCGTGGTGCCCAGCCTCCGTCGAGCGCAGGACGCGGGGGTCGACGAACTGGACCGGATCGTGGACATCCACATCGCGCAGACCGTCGAGGCGATGCTGGCCTCCTCCGAGGCGCTCGCCGCCGAGGTGGCGGCCGGGCGGTGCGCGGTGGTGGGCATGTCGTACCGGCTGGCCGCCGGTGAGGTGCGGGCGGTGGCCGCGGAACCGGCCGAGCTGGCCGGCGCGGTGGCACCCGCCGCCTGACGAACACCACCGCTGCGGTCACCGCGCCGGCCGCACCGCCGGCGCACCTCGATGACGGCGAGGGCCGTCCCGCCGGGTGGCGGAACGGCCCTCGGTGCGTCGCGCGGTGGCGCTCAGAGCATCGACACGTGTACGTGGTCCGTGTGGTTCGACGGGCCGCTGTAGGAACTCCAGCCCGTTGCCGGGAACCAGATCTGCCGGTTCCAGATCACGTAGTAGACGCCCAGCCGGTCGGCGTTGCGGACCAGGAACGCGGCCAGGTTGTTGCCGTAGATCCGCATGTCGTTGTTGTACCAGGGGCGGAACCCGCTGTTCTGCAACGACCAGTCACAGGCCCGGCCCTTGGGGTGCTCCCACTTGTCGCCCGGTCGGTAACAGCCGACGAACCGGTTGAAGCCGGCCCGCTTGACCTCCTTGTACATGTGCAAGGTGCGCGCCGTGATGCAGCCTGACGTGGTCGGGTCGTTCTGGTTGCACGACTCGGACTTCCAGCCGCCGTCCGCCGCCCGGTTCGGCCCGACCCGGGCGACCGGGGAGGTGGCCGACACCAGGCCGCCGGTGAGGCCGGTGCCGCCGACCAGCCGGAGCGACTTCTCCGCGTCGCTCTTCTTGCGGGCCATGTCGTTGGTCAGCTTCTGCTGCTCGCGTACCTCGGCGTCGAGCGCCAGCTTTGCCTGCTGGGCGCGGTGCTTGATCGCGTTGACCTCGCCGAGCTTCTTGTCGTTGAACAGGTTCAGCTCGTCCAGCGCGGAGGCGCGGTCGATGAACGAGTCGGGGGCGTTGCTCTGTAGCAGCAGGGCGATCGCGCCGACCCGGCCGCTCCGGTACGACTGCGTCGCGATCTCGGCGACCTGGGGGGAGAGCGCGTCCAGGTCGGCCTGGGCGCGGCCGACCTCGACGGCGAGTTCGAGTTGCCGCTTCTTGGACTTCTCCAGCTTGTTCTTGGCCTTGGAGTAGTCCCGGTTGGTCGCCTCGATCAACTCGTTGAGCATCGGCGGGTCGTCGTCGTGCCCCGCGGGCTTGGGGGGCGTCGGCGCGGCCGTCGCCGGCAGGGGGCCGGCGAACACGGCGAACGCGGCGAACACGGCCACCACGGGTGTCAGCCAGCGGCGTAGGGGTGCCGTCACTGTCTTCCCTTCCATCGACCGCCGACCGGGTTAGCTGACGGGTTCGGGACGGAAGTGGCCCCTACCGCTGTCGCGGATTCACCCCACGTACCTGGGTCCCCGGCTCGCCTGACGGCGATTGGGCGGTGGCACCGCAGGCGCCGCTGCGCGCCTTCGGCGGTGACCGGCAGTGAGGTTACCCGACAGCCGATGTGGCCCTCTACGCCTCGAACCCGTCTAGATACGTCATTTCGTAATCGCGGTGGGTGACCAGCGACACGCATGCCGGCCGCGTCGGCCGCATCGGCCGCGCCGGTCACGCTGAGGAGTGTCACCATGTCGTGTCCGTGCTCCTGTCCGGTTCGGGCCACCCCGACGGGGCGGCGGGGGACGTGTTACGGGTGCGCGGTGTGCTCAGTGCGCGAAGCGCCTCGGCCCGGTCCGTCGCCGGCCGGGAAACCGTGGCGGCGGTCTGCCCGTCGCCGTCGGGCGTGCGGCGCTCGTCACCGTCGGGCGACGGGCGTCGACCGGCGGTGGTCACCACCACGGCCAGGGCGGTGGTCAGCGGTACGGCGGCGATCAGCCCGAGCGTGGCCACCACGCTCCGGACGATCTCCTGGGCGAGGAACTCGCTGGTCACGATCTGCCCCAGCGCCCGAGAGTCGGCGGTGAGCAGGAGCAGCAATGGCAGCGACGCACCGGCGTACGCCAGGACGATGGTGTTGACCACCGAGGCGATGTGCGCCCGGCCGACCCGGGTCGCCGAGCGGTACAGCTCCCGGCGGGAGAAGTTCGGGTTGGCATGGCCCAGTTCGGTGACGGCGGCGGCCTGGGTGACCGTGACGTCGTCGAGCACCCCCAGCGAGCCGATGATGATGCCGGCCAGCAGCAGGCCGTGCAGGTCGACGTCGGCCCGGAACATGGACAGCGTGGTGGCGTCCTCGCTGCCGAAGCCGGTCAGATGGGTGGCCGACGTCGCGGCCAGGCCGAGCAGCCCGGTGAGCACCAGGGCGCCGAGCGTGCCGAGCACCGCCACCGACGTCTGCGCGGAAACGCCGTGCGTCAGATACAGCACCACGAACATGATCAACGCCGAGCCGACGATAGCCACCACCAGTGGCGGCTGGCCCGCGCTGATGCCGGGCAGCACGAAGGTGAGCAGGATGGCGAAGCTGGCCGCCAGGCCGGCCAGGGCGGCCAGTCCGCGCAGCCGCCCGAAGGCGACGATGGCGGCGGCGAACAGCACCGCGAGCCACACCAGCGACATGCCGCGCTGGTGCTCGGCGATGTTGTAGCTGCTGATCGACGGATCCTCGGGGTCGATCAGCGAGACCAGGATGATGTCGTCACCGGTGCTGACCCGGGGTGCTCCGGGCCCGGCCGGTATCGGCGTCTGCACCTCCTGGCCCGCGTCCGGGCCGTCCTGCACCCGTACGGTGACCGTGCCGCACGGCCCCTGTGCCGTCGTCGGGGTGCCCTCGGGCACCACCGGGTTGGGCGGGCAGGCTTCGGTCACCACCCGGGTGACCGTGCCGTGGTAGCGGGGCGTGTCGTCGGCGGCCTCGGGGCGCGGCGCGTCCCGGGGCCAGAGCACGATGGCGGCGACCAGGGTGACGAGGATGAGGGGGACCACCGTCACGATGAGGATCCGCCGCACCCCGGGCGGGGTGGGCGGAGCGGAACGGGTGTGGTCGGCGCCCATTCAATGTCTCCCAACGATTCCAGGGCGAAGTACGTGCCAGCGCGCGAGTCGGTTCAGCGCCGCCGTACGACGGTCGCGATCGACAGCGCGGTTCGACTGAACGTGGCGGGGTGGCTGCGTACCGTGAGCCCTGGGTTGACTCTCGACGGCCGCCGGAGAGCGGCGGGGTCATACGCCCGACGGCGGGTGCGGGCCGGGAGGCACGGATTTCGGCTGGCCATCGTTTGCGAATCGTAGCCAGCCCGACATCAAAACGCAGTTCGCGAGCGCGTGTCGGCGGTTCGCGTCAGCCGCGCTTCATCAGGCGGCCGACGGCGGCCATCATCTCGCTGGCCATCTCGTCGGCGCGGCCCTCTGCGGCACCTTCGTGCATGCAGTGCCGGGCGTGCCCGTCGAGCAGCCCGAGGGCGACCTTGTCCAGCGCGGCCTGGATGGCGGAGATCTGGGTGAGCACGTCGATGCAGTAGCGATCGTCGTCGACCATCTTCTCGATGCCGCGCACCTGACCCTCGACGCGGCGCAGCCGGGCGAGCAGCTGGTCCTTGCTGGCGGTGTAGCCGCGGATCGGCGCAGGTGTGGTCATGCCACGAGAATAACCTACCCCTGGGGGGTATGGTACGGTCGCCAGAGGGATACCCCCGGTGGGTATTCCGGAGCGTGCTCGGCCCCCCGGGGCGGGCGTGGAGAGGAGAGTTCCATGGTCACCACGACCTACCAGGTGCAGGGCATGACCTGCGGGCACTGCGTCAGTGCGGTCAGCGCCGAGGTCGGTGCGATCCCGGGCGTCAACGAGGTCCAGGTCGACCTGGCCGCCGGCCGGGTCACCGTCAACAGCGACCAGCCGCTGGACGACGCCGCGGTGCGCGCGGCCGTCGACGAAGCCGGATACGAGCTGGCCGGCGCCTGACGGCGACGGGCGGGGAAGCCGAGGTGCCACGATGAACACAGTGACGAAGCTGAGCGGCTTCGCGCTCGGTCTCGCGGTGGTGTTCGGGACGGCGTACGGGGTCGGTCAGGTGACCGGTCCCGTCGCCCCGGTCGTCGCCACCGGCCACGACGGCGACAGCCACGGCGACAACGGCTCCGCCGCGCCCGAGCACGACGACGCGTCAGGACACGACGACGGGGCGGCCGGGCACGGCAACGCCTCAGGGCCGGACGCCGGGGCGGCCGGGCACCTGCCCGGTGGGCTGCTCGTCGCCGACCGCGGCTACACCCTGCTGCCGGTCCGGGCGCCGGAGGGCGAGTTCGCCTTCCGGATCATCGGACCCGACGGCGATCCGGTGACCCGGTACGACGTGGCCCACGACAAGAAGATGCACCTGATCGTGGCTCGGCGCGACCTTTCCGGGTTCCGGCACGTGCACCCGGAGTTGGCCGCCGACGGCACCTGGCGGGTCGCCTCGCCGCTGGGCGGTCCCGGCGTGTGGCGGGCGTTCGCCGACTTCACCCCGACCGGCGCCGAGCCACTGACGCTCGGCGTCGACGTGACCGTCCCCGGCGAGCTGACCGAGCGGCCGCTGCCCGCCCCGGCGAGCAGCACCACGGTCGACGGCTACACGGTCACCCTCGACGGCACGCCGCAGCCCGGTGGTACCGCGACGCTGGCGCTGACCGTCAGCCGCGACGGGGTACCGGTCACCGACCTGGAGCCGTACCTGGGTGCGTACGGACACCTGGTCGCGCTGCGGCAGGGCGACCTCGCGTACCTGCACGTGCACCCGGAGGGCGTACCGGGCGACGGGCGGACCGCGCCCGGCCCCCAGGTGACCTTCGCGGCCGAGTTCCCCTCGGCTGGCGCGTACCGGCTCTACCTCGACTTCCAACACGGCGGGGTGGTGCGCACCGCCGAGTTCACGGTGCACGTCGGCGACCCGGGGAGCGTGCCGGTGCCACCTGGGACCGCACCCGACGACGGGCACGGCGTACCCGGACACGAGCACAACTGACGGGATCAGCAATGACCACGAGCAGACCCCTGCCGACGGCAGCCAATGTGATCGAGCTGGCCATCGGTGGCATGACCTGCGCCTCCTGCGCCGCCCGGATCGAGAAGAAGCTGAACCGGATGGACGGGGTGCAGGCCACCGTCAACTACGCCACCGAGAAGGCGACCGTCTCGTACGGCGACCCGGTCACTCCGGACGACCTGATCGCCACGGTGGAGAAGACCGGCTACCACGCCACCCTGCCACCGCCGCCCACCATGGCGGCACCGGCAGCCGCCGAGCCGGTGGACGAGCTGCGCGCCCTGCGTACCCGGTTGTGGGTCTCGGTGGTGCTGAGCGTGCCGGTGATCGCGCTGGCCATGGTGCCGGCGTGGCAGTTCACCTACTGGCAGTGGCTGTCGCTGGCCCTGGCCGCCCCGGTCGTGGTCTACGGCGGGCTGCCGTTCCACCGGGCCGCGCTGGTCAACCTGCGGCACGGCGCCGCGACCATGGACACCCTGGTCTCGGTGGGCACGCTGGCCGCCTTCGGCTGGTCGCTGTGGGCCCTGTTCCTCGGCAGCGCCGGTACGCCGGGAATGACCCACCCGTTCAGCTTCGACATCGGTCGTAGCGACGGCGCGGGCAACATCTACCTGGAGGCGGCGGCCGGGGTGACCACGTTCATCCTCGCCGGCCGGTACTTCGAGGCGCGATCGAAGCGGACCGCCGGAGCGGCGCTGCGGGCCCTGCTGGAGCTGGGCGCCAAGGACGTCTCGGTGCTGCGCGGCGGGGTGGAGACCCGGATCCCGGTCGACCAGCTCGCCGTGGGGGACCGGTTCGTGGTGCGGCCCGGCGAGAAGATCGCCACCGACGGGACGGTGCACGAGGGCTCCTCGGCGGTCGACGCCAGCATGGTGACCGGCGAGTCGGTGCCGGTCGAGGTCGGCGTGGGCGACAGCGTGGTCGGCGGCTGCGTCAACGCCGGCGGCCGGCTGGTGGTCACCGCCACCCGGGTCGGTGCCGACACCCAGCTGGCCCAGATGGCCCGGCTGGTCGAGCAGGCGCAGACCGGCAAGGCTGCCGCGCAGCGGCTCGCCGACCGCATCTCGGGGGTCTTCGTACCGATCGTGATCGCACTGGCCGCCGGCACGCTGGGCTGGTGGCTGGGCAGCGGGGCCGGACCGGCCGCCGCGTTCACCGCGGCGGTGGCGGTCCTGATCATCGCCTGCCCGTGCGCGCTCGGCCTGGCCACGCCGACCGCGCTGCTGGTCGGCACCGGGCGGGGTGCCCAGCTCGGCGTACTGATCAAGGGGCCGGAGGCGCTGGAGTCCACCCGGCGGGTGGACACCGTCGTGCTGGACAAGACCGGCACGGTGACCACCGGCCGGATGACCCTGCTCGACGTGACACCCGCTGCCGGCGAGCAACGCGCCGAGGTGCTCCGGCTGGCCGCCGCCCTGGAGTCCGGCTCCGAGCACCCGGTGGCCCGGGCGGTGGTGACCGGTGCCGCCGAGGTGGGCGACCTGCCGCCGGTCACCGGCTTCGCCAACGTCGAGGGGCTGGGCGTGACCGGCACGGTGGACGGTCGTCAGGTGCTGTTGGGCCGGCCCCGGCTGCTGCGCGAGCGGGATCTGGTCGTACCGGACGACCTCGCGCGGGCGGCGACCGACGCGGAGGCCGCCGGACGGACGGCCGTGCTGGTCGGTTGGGACGGTCGGGCCCGGGGGATGCTCGCCGTGGCCGACCAGGTCAAGCCGACCAGCCGCGAGGCGGTACGGCGGCTGCGGGCGCTCGGCCTGACCCCGGTGCTGCTCACCGGCGACAACACCACCGTCGCCCGGTCGGTGGCCGCCGAGGTCGGCATCGACGAGGTGATCGCGGAGGTGCTGCCCGCGGAGAAGGTCGACGTGGTCGCCCGGTTGCAGGCCGAGGGCCGAGCGGTGGCGATGGTCGGCGACGGGGTCAACGACGCCGCCGCGCTCGCCCAGGCCGACCTCGGCCTGGCCATGGGCACCGGCACGGACGTGGCGATCGAGGCGTCCGACCTGACCCTGGTGCGGGACGACCTGCTGGCCGCGGTGGACGCCATCCGGCTCGCCCGCAGCACGCTGGGCACCATCAAGGGCAACCTGTTCTGGGCCTTCGCCTACAACGTGGCGGCCCTGCCGCTGGCCGCCGCCGGACTGCTCAACCCGATGATCGCCGGTGCGGCGATGGCCTTCTCCTCGGTCTTCGTGGTGGCCAACAGCCTCCGGTTGCGCAGCTTCCGCCCGCTTGCCTGAGCTGGGATGGTTCGCCGCCGGCCAGTTGGGTACTGATCGACGTACGAAGCTGAGCCGAAACCCCGGGAGGCTGACATGGGCGTCGAGGACAAGCTCAACAACACCGCCGAGAACACCAGCGGAAAGGTGAAGGAGGGCGTCGGCCGGGCCACCGACAACGAACGGTTGGAGGCCGAGGGACGCGCCGACCAGACGCGTGCCAACGTCAAGCAGGCCGGCGAGAAGATCAAGGACGCGTTCCGGAGCTGATCAGAGTACGCGCGGATCGCCGGGCCGGCCGACGTCGACCCGGCGATCGCTTCGTGTGGTGCCGGCCGGCGGTTCCCGGCATCCGGGAACCAATCCGTGGGCCCGTCCGACCAACAGCTGTGACCGACGACATAACCGGGTACGCGTTCGCCGCGGGCCGGGGCGACCACGCCGCCGCCGCGGCGTTCGTCCGGGCGACACAGCACGACGTACGGCGGTTCCTGGCGCACCTGCCCGGGGTGCGGGAGGTCGACGACCTGGTCCAGGAGACGTATCTGCGGGCCTGGCGTGCCCTGCCGTCGTTCGCCGGCCGGTCCACGGCGCGGACCTGGCTGCTTGCCATCGCCCGCCGGGTCGCGGTCGACCAGGTGCGGGCCGCCACGTCCCGCCCCCGCACGGCGAACCTCGCCGACTGGCAGGCGGCTGCGGAGGCGACGCCGGCCGGGGTGCGTGCCGGGGTGGACGAGCAGGTGGTGCTCCACGGGCTGCTCGACGGCCTCGCCCCCGACCGTCGGGAGGCGTTCGTGTCCACCCAACTGCTCGGCCTGTCGTACGCCGAGGCCGCACAGGTCTGCGACGTCCCGGTCGGCACCATCCGGTCCCGGGTGGCCCGGGCCCGCGAGGACCTGGTCGCGGCGATGCAGTCCGTGACGTCCAACCGCCGTCGCGGCGGCACCGCCTGACGCCCAGCCGCACCGTCAGCCCGCGCCCGTCAGGCGGCGTCCGTCAGGCGGCGTCCGTCAGGCGGCGTCCGTCAGGCGGTGCCCGTCAGCCTGCGCCCGTCAGGCGGCGCGGCGGTGGTCCCGGCCGTGTCGGGCCTGAGCGGAGTGGGGCGGCAGCAGGCGCAGCGGGGCCGGCTTGTCGACCTCGTCTAGGCGCAGCCGCCAACGGGACCGCTCCGGCCGCTGCCGGTCGCTCGGGTCACCGGGTTGCCGCATGCTCCGGGCCAGCAGCACGGTGATCAGATAACCGACCACCAGGAACCCGTGGCTGACCAGGCGTTCCACGGCGACCTGGGAGGCGACGAGGTCGTTGACCGAGAGCAGCACGAGGGTCACCACGAAGGCGCTGAGCATCGGCAGCAGCCCTGAGGGCGCGGTCCGGCGCAGCGCGACGAAGAGGAACCCGGCGCCGACCGCGACGTTCCAGGCGGCCGACTCGTGCCACAGGTGCTGGCCGGAGGCGTGCAGGTGCTGGGCCACCTCGGCGCGCCCGATCTGCGCCAGCCCGAGCACCAGCTGCACCGCGCCGAGCAGGCCCAGCGCGGCGCGCAGCCCGGTGACCGCGGCGGCACGTCCGGTGAACAGCGTGCGCCAGCGCCGGGGGCGCGGTGGCGGTGCGGCGGCGAGGATCGCATCGGTCAGATCCGGCAGCGCGGTCACCACCTGGGTACGCGCACGCCGGGTCACCATCGCCGCCGTGTCCAGCCAGCTACGACAGCCGGCGCAGGTTTCCAGGTGCACCGCGACCGTGCCCTGCTCCTCCGGGGTCGCCTCACCGTCCAACTGCGCCGACAGAATCTCCCGCCACTGCTCGCACCCCATGTACAGATAGTCGCTCCGTGGTCCGGCGTGGTTCCCGCGAGGTAGCTGCCGGCGGGTACCCAGGTCAGCAGCCGCCCCGGGCTGCCCAGGCGTGCAGGCCCGGAGTACGTGGTTGCCGTTTACGACTACCCCGCTCGGCCTGGGGTAAGCGCCCGGTTCGTCATGGGAAGGGAGGCTGCGGGTGACCCGTCCGTTCGTGAACTGGTCCGGCAGCGTCTCCTTCACGCCCGGCGACTACGCCGAGCCCGCCGGCGAGGACGAGGTGCGCGACCTGGTGCTGCGGGCCCGCGAGTCGGGCAGCACCCTGCGGCCGGTGGGCTCGGGCCACTCGTCGAGCCCACTGGTACGTACCGACGGGACCCTGGTCAGCCTGGACCGGATGGCCGGGGTGATCGGCCAGGACGGGGAGCGGGCCACCGCCTGGGGCGGCAGCCGGCTGAAGGCGCTCGGCGAGGGCCTCTACGACGCCGGGCTGGCGATGGAGAATCTCGGCGACGTGGACTACCAGTCGATCGCGGGTGCCACCGCCACCGGCACGCACGGCACCGGCATCGGCTTCGGCAACCTGTCCACCCAGGTGACCGGGGTGCGGCTGGTCGCCGGCACCGGCGAGGTGCTGGACATCTCGGCGACCGACAACGCCGAGCTGCTGCCCGCCGCTCGGCTCTCCCTCGGCGCGCTGGGCGTGGTCACCCAGCTCACCCTCGACGTGCAGCCCCGCTTCGAGCTGCGCCGCCGCGCCTGGTGCGCACCGGTCGAGTGGACCCTGGATCATCTGGCCGAGTTGCAGCACACCAACCGCAACATGGACTTCTACTGGTACCCGCGCAGCGACCTGACCCAGGTCCGCACCATGAACAGGGTGGACGACCGGCCGGAGGACCGGATGTGGGCGGCCCGCCGGGTGCTGGCGGCCGGCCCGTGGCGTGAGCCCAAAGAAGTCGAGGTCGGGCCGACCCACCGGACCATCCCGCAGCACCGGGAGCTGCGCTTCGAGGAGATCGAGTACATGCTCCCGTCGGAGGCGTTTCCGGCCTGCTTCGCCGAGGTCCGGCGGCGAATCCTGAGCCGGCACCGCCGCGTAGTGGGTTGGCGGGTGCTGGTGCGGACCATCGCCGCGGACGACATCTGGCTCAGCAACGCGTACGGCCGGCCCACCGCCACCATTGCCTGCCTGCAGAACACCTCGCTGCCGTACGAGGACTACTTCCGCGACATGGAAGCCGTCTTCCGGCAGTACGGCGGCCGGCCGCACTGGGGCAAGAAGCACTGGCTGACCGCCCGCGAGCTACGCCCCCTCTACCCCCGGTGGGACGACTTCCAGACGGCCCGTCGCCGCCTCGATCCGGGCGGGGTGTTCCTCACTCCCGACCTGGCCCGGCTGTTGGAGGAGGCGTGATGGCGCAGCTCGGGGCGCGGGTGTGGGTGGTGCCCGGTGGGCACATCCCGTTCGGCGGCAGCGGGCCGGAACCGGAGTTCACCGGCTTCGAGCAGCTGTGCGTGCTCAACACCGGCGATTCCGAGGCGGAGCTGGCACTGTTCTTCTACTACGCGGACACCGAACCGGTCGGGCCGTACCCCCTTGTCGTCGGTGCCCGCCGGATCCGGCACGTACGGGTCAACGACCTGATCGACCCGGAGGCGGTACGCCTCGACCGCCCGTACGGTTGCGTGCTGCGCTCCCCGGTCCCGGTGGTGGTGCAGTTCCTGCGGCAGGACACCCGCATCCCGGGCACGGTGGCACTGACCGGCACGATGGCCCACCCCGCCGACTAGGTTGCCCGCCCGGCACGTCGGGTACCCCCGGCCATGCGGATCTCGCGAATCCCTGGCGATGGCCGGCGGTCAGCGGGTGGTGCCGATCAGGACGGAGGCCGCTCGTCCGTCCGCCGCCGGTGAGGTGGGCGCCGCAGGCACGGTCACGGTGGCGGGCAAGAGCTTGACCTCGGCCGCGCCGTCCGGGTCCCCGGTCTCGCCGTGCCAGTGGGCGAGCCGGCCTGCCCGGGCGACGGCACGCAGGCGGCGTTCCGTCCGGTCCCGGACGTGTGAGGTGGTGACCACCAGCAGTTGGTCGCCCTGCCGCAGCCGGGTGTCCGGATCCGGCACGAAGGCGGTGCCGTTGCGTACCACCAGAGTGATCGCGGCCGGTGGTGGCAGTCGCAGCTCGCGGAGGTACACGCCGTGCATCCGCGAGCCGGGTTCGACGCTCAGGTGCAGCAGGTCCGCGTCGATGGCGTCCAGCGGCGCGGCCTCGACCTGGAGGTCCGGGCCGAGCCCGGCCGTGCTGAGCCGGAGCCGCTGCGCCAGCCACGGCAGCACCGGAGCCTGGAGCAGGGTGAACACGACGACCAGCACGAAGACGATGTTGAACAGCTGCTCGCTGCCACCGACCCCGGCGACCACCGGAATGGTCGCCAGCACGATCGGTACCGCACCGCGCAGCCCGGCCCAGGACAGCAGCACCTGCTCCCGCACCGGGATGTTGAACGGCAGCAGGGTGAGCAGCACCGACAGCGGCCGGGCGAGCAGCAGCAGCACCGAGCCGACGGCCAGGGCGGGCAGGATCGCGCTGGGCAGCTCGCCGGGTTCGGCCAGCAGGCCGAGCATGACGAACAGGCCGATCTGGGCGATCCAGCCGAACCCTTCGGCCACCGACACGGTGGCCCGCCGGTGGGCCAGCCGGCCGTTGCCCAGGATCAGCGCGGCGAGATAGGCGGCGAGGAAGCCACTGGCGTGGGCGAGCCCGGCGACGGCGAAGGCGAGGATGCCACAGGCGAAGGTGGCGATCGGGTACAGGCCGGAGGCGGGCAGGGTGAGCCGACGCAGGAACCACACCCCGGCGGTGCCGACCGCGAGGCCGACCGCGCCACCGACGCCGAGCTCGTAGATCAGCTGCGCGAGCAGCTCCAGCGGGCTGGTCGCGGTCAGGCCGGCGGCGCTGAACGCGAGCACCAGGATGACCGTGGGTGCGTCGTTGAGCCCCGACTCGGCCTCCACCAACCCGGCCAGCCGCCTGGGCAGCGGCAGCGTCCGCAGCACCGAGAAGACCGCCGCCGCGTCGGTGGACGACACCACGGCACCCAGCAGCAGTGCCAGCTGCCAGGAGACGTCGAGCAGCAGCCGCGCACCGAGGGCGGTGACCCCGACGCTGATCAGCACCCCGACGGTGGCGAGCGCCGTCGCCGGGGCCAGCACCGGCCGGATGTCGGCGAACCGGGTGGTCAGGCCGCCCTCGACCAGGATCACCGCGAGCGCCGCCGTACCGAGCGTCTGGGCCAGCGCGGCATCGTCGAAGCGCAGCCCGAGCCCGCTCTCGCCGAGCAGCAGCCCGACCCCGAGGTACGCCAGCAGCATCGGCACCCCGGCCCGGGAGGCGACTCGTGCCGCGGTGACGCTGACCAGCACCGTCGCGGCCACGGCGAGCATCAGCAGGTCGACCTGCTCCAGGGTCACCGTGGTACCCGTTCCGCGCAACGTCGGGCCATGCTTCCCGCCCCCTCCCGCGAGCTGCGGCTACTCCCCGGCTTCGGGGTGACTGCCCTCTGTGAACGGTAGGCCCAGACCGACGGTGACGGTGGTGCCGGCCGCCAGCTCGACCGGTCGGTCCCGGATCAGCACCGTGACAGGTGGATCCGCTCCCGGCGGCGTGGCGAGCCGGACGTGGTGGTGGTCGATCCGCAGCTCGATCAGCCGGTTGCGGTACCGGATCACGCAGTCCAGGTGGTCGAGGCTGTCGGGCAGCAACGGGTTGAGCCGCAGCACGTCGCCGCGTACCTCCAGCCCGGTGTAGCAGCGCTGGAGAATGTCCAGTGTGCCCGCGGTGGCGCCGAGGTGGATGCCCTCCCGGGTGCTGCTGTGTGCCGGATCGGCCAGGTCGGTGCCGAGCGCGGCGAGCAGCATCTCCCAGGACCGGCGGCGGTCCGTGCGGGCCAGCACCCAGGCGTGAGCGATCCGGCTGAGCGTCGAACCGTGGGTGGTACGGCACAGGTAGTAGTCGACGATGTCGGGGATCCGGGCCGGGTCGAAGGGGTAGCCGAGCTGGCGCACCAGCGCGGTCAGCTCCTCCGCGCTGAACAGGTACAGCAGCATCAGCACGTCGGCCTGCTTGGAGATCCGGTACCGGTTCGGGTCGTCGCCCTCGGCCTGTAGCAGCGAGCCCAGCAGGCGCAGGTCGCCGTACCGCCGTCGGTACCGGTCCCAGTCCAGCTCCGCGAGTTCCCCGTACCCCTCGAACTGGGCGGGGATGCCGTCCGCGACGAACGCCAGCCGCAGCCGCCGGGCGATGTGCGCCCACCGGCGGCGTTCCTCGTCATCGACGATGATCGTCCGCCACCCCACCGCCCCGGGGTGCCGGCTGACGATCGCGTACGCCTCGGCCGCCCGGCCGAGCGCCCAGGCGACCATGAGGTTGACGTACGCGCAGTTGTCCAGCCCCTGGCCCGGCCGCCCCGGATAGCCGTCGTGGTACTCGTCGGGCCCGGTCACCCCACGGATGTCGTACCGGTCGTCGGCCGGGTCGTAGGTGGCCGCCGCCGCCCAGAACCGGGCCGTCCCGACCAGCAGCTCAAGGCCGGACGCGGCCAGGAACGACAGGTCACCGGTGGTCTCCCAGTACCGCCAGGCGGAGTAGGCGATGGCGAGGTTGGCGTGCGGCTGCCGGCCCGTGTAGTCCACCACCCACTCGCCGTTGACCGGGTTGATGGAACGCGACGGGCTCTCGTCCCGCCCGCTGGTGCCGCTCTGCCAGGGGAACAGCGCACCGGAACCGCCCTCGCTGGCCGCCTGTCGTCGCGCGGCGGTCAGCCGGCGGTGCCGGTACTCCAGCAGGGCCCGGGTCAGCTCGGGAAACCGCAGGTTGAGGTACGGGTAGACGAACAACTCGTCCCAGAAGATGTGCCCGTGGTAGCCCTCCCCGTGCAGCCCGCGCGCCGGCACCCCCGCGTCGAGGTCGCCCGCGTACGGCGAGAGGGTCTGCAACAGGTGGAAGGTGTGCACACGTACGGGCAACTGCCAGGCGTGCCGCTCACCCACGTCCAACCGGAACCGGTTCCAGAGGTCCCGCCACGCGGCGGTGTGCTCGGCGAGCAGTTGCGTGAACGATCCGGCCCGGTGCACCTCCTCCACGGCCGCGACGAGTGGCTCGTCCACGGCGCGGTCCCGGGACGAGAACACCGCGGCCGTCTTCGCCACCACCACCGGTTCCCCGGCGTGCAGGTCGAGCGCCAGCACCTGGCCGATGTCCTCGGCCTCGCCCACCTGCCGGCGGCTGGCCGGGCCGCCGCCGGTGACGGTCGTCCGGGCGGTCACCGCCACCAGCTGGTGTGCACCGGTCGTCGCCGCCGTCAACCAGACGACGTCGGTACCGTCCATACCGCAGGTGACCCCGGTCAGGTGCCGGCCGCAGGTGCCCGGCTCGGTGACCGTGTTCGCGTTCCGTACGCTGCCGTCGACACCGGAGCGGATCTCGACGCGGCCGGACCAGTTCTCCGCGATGAGGGTGGTCTCCAGCGCGGCGACGTGGGGTGCCGCCATGGACACCAGACGTCGTTGCCGGATCCGGGTGCGCCGCTGGTCCGGGTCGAGCACCAGCAGCTCGCGCAGGTACAGTCCGCGCCGCAGGTCCAGCGCCCGGTGTTCGTGCAGGCGTCGGCAGCGCCCGGGGGCGTACCACTCACCGGCGGCGGGGCGGAAGGTCAGCGGCAGCCAGTTCGGCAGGTTGACGATGCTCTCCTCGCCGCCGTCCGGGCCGGGCCGCCGGTTGTGGAACCCGGCCAGGTAGGTGCCGGGGTAGTGGACGCCGTCGGCGGACGCCTCGGGGGCGGCGCCCCGGGCCGCGAGGTACCCGTTGCCCAGGGTCAGCATGGTCTCCCGGGTGCCTTCGCCCGCCGGGTCGTCATCGGTGTACGACAGCACCCACGACGCCGGCAGCCCGCCGGTGCACAATTCGCAGCCGGGGTCCGGCTCACCCCGCACCGGGCCTCCTCACCGGGCTCAGCGCAGTTTCAGCGGCCGAGGCCCGGTCGGCGGCGGCTGCGGCGTGGCCAGGGTCATCGCGGGTCTCCTCGGCTGGCGCGGCGTAGGCACGAGTGCGGGCCGCGGTCTACCCACCAGAACGAGCGGCAAACCCGGAGGATCGGATCACAGCGACAGGACGGCGTGCGCGACGGCGAAATAGATCATCAGCCCGGTGGCGTCGACCAGGGTGGTCACCATCGGCGCCGAGACCACGGCGGGGTCGATGCGCAGCCGCTTTGCCAGCAACGGCATGGTGGCGCCGACGGTGGCGGCCCAGGCGCAGATCATCACCAGGGACAGCCCGACGACGAGGGCGATCTCACCGCCGACCACGACCGCGCCGACGACCAGACCGACCACCGCCAGCAGCGTCCCGAGCAGCAGGCCGACCCGGGACTCCCGCCAGATGACCGCCGGCAGGTCCGAGCCGCGCAGCTCGCCCAGCGCGATGGCGCGTACGGCGGAGGTGGTGGCCTGCGCCCCGGCGTTGCCGCCGGTGCCCACGAGCAGGGGGATGAACAGGGCCAGCGCGGTCACCTGCGACAGGGTGGCCTCGAAGACCTGGAGGACGTTCACGGTGAGCACCGAGGCGACGATGAGCAGCAGCAGCCAGGGAGCGCGGGAACGGGCCAGCCGCCACACGCTTACCGCCATGTAGTGACCCGGCCACGGCGCCGTGCCCGCCTGGCGGGCCACGTCCTCGGTGTCCGCGGCCTCGATGATCTCCACGGCGTCGTCGATGGTGAGCAGGCCGACGAGGCGGTCCTCGCTGTCGACCACGGGCAGCGCGAGGGTGTTGGTCTCCCGCATCAGGCGGGCGGCGTCCTCGGCCGGGTCGGTGGCCCGCACCCGGGGCACGCCGGCGTCGACCAGTTCGGCCACCGGCGCGTCGGCGGGACTCAGCACCAGCTCCCGCAGCTCCACCACACCGACCAGGCAGCGGCCCGGGTCGACCACCGGCAGCACGTACACCGTCTCGGCGTCGGCGCCCTTGCGGCGTACCACGTCGAGGGCCTCGGCGGCGGTGACCTGCCGGGGCAACGCGACCGTCTCCGGGGTCATGATCTGGCCGACCGATCCCGGCGGGTAACCCAGCAGCTCGGCGGTCATCTGCCGTTCGTGCGGCGACAGCCCGGCCAGGACGCGCTTGGCGACCTTGGCCGGGGTCTCGGTCAACATCCGCGCCCGGTCGTCCGGGTCCATCCCCTCGACCAGGTCGTGGAATGCCTGGTCGCGCAGCCCCAGCAGGATGCGCTGCTGGTCGACCGGCGCCAGTTCCTCGAACACGGTGAGCGCGCGGTCCTTGTCGAGCAGCCGGAACGGCACTCCGGCGGCCACCCGGTCGAGCCGGGCGAGCGCGTCGGCGATCTCGTGGGGCGGACGGGTGTCCAGCCACCGGCGGATCAGGTCGAGGTCGTTGCGGTCGACGAGCTGCTGCAACGTCGCGGTCATCCGATCACCTCCGGGGCGGCGCCGTCCTGACGGGGACCCCGGTCCGGGTGGTCGGCAGCGCCGGGCAGCGGGTACGGACACCCACTGGCCTGCGGGATGATCCGCAATCTACCCGGGCGGGCGCGCCGGACTCCGCCCGCGTCAGTTCCAGATGGCTTGCGCCACCATGACGCCGGCGAACGCGGCACCCAGCCCGGCGGCGACGCTGGCCGCCACGTTGAGCAGGGCGCCGAGCCGGAAACCCTGCTCGAACAGCCGGACCGTCTCGTAGCCGAAGGTCGAGTAGGTGGTCAACGCCCCGCACAGGCCGGTGCCGAGCAGCGTGACCAGCGAACCCGGCACCGCACCGGCGGTGGCACCGCCGACCAGGACGCCGAGCAGGAGACAGCCAGCGACGTTGACCACGAAGGTGCCCCACGGGAAGGCGGAGTCGTGGCGGGCCTGCACCGCCCGGTCCACCAGATAGCGCAACGGCGCGCCGACCGCAGCGCCGAGCGCGACGAGGAGGACGCTCATGTCAGCTCGCTCCCGCGCCGGCCCGGGTGCGGCTCGCGCCCGGTGGCCAGGCGGGTCAGGGCCATCCCGACCCAGACTGCGGCCAGGGCGGTGAGCAGGGTGCCGGCGAGGTAGAGCAACCCGGTCCGGACGGCACCGACGGCGACCGCCTGCTGCACCTGCACGGCGTACGTGGAGAAGGTGGTGTAGCCGCCGAGCAGGCCGGTGCCGAGGAACGGTCGGACCAGCCGGTGTGCCCGCCACACCTCGGTGACCAGCACCATCAGCACGCCGATCAGCAGGCAACCGGAGACGTTGACGGTGAAGATGGCCCACGGGAACCCCCGGGGCGGGTACGGCCAGGCCACGGTCAGCCCGTGCCGGGCCAGCCCGCCGACGACCCCACCGGCGGCCACCGCGGCGAGCAGGCTGGCGGTGCCCTGCCGCAGTTCGGTGCGCTGACCCGGAACTTGGAGATCGACATCCGGGTCGATGGGCGGTCGGTCAGGCTGCACGGGTCACCTCCTACCGGTGGTCGAGGATAGCGCCGCCGCCTGGCCGATCCTCGGTAACCGGCAGTAGGGTGCGGCGGGTGACCGTGCTGCGTTCCGTGCTGCTGTTCGTCCTGGCCGCGATAGCCGAGATCGGCGGGGCCTGGCTGGTGTGGCAGGGCTGGCGCGAGCATCGGGGGCTGTGGTTCATCGCCGCGGGGGTGCTCGCCCTGGGCGCGTACGGCTTCGTCGCCACCTTCCAGCCCGACCCGAACTTCGGCCGCGTCCTGGCCGCGTACGGCGGGGTGTTCGTCGCCGGTTCGTTGGCCTGGGGCATGGTGGTCGACGGCTTCCGCCCGGACCGGTGGGACCTCACCGGCGCGGCGCTCTGTCTGCTCGGCGTGGCCGTCATCATGTATGCCCCGCGCGGCGCCTGACCGACGCACCACCTGAGCCGGGCGTACGGTGGCGGCCATGCGCGTGCTCTTCGCCAGCCTGGCGTCGGTCGGTCACACCTACCCGATGATCCCGCTGGCGGTCGCCGTCCGCGAGGCCGGGCACGAGGTGCACTTCGCCGCCGGGGAGGCGGTGCACGCCCCGCTGGCCGCGAACGGGCTGCGTCCGTTCCGTCCCGCCGACGCGTTCTACGAGATGTACGCCGAGGATCTGGCACCGGAGCTGGCCCGGTTGGCACCCGACCTGGTGGTGTCGGGCTGGGGGGTGCCGGGAGCCGCGATCGCCGCCGCCCGGGCCGGCATCCCCGGCATCTGGCACGGCTTCGGCCGGATGATCCCGGACGGCATCGGCCTGGAGCTGCCGACCACGGTCGCCGAGGCGGCCGGGCGGCCACACCTCGACATCTGCCCGCCCTCCCTGCAGGACAAGGGCTTCGTCGCCGCCGCGGAGCGGATCGAGTTGCGTCCCGTCCCCTACTCCGAGTCGGCGCCGCTGCCCGGCTGGGACAGCCACCGCCGGCCGCTGCCGCTTATCTACCTGACGCTCGGCACCGCGTTCGGCACCCGGGAGCTGCTTGCCACCGTCATCGACGGACTGGCCAGGCTGGCCGCCCGCGTCGTGGTCGCCGCCGGTCGGGTGCCGGTGGAGCAGTTCGGCGAGCTGCCGGGCACCGTCACCGTGCGGCGCTGGGTCGCGCAGGCGGAGTTGCTGCCGCAGGTCGACGTGGTGGTGCACCACGGGGGCAGCGGCACCACGCTCGGTGCGCTCGCCGCCGGCGTACCGCAGCTGATCCTGCCGCAGGGGGCCGACCAGTTCGCCAACGCCGAGGCGGTCAGTGCCGTGGGCGCGGGGTTGCGCCTAACGCCCGGCGAGGTGAGCGCCGAGGCCGTCGCGGCGTACGTCGGGCGGCTGCTGCCGCACCGGTCCGGCTACCGTGACGCCGCGCGTGCGCTCGCCGTAGAGATCGCCCGGATGCCGTCGCCGGAGCAGGTCGCCCGCCGGCTGCCGGAGTACGCCCGCGGGCACTGACGCCCCTCGGTGCCGGCTGGGCGGTTCGGCGCGCCGAAAGGGCTGGACCACCGTTGCGTCGACAGTGACCATAAGTAGCTGTCCGGCTGCGAGGAGGTACTTCCATGGCCGCTGTTCCGACCCGACGCCGTACCGGACCGCAGCGCACCGGGCCGGCGACGCCCGCCGAGTCGGTGCTGCCGGAACTGCGGGCGATGTGGTGGGAGACGGGGGTACGGGCGCGGGCGGAAGCGGGACTGTTCGCCGTCTTCGCCGAGCTGCCCCGGTTGGTCTGGGCGGCCCTGCGGATCAGTTGGGGAGCCGACCGGCTGCGTACCTCGGTGGTGGCGGTGGCGACGGTCGGTGCCGGGGTGATGGCCGCGTTCGGGCTGCTCGCCACGCAGCGGGTGCTGGTGGAGTTGTTCGCCGGTGGGCCGACCGGGGACAAGGTGGCCGCCGCGTTGCCGGCGCTCGCGGTGCTGGCCGGCGCGACCGCGGTGCGGGCCGGGATGGGCATCGCCACCGGGTACGCGCTGAACGGGCTGACGCCGAGGGTGAGCCGGGAGGTCGAGCGGGGCCTGTTCGAGGTGACCACGGCGGTGCGGTTGGAGGCGTTCGACGCGGACGCGTTCGCCGACGACATGGAACGCGCCTCCCGGGGCACGGACTCGGCCATCGACCTGGTGCAGGCGTCGATGAACCTGCTCGCCGGGCTGGTGGGGGTGATCGCGGTGGCGGTCGCCGTGGTGGTGATCCACCCGTTGTTGCTGCTGGCGTTGCTGTTCGCGACGGTGCCGAACGCGTGGGCGTCGCTGCGGGCGGGGCATCTGCGCTACCAGACCTACATCGCCGGCTCGGTACGGCGGCGCCGGATGTGGCTGCTGCACCGGCTGATGGCCGAGCGGGACTCGGCACCGGAGCTGCGCTCGTACGGGCTGCGCCGCTTCCTGCTCGACCAGTACGACCGCGTGATGGGGGTGGAGACCGACATCCAGCTCGCCCTGGCCCGCCGGGTCACCACGACCACCACGGTCGGGTCGGTGATCGGGGGCGTCGCCACCGCCGTGGTCTACGTCCTGCTCGGCCTGCTGCTGATCGAGGGACACATCCCGCTCGCCGCCGCGGCGACCTGCGTGATCGCGGTGCAGGCGGCGCAGCGCTCGCTGTCCGTCGTCACCTTCCAGGTCGACCGCGTCTACACCGAGGGTCAGCACTTCCGCGACTACACCGGGTTCATGACCCGTGCCGCCGCCTACCTGCCCGGGCCGGCCAATCCCGCGACCCCCGACCGGCTGCGGGTACTGACGGTCGACGACGTGAGCCTGCGCTATCCCGAACGGGACGACCCGGCGGTGGACCGCGTCACGCTGACCATCGAGGCGGGACAGACGGTCGCCTTCGTCGGCGAGAACGGCTCGGGCAAGACCAGCCTCGCCGCGATGATCGCCACCCTGCGTACGCCCACCGAGGGTGCCATCCGCTGGAACGGCCGGCCGCTGCCCGACTGGGACCGCGACGGGCTGCGGAACCGCATCGCCGTGGTAACCCAGGAGTACCACAAGTGGCCGTTCACCGCGGCCACGAACATCGCCATCGGCGACATCGACACCGAGGCCCGGCAGGACCGGATCGAGGCCGCCGCTGCCCGCGCCGTCGCCGATGACATGATCCGCGAGCTGCCCCACGGGTACGAGACGCTGCTCGACCGCACGTTCGCCAACGGGCAGGACCTCTCCGGCGGGCAGTGGCAGCGCATCACCGCCGCCCGTGGGTTCCTCCGCGACGCGGAACTGCTGGTCATGGACGAGCCGTCCTCCGCGCTCGACCCGCGCGCCGAGGACGCGCTGTTCCAAGCCATCCGCGACCGGCAGGGCCGCCGCACCACGATCCTGATCACCCACCGGCTGGCCAACGTCCGGCACGCCGACCGGATCGTCGTGCTGGACGGCGGCGAGGTGGTCGAGGTCGGGCGGCACGACGAGCTGCTGGCCCGGCAGGGCCGGTACGCGCGGATGTGGGCCGAGCAGGAGGCGGCCCGGTCCTGGCGGCTCTGATCAGGTGGCGATCCAGACGTTCTTCGGTCGCAGGAACTCCCGTACGCCGGCCTCGCCGCCGATCCGTCCCCAGCCGCTCTGCCGTACCCCGCCGAAGGGGGCCGACGGCAGGACGCCGGGCACCCCGTTGACCCAGACGCTGCCGGCGGCGACCGCCCGGCTCACCCGGTGCGCGGTGCGCAGGTCGGTGGTGTGCAGGTACGCCCCGAGGCCGTAGCGGGTGCCGTTGGCCAGCCGGACGGCCTCCTCCTCGGTGTCGAAGGAGGTGAAGGCCAGCACCGGCCCGAAGATCTCCTCCTGGGCGAGTTCGCTGGCCGGGTCGACCTCGGCGAAGACCGTCGGGGCGACGAAGTAGCCGTCGCCGAGGTCGCCGTCGAGCCGCTCGCCGCCGGTCACCAGCCGGCCGTGGCCCTGCTCGCGGGCCCGTTCGACCACGCCCAGGATCCGCTGGCAGGCGTTCTCGCTGACCACCGGGCCCATCATCGTGCGCTCGTCGGCGGGGTCACCGAGCCGCACCCGGGCCAGCCGTGCGGCCACGGTACGCAGCACCTCGTCGTAGACCGACGAGTGCGCCAGCACCCGGGTGCCGTTGGCGCAACCCTGCCCGCTCAACGCGATCACGCCGCTCATCGCCAGTCGCGCCGCCATCCGGACGTCGGCGTCGCCGAAGATGATGTGGGCGGACTTGCCGCCCAGTTCGAGGCCGACCGGGACGAGCCGGTCCGCGGCGGCGGCGAGGATCTTCCGGGCGGTCGCCCCGCCGCCGGTGAGGTGCACCTTGTCCACGCCCGGGTGCCGCACGAGCGCCTCGCCGCCGGCCGCCGCCCCCGGCACCACGTTGACCACGCCGGGCGGGAAACCCGCCTCCAGGGCCAGCTCGCCGAGGCGCAACGCGGTGAACGGCGCCAGCTCCGACGGCTTGAGCACGACCGTGTTGCCGGCCGCGAGCGCCGGGGCGAGCATCTGCGCGACGGAGACCAGTGGGCCGTTCCAGGGGATGATCAGGGCGACCACGCCGTACGGTTCGTCGAGGGTGTAGTCGAGGGCCCGTATCGGCCACGTCGGGACGACCTCACCGCCGATCTTGTCCGCCCAGCCGGCGTTGTAGCGCAGGTGGTCGACCGCGACGCTCGGCATCACCGAGGCGAACTGCCGTGGGCAGCCGTTCTCCAGCGTCTGTAGCCCGGCCAGGTCGGTGGCGTGCCGCTCGACCAGCTCGGCCAGGCGCAGCAGCAGGTCACGCCGTACGTTGCCGGCGGTGGCCCGCCAGCCGTCGAGGGCCGCGCCGGCGGCGCGGACCGCCGCGTCCATCTCGGCGGCGCCGGCGAGCGGCACGGCCGCGGTGGCTCGTCCGTCGGCGGCGTAGACGTGCTGGTGCACGCCGCCGGTGGTGGTGGCTGTGCGGGTGGCCCCGATGAGGGCGCCGGTGTCCGGGATCAGCTCTGTCGGGGCGGCGGTGACGGGCACGTTGGGACACCTCTTCCGGCTCGGCACGCCAGCTCCCGGCGGGCGGTCAGCGGAGTATGTTGGGTCGGATCCTAGTGTAGTTTGTTGTGTTAGGCAGCCCCATCCGGACGGTCGGGTGGCGGCTAAGCGCCCCGGATCGATGACGGAGGAGGTCGGTCGTGGCAGGACAGCTGTCGTACTTCGAGTTCGGAGTCCCGGACGTGGCGGTGGCCAGCCACTTCTACGCCGAGTTGTTCGGCTGGAAGGTGCAGGCGCAGGAACACGGTGGGTCGATCGACACCGGGGAGGCGGGGCCGGGGGTGCCGGCGGTGCCGGGAGCGGCGGTGGACGGGTCGGTGCCCAGGTCGACAACCTTGTTGTCGGCGTCGACGTGCACCACCCGTGGGCGGTACGTGCGGGCCTCGGCGTCGTCCATCTGGCCGTACGAGATCAGGATGACCAGGTCACCCGGGTGCACCAGGTGGGCGGCGGCACCGTTGATGCCGATCACGCCGCTGCCCCGCCGGCCCGGGATCACGTACGTCTCGAGCCGGGCCCCGTTGGTGATGTCCACGATCGCCACCTGCTCGCCCGGCAGCAGGTCAGCGGCGTCGAGCAGGTCCTCGTCGACGGTCACCGAGCCGACGTAGTGCAGGTCCGCCTGGGTCACCGTGGCCCGGTGGATCTTGGACTTGAGCATGGTGCGGTACATCGGGACGCCTCTCACGCGAAAAGTGTCTGAGGTCAGGAGGCCGGGTCGAGCCGGACCGGGGCGTTGTCGATCAGCCGGGTGGCACCCACCCAGGCGGCGACCAGCAGCCGGGCCGGGCCGCGGACCGGCCCGGGCTCCAGTTCGGGATCGGTGAGCACGAGGTAGTCGAGCCGAGCGTCGGCCGCGTCGGCGCCGAAGGCGGCATGCGCGGCGGTCAGCACCGCCCCGGCGTCGCGGCCGACGTCGGCGGCCTCGGCACCGGCGCGCAGCGCCCGGGACAGGCTCAGCGCCGTCTGCCGCTCGGCCGACGAGAGGTAGCGGTTGCGGCTGGACAGCGCCAGCCCGTCCGGTTCCCGGACGGTCGGCACCCCGACCACCTCCACCGGCACGTCCAGGTCCCGGCACATCCGCCGGATCAGGGTCAACTGCTGGTAGTCCTTCTCGCCGAAGAAGGCCAGATCGGGCCGGGTGAGCTGGAGCAGTTTCAGCACCACGGTGAGCACGCCGTGGAAGAACCCCGGCCGGCTGAGCCCCTCCAGGTCCTCGCCGAGCGGGCCCGGGTTGACCCGTACCGCCGGCTCACCACCCGGGTACATCGCCGCCACCGAGGGCGCGAAGACCAGGTCGGCGCCGGCCCGCCGGCACACCGCCAGGTCGGCATCGAGGGTACGCGGATAGCGGTCGAAGTCCTCGTTGGGCCCGAATTGCAGCGGGTTCACGAAGATCGTGACGATCACGTGGTCGGCCCGCTCGCGGGCGGCCCGCAGCAGCGTCTCGTGTCCCTCGTGCAGGGCGCCCATGGTCATCACCACCCCCACCGTTCCGGTGAGAGTGGCCCGGGCCCGGGCCAACTCGGCGCGGGTGTGCACCAGCACCGGACCTGCCTCGTTCATGCCGCCACCTCGCTTCGCTCGGCACCGGCCTGAGCGTTGTCCGCACTGCGCCGATGATCCGCTCGCTGCCGCTCGCTCACGCCCACCAGCTCGGTGTGGTCCCGACCGAGGACGCCGAGCAGCGGCTCGGCGTCGACCGGGCGCAGCCGACCGGCGGCCACCGCCCGGTCCGCGGTGCGCCGGGCCAGTGCCAGGTATGGGGCGACCGACTCGGGCGCGGTCGCGGCCAGCCGGGTCAGGTGCCGCTCGACGGTGCCCGCGTCGCCCCGGGACACCGGGCCGGTCAGCGCGTCGTCACCGAGGCGCAACGCGTTCTCCAGGGCGGCGTGCAGCAGCGGGCCGAGCACCTTCTCGGGCTGCCCCACGCCCGCGTCGCGCAGCCGGTCGGCCGCCTCGTTGACCAGGGTCACCAGGTGGTTGGCGCCGTGCGCCAGCGCCGCGTGGTACAGCGGCCGGTCGGCTTCCCCGATCCACTCCGGCACCCCGCCGAGGTCCGCCACCAGCCGGGCGGCCAGCGGACGCAACTCGGCCGGTGCGGTCACGCCGTACGAGATGCCGGGCAACCGGCCGAGGTCGTCGGGCGTACCGGTGAAGGTCATCGCGGGGTGCAGCGCCAGCGGACGCGCGCCGGCCGCGGTGGCCGGCGCCAGCACCGCCAGGCCGTGCGCCCCGGAGGTGTGCGCGATCACCTGGCCGGGGCGCAGCGCACCGTCGGCGGCCAGGCCGGCGACCACCCCGGCGAGCGCATCGTCCGGTACGGCGATCAGCAGCAGGTCGGTGGCCGCCCGGGCGACCGCTGCGGCCGGGCGGCGGGAGACGGTGGGTAGCAGTAGCGCCAGCCGGGCCCGGGACGCACCGGAAGACCCGGTGGCGGCGACCACACGGTGGCCGGCGGCGACCAGCGCGGCGCCCAGGGTGGCACCGACCCGCCCGGTGCCGATGATGCCGACAGTGTGCACGGAAGGGGTGGCGACCTGGGCAGACGGCACGGTCGCGGGCCGCCGGCGAGCGCCCGGGTGCGGGCGCAGCGGTGCGCTCATGTCACGATCCAGTCCTCGAGATGGGTACCGGTCGAGGCAAGTATGCGTCGCCGACATGGATCCGAAACAAGGATGTGTGAAATCGTTCACCGCTCGCGCGAGCACCCCGCAGTGGCACCCCGGAAACGAGGATGACCTGATGAATCTGCCCTGGCGGGACGCGATGGAGCAGGCTCTCTACGGGCCCGGCGGCTTCTTCGTCGCGGGCACCGGGCCGGCAGCGAACTTCCGCACCAGCGTGCACGCCTCTCCGGTCTTCGCTCGGTCCCTGCTCCGCCTCGTCACGCAGGTCGACGCGGCCCTCGACTTCCCCGACCCGTTCGAGGTGGTGGACGTGGGGGCCGGGCGCGGGGAACTCCTTCGCGCGCTCTCCGCGGGGGCCACTCTTGGGGTTTCCGGGGAGCCCACCTGGTCAGGGTCGGCCCCTGCGTCGGAGACCGCGTCGGTTCCGCTGGCCCGGCGGGTACGGTTCACCGCCGTCGAGCTCGCCCCACGCCCCGAGGACCTGCCCGAACAGATCACCTGGGCCGACAAGATCCCCACCGGCATCACCGGGCTGCTGATCGCCACCGAATGGCTCGACAACGTCCCCCTCGACCTGGCCGTCCACACCCCCGAAGGCTGGCGCTACCTGCTGGTGGAGCCGACGTCGGGCGAGGAGACGACAGGTGGCCCGGTCAGCGAAGCGGACGCCAACTGGCTGAACACCTGGTGGCCGCTGCCGGCCGTCGGTGCCCCCAGGACAGAGCGAGCGGAAATCGGGCGGACGCGAGACGAGGCGTGGGCCGATGCGGTGGGGCACGTCGACCGGGGGCTGGCGTTGGCCGTGGACTACGGGCATCTGCGCGGGGACCGGCCGGTCGACGGGTCGCTGACCGGGTACCGGGGCGGGCGGCAGGTGCCGCCGGTGCCGGACGGCTCATCTGATGTCACCGCGCACGTCGCGATGGACTCGGTCGCCTCCGCCGGTGAGCGGGTCGGCCGGTGCGCGTACCTCCTGGGGTCGCAGCGGGAGGGGCTGCGGGCGCTCGGGGCCGACGGCGGGCGACCACCGCTGAGCCTGGCCGCCCGCGACCCGGCCGGGTACGTGCGGGCGCTCGCCGAGGCGTCGGCGGCGGCCGAACTGACCGACCCGGCCGGGCTGGGTGGGCACTGGTGGCTGTGGCAGCCGGTCGGCGTGCGCGGATGGTACGAACCGCGACCCACGGGCGCCGCCCTTTCGGACAGCCGGGACCAGCGGGCGTCCAGCGCCCGGATGCCGGGTTCATGGCACGATGGCGGGCATGACCACGGGCGACCTGCGTGAGCTGACCGTCGGTACCGGCGCCGGGCTGGTGGCGGGCACCGGCGGGGAGCAGCTCGGCACGGACATGGTGCTCAACATCGGTCCGCAGCATCCCTCCACACATGGCGTGCTGCGGCTCAAGCTCGTCCTCGACGGCGAGCGGGTGATCGCCGCCGAACCGGTCGTCGGCTACATGCACCGGGGCGCGGAAAAGCTGTTCGAGGTACGCGACTACCGACAGATCATCGTGCTGGCCAACCGGCACGACTGGCTCTCGGCGTTCGCCAACGAGCTGGGCGTGGTGCTCGCCGTGGAACGGCTGATGGGCATGGAGGTGCCGGAACGGGCCACCTGGCTGCGGATGGCCCTGGCCGAGCTGAACCGGGTGCTGAACCACCTGATGTTCCTCGGCTCGTACCCGCTGGAGATCGGCGCGATCACCCCGATGTTCTACGCCTTCCGGGAGCGGGAGACGCTGCAGGCGGTGATGGAGGAGGTCTCCGGCGGGCGGATCCACTACATGTTCAACCGGGTCGGCGGGTTGAAGGAGGAGATCCCGTCGGGATGGACCGGCCGGGCCCGCGCCGCGATCGGCGAGGTACGCCGCCGGATGCCCGACCTGGACAACCTGATCCGGCGCAACGAGATCTTCCTCGCCCGTACGGTCGGCGTGGGCGTGCTCTCCGCCGCCGACGCCGCCGCGTTCGGCGCCTCCGGCCCCGTCGCCCGAGCCTCCGGTCTGGACCTGGACCTGCGCCGGGACGAGCCGTACCTGGCCTACGACCAGCTCGACGTACCGGTGGTCACCCGTACGACCGGCGACTGCCACGCCCGCTTCGAGGTGCTGCTCGACCAGGTGTACGCCTCACTCGACCTGGCCGAGCAGTGTCTGGACCGGGTCGACCGGCTCACCGGGCCGATCAACACTCGACTGCCGAAGGTGCTCAAGGCACCCGAGGGGCACACCTACGCCTGGACGGAGAACCCGCTCGGCATCAACGGGTACTACCTGGTGTCCCGGGGCGAGAAGACGCCGTGGCGGCTCAAGCTGCGCACCGCGTCGTACGCGAACGTGCAGGCGCTGGCCACTCTGCTGCCCGGCTGCCTGGTGCCGGACCTGATCGCCATCCTCGGCTCGATGTTCTTCGTGGTCGGCGACATCGACAAGTGACCCGGTGAGTCCGGGCGATCAGCGCCAGCGGTTGGTGCCGTCGTGGGCCGGGTGGCCGTAGCCGGGCTCCTCGGCGTGGTGCCGCCGGCCGTACGGCTCCTGATCGGGACGCTGCCCGCGGGCCGGCTCCGGCTGGTACCCGCGACCCGGCTCGGGCTGGTAATAACGCTGGCGGGGCGGCCGCCACTCCTCCGGCACCGGAACCCCACCGGCCGGCAGCGCGGGGCGGTCCTCCGGCTCGCCCCAGCCGTCCCGCCACGCCTCATCGCGATCGGCCTCGCGCCGCGACTCGTCACGTCGTGGCTCGCCGCGCCGCACGCTGGCCCAGCGGTCCTCCACCCGGTACTCGGTGCCGGCGTGGTCCGCGTGCACCTCGGCACGGCGCTCGCCGACCCGAAGCTCGCGTCCCCGGTCGTCGTCGCGTACGGCGGCCCACCGGTCACCGGCACGCAGCTGCGCCCAGTACTGCCCGGTGTCGTCCGGCCGGGACGACCGGCCGGGCGGGGACTGTTCGGCGGGGGCCTCCCACTGCTGTCCCCCGCCGTCCCAGCCCCGCTCGTCGCGGGACCCACCCCAGTCGCGATCGTCCCCGCGTACCGAGCGGTCGTCGCGGTGGGCGGAGCGGTCGTCGCGGTGGGCGGCACGGTCGTCGCGGTGGGCGGCACGGTCGTCGCGCTGTGTGGACCAGTCCTCGCGCTGCGCGGACCACGGGCGCTCGTCCCGGGAATCCGACCAGGACCGTTCCTCGTCCCGAGCCGGGCCGGACCAGGGGCGTTCCTCCTCCCGGGCCGGGCCGGACCAGGAGCGGCCGTCGTCCCGGCGGGAGCGCTCGTCCGCGTCGGACCACGACCGGTCGTCGCGGTCCGCGCCATGATGACTCCGCGCGGGCTCCTCCTGCTGCGACGACCACGGGGTGGCGTAACCGCCGTACCGGGTGCCGGACTCGCCCACCCCGCCGTCCACAACGGTGTGTCGGGTGGTGACGTGCACGGTCTCGGTATGCCGCACGACGCCGAGCGGACGCGGTGCCGGATCACCGGAACGGCTGCCGGGCTCGGGGCGGGCGGCCGAGCCGTAAACCCCGGCGGAGCCGGTGGCCGGGCGGTCACCGGCATAGCCTGCGGCGGGGCGTTCAACGCCGTAACCGGCGGATCCGGACGCCGGACGGTCACCGGCGTGTCCGGCCGCGGGTCGGTCACCTTCGTACCCGCCGGCCGGGCGGTCGTCGTTTCCCCCGGCCGGGCGGTCGTCGTACCCCCCGGCCGGGCGGTCGTCGTACCCGCCAGCTGGGCCGGCGCCGTGGCCGGCGGCCTGGGCCGTGCCGTACACCCCGGCCTGGCCGGCGGGCCGCTCGGCGTAGCGCGCCGGTGCCTCCGGTTCCGGCGCCGGCACCCGGGCACGCCCCGGGCCCGGCGGCTCCTCACCGCCGGCCGGGCCGCCACCGGCGTCGACCTGGCGGCGCAGGCCGGCCAGCGCCGTCTGGACCCGCTGGGCCTCGTCGAGTGCCTGGTTTCCCCGCTGGGCGGCGGCCACGATCTCGCCACGCAGCTCCCGCCGCAACTCGTCGATCTCCTCGCGCAGTTCCTCGGCGTGGGCCTGTCCGCCGCCCTCGGTACGCAGCGCGATGGAGAGCCCGATCAGCACCACGGCCACGATGGCCAGCACCGCGGCGAACCGCAGCGGGCCGTTACCGTCGGCGACCAGCAGTATCAACGCCGCCACCGGTGCCAGGGCCACACCGCCCCAGAAGAGCACGGTGAGTAGCTGCGGGTTGCGCGTGTCGGCGGGCACCGGGGCGGACATGGGTCCGCAGCCTACCGAGAGTTGCGTTACGTGGGAACGGCTCGGCGGCAGCTGAACGGCAAGCCGTCGGCGACATCCCGGAACGGGTCGGCCCAGCGGCACACGGCAGCGCCCCCGGCCAGCTCGGCCGGGGGCGCCAGAAGATGCCACGACGGTGCCTAGGTGCTCAGCCCTGCGCGTACGCCGCGTCGGTGGAGAAGACCAGGCCGACGCTGATCGTGCCGTTACGCAGACCGGTCTTGGTCAGCGGGCCGCCCCCGTCGAGCGAGGAGAACGAGCCCACCGCGAGCCCGTAGGTCTTCTCCAGGCCCGGCTTGCAGAACGGGCGCTCCTGGCACTCCGGCGGGCCGCCCAGCACCGTCGCCGCGCCCGAGCACTTCTCGGCCAGCTCGGACAGGGTCCGCACGCCGTACTTCTCGGAGAACTCCGTGGTCACCGCGAAGGCGTTCTGGTTCTGTGCCTTGGCCGGCGCGCCGAAGGTGACGCCCACCTTCTCGCCGAGACCCCGCAGCGCGGTGATGGTGGCGTCCACGTCGGGCGAGGAGACCGGCTGGGCACCGCTGTTAACTTTGCCGTTGAGGAACTCGGCCATGGTGGCCGCGTACTCCGGGACGACCTGGATCTCGCCCTTCTCCAGTGCCGGCTCGTAGAGCTCCCGGTTGCCGATCTGCTGCACGGTGACCTGGTAACCGGCCGCGGTCAGCTGAAGCTTGTAGAGCTCGGCGATAAGCTCACTCTCGGTGAAGTTGCCCGCCCCCACCGTGATCTTGCCGCCCGGACCCTTCTCGACGCCGTCGGCGAGCCCGTTCGCGGTGACGAAGTCCTGCGCCGCCGCCTGCGCGCTCTTGCGGTCGACGTCGACCGCCTTGTTGAGCTGCACCAGGGCCGGGGTGTCGAGCCCGGCCGAGACCTTGTCCAGCGCCGCGATGAGCTGCGGCGTGGCCGCCTTGCTGTGGACCGCGGGGATGATGTTGTCGGCGTTCTGCAGAGACTTGTCGTCGTCGAGCGCGATCAGCTGCTGGCCGGCGACCGGGGCGCAACCCTCGCCGGCAGCAGCCTGCTGCGGTGCCTCGGTGCCGGACGAGCCGGCCTCGCCGCACCCGGCCAACACCCCCGCCGCCGCGATGGCACCGACAACGGCAATGGACAGTCTTTTACCTGCGCGCATGAGCCCGCCTTCCGTGTCCCGGCGCGACCCGTTCGGGCCGGCCGCGTGTCCGACGGGCGATCCGCCGTCCGGCCGCCCGCAACGTCCACCCAACATCCTGCCGCCGCCCACCGACAACTTCTGGCGGCGTTCGTCACTGGAACGTCACCATGCCGATGCCTATATCCCAGTTTCCCGGTAGAGATTGTATGACACCTCGGCGCGGGGCCTCAGGCCCGGGCCCCGGATCAGGATCCGGTGATCGCGTCCGCCGCACGCCGACCGGCACCGCGCCGGCTACGGCGCAGCGGGCGCGGCGTGACCAGCCGCTCGACGTACGCGAAGAGCAGCTCCACGCTGACCGCGAGCCCGGCGACCAGCAGGCCGCCGGCGAGGATCTGACCGCCGCCCACAGCGATGCTCAGGCCGAACCCGAATCGGATGATCTCGCCCAGACCACCGCCGTTGACGAAGGTCGCCAGGGCCGCGGTGGCGACCACCTGGACCGCGGCGGTCCGGAAGCCGGCGGCCAGGTAGGGCACGGCGAGGGGCAGCTCGACCTGGCGAAGCACCTGCGCGCCGGTCATGCCCATGCCGCGCGCCGCCTCCCGGGTCTGCGGGTCGACCTGCCGCACCCCGGTGTACGCGTTCGCCAGCAGCGGCGGCACCGCGAACACCGCCAGGGCGACCACCACGGCCGGTCGGCCGAAACCGAGGAAGGTCAGCGGAAGGATGGTCAGCAGGGCCAGCGTCGGCACCGACAGGGTGAGGTTGGACACGAGCACGACCACCCCGCCCCCACGGCCGGTGTGGCCCAGCCACAGCCCGAGCGGCCAGGCCACCAGGCAGCCGAGCAGCACCGCGGCGGCCGACATGCTCACGTGCTCGCCGAGCCGGTCCAGGACGCCGCCCGGGTTCGTCCAGTTCAGCGGGTCGTTGAGCCAGACCACCAACTGCTGTACGGGATTCAACGTGGCCTCCGGCTGGTCAGGTCCCACCGTCCGGCGCTCGCCCCGGTGCTCACCCGACCCGCCCGCGCAGCCACGGGGTGAGCAGCCGGCCCACGCCGGCCAGGACCAGGTCGAGCACCAGGGCCAGCAGGACGCAGAGCAGCGTCCCGGTCATGATCTGGGCCTTGTAGAGATTGTTCTGGAAGCCGGCGAAGATGACCTGCCCGAGCCCACCACGACCGATCACCACCCCGACGGTGACCAGGGCCACCGTGGAGACCGTCGCCAGCCGCAGGCCGGTGAGGATGCCGGGCAGGGCCAGCGGCAGTTCCACCCGCAGCAGTCGGCCCCAGCGGCCGTACCCCATGCCCTCGGCCGCCTCGCGGACCTCGGCGGGCACCTGGTTGAGCCCCGCGACGGTGTTTCGGACGATCACCAGCAGCGCGTACAGCACCACCACGCTGAGCACGGTCGCGACGCCGATGCCCAGGTAGGGCGCGATGAACGCGAACAGGGCCAGGGACGGGACCGTGTAGAGCACCCCGGTGAGTGCGAGAATCGGCCCGGTGAGCGGCCGGAACCAATACGCCACCACGGCCAGCGGGACGGCGATCAGCGCGGCGATCAACACCGCCCGTACGGTCAGGGTGGTGTGGTCGCGCAGGGCGGCCAGCACCGTGTCAGAGTTGTCCCGCACGTACTGCCAGGAGAACCACGGGTTACCCGGGTCAGCCCGGTAGCTCAGGCGGAAGGACATACGTGGACGGTACCCCGGTCGCCGACGGCGGTCAGCGCGCGGCGTCGATCACCCTTGACGGCATCGGCAAGCGTTATCCGGACGGCACCGAGGCGGTCCGGGAACTCAGCCTGCACGTCGACGCGGGTGAGCTGGTCGTGCTGATCGGGCCCTCGGGCTGCGGCAAGTCGACCGTGCTCCGGATGATCAACCGCCTGATCGAGCCGACCGCCGGTCGGATCATGCTCGGCGACTCCGACGTCACCCGGGTCGACCCGGTGACGCTGCGGCGGCGGATCGGCTACGTCATCCAGAACGTCGGGCTGTTCCCCCACCAGACGGTGGCCGCCAACGTCGCCACGGTGCCCCGCCTGCTCGGCTGGGACCGGGACCGCGCCCGGCGCCGCGTCGAGGAACTGCTGGAACTGGTCGGCCTCGATCCGGCGCAGTTCGGCCGGCGTTACCCGCACGAACTCTCCGGCGGCCAGCGGCAGCGGGTCGGCGTGGCCCGGGCGCTCGCCGCCGATCCGGTGGTGCTGCTGATGGACGAGCCGTTCTCCGCCGTCGACCCGATCGTCCGGACCCGGCTCCAGGAGGAGTTCCTGCGCCTGCAGGCCGAGGTCCGCAAGACCATCGTCCTGGTCACCCACGACCTGGACGAGGCGGTCCGGCTCGGCGACCGGATCGCGGTGCTCTCCGAGGGCGGCCGGCTGGAGCAGTACGACACCCCGGCGGCCCTGCTCGGCAACCCGGCCACCCCGTTCGTCCGCGAGTTCGTCGGCGCCGACCGGGGCATCCGCCGACTGGCGGTCACCCCGGTCACCCGCGACGTGCTCGATCCGCTGCCCGCCGACGGTGGGGCGGACCTGCCGGCGGTGCCGCTGGGCGGCTCGGCGTACGACGCGCTGGCCGTCCTGCTCACCTCGACCGGAGGGCACGCCGTGGTCACCGAGCAGGGACGACCGGTCGGCATGCTCAGCCGGGAGCGCGTCCTGGCGCTGGTCGGGCCGACCGGGGGCTAGCGCCGTCCCCGCCAGCTGCCCAGCGTGGCGATTCCGATGATCCAGCCGACGAAGAGTCCGTACTCGGCGCCGTCACCGGCCGCCTGGAAGGCGCCGAGCAGCGACGGGTTGGTCCGGATCAGCGCGGTGAGCAGGGCCGCGAAGGCCCCCGCGAAGACGTACGCCGCCCAGCCGGCGAAGAACTGGCTGAGGGTGCCTCGGGCCCGGGAGAGCTGCGAACCCGGGAGGAGGTAGAGGAAGACGGCGGTCAGGACGACCACGAGGATCGCCTTCAGGTCGGCCGCGAAGATCTCCTGGATCGAGTCGGAGGAGTCGAATCGCCAGGCCGGCCAGGCGAGCAGTCTCAGGAACCACCCGCCGGCGGTGTCCGGGTCGGTGTTGGCCCTGGCCCAGTCGGCGTACCAGGGGCTGCCGAAGACCAGGACGAGGATGAGCGCGGCGAGCGTGCCGGCACCCGGTGCGGTCTTGTAACGATTGGTGAGAGCCATGGCCCCGCTAGTTCCCAGCGGATCGACGTGGGCAAACGCGAGGCGCGATTTATGGGGTTACGCCGGACTCCGCCGATCAGTGCTTCATCAGGTAGTCGATGAAGGCGGCGCGCAGCAGCGGCGCGGACTCCTCGTACCCGTGACCGGTCATCTCCCGCCACAGGGCGGCCGCCTCGTCGATCGTCGGGCCCACCGAGTTCGGCGCCCCGTCCAGCGCGGCGGCCTCGTCCGCGTTCGGCAGGTGCCGCAGCACCGACCAGAAGAATCCCACGTCCCGGCGCTCCCGGGCCACCGCGAACGCCTGCTCGCGCAGTTCCTCGGTGGAGAGGGCGTCCAACTCCTCGAACGACCGGCCGCCGGAGATCGATGATGTGTCGGTCATGCGCCGAGCCTAACCGCCGAGATCACATCCGGCGCGCCGACGGCGCGCGGGAAACACCCGGATCGGTCACCGGTCCTCGGCGTCCTCCCAGGTGCGCGGGCCGGTCTCCCAGCGCCGGGTCCCCCACGGGTCGGCCGGGCTTCCGGTCGGCTGCGCCGGCAGGACCGGGGGCCAGTCGCCGACCGGCTCCGGCCGTGCCACGGTCCACCCACCGCCGTTGGTGGCGTCCACGGGCGGCGACGGCGGCGCGGGCAGCACCGTCGCGGCCGGTGCCGGCCGGCCGTACGTCTCGACCAGCCGGGTGACCAGCAGGCCGGCGACCAGCACCGCGCCACCGACGGCCCACCGGCTGACCGTCCAGCCGCGCGCCTGCGCGTACGCGAGGAACAGGCCGATCGCGCCGGCCGTCAGGAGGGTGCCGAACACGCCGCCCCGCAGGCCGAAGGCGCTGGTGCCGGCGAGCAGTGCCGCGCCCACCGCCAGCAGCGTCCAGTCCAGCCCGGCGGACGGCGTCACCGCACCGTCGGCCGAGGCGATGAGCGCCCCCGCGAGCATTGCCAGCACGGTGGAGCAGACGTACCCGCCGGTGACCACCACGGCCGCGGCCGCGCCACGGCGGCGCGCCGGATCGGCGACCGGACGGAACCGGCCGACCAGCCGGCGGACCGGGCCCACCGCCCCGAACAACCCGCCGAACACCGCGATCGCGGCGAAGCCGACGAAGAGCTGTCCGGCGCTGGAGCGCGGATCGTAGTCCGCCTGCACGAGCACCGGCGCGGACCGCTGTTCGATATAGACGATCACGCCGGCCGCGCCGCCGAGGCTGGCCGCCCAGCCGGGCACGTGCAGCACCACCACCAGCAGGCCCAGCAGGAGCCCACCGAGCGCGGCCACCGCGGCGGCCGTGCCGACGCCGACGAGCAAGCCCCGGTCGCCCTGTTCCGCGAAGTGCAACCCGGCCGCGACCGCCACCGGCCCGATCGCCAGGTTCGCCGCCGCGGTACGCAGGCTCAGCCCGGCGGCCAGCGCCAGCAGCCCGATGCCGACCACGGCGACGATGAGGGCGCGCAGTCCGGCGCCCCGCAGCGCGGCCGGATCCTCCTGCCAGAGCAGGTAGACCAGCGCGGCGAAGCCGAGCAGCAGGAGTGTCTCCCAGACCACGTAGACGCCGAAGCGGTCCCGGCCCGGCTCACCGTTGTTGTCGGGGTCGTCCACGACGGCGTCCACCCCGACGGCGGGCACGGCCGAGGTTGGCTCCGGTTGCCCGCTCCGGCCCGGTTCGTCGTACCCCATGATTCCCGCCTCCCAGCGGCCGCCCGGACTCCATCGACGCGCGAGCGGGCCGACGGCGGCCGTTGCCCATCCGGTCGCAGGCACCGTACCTGCGCCCGGAGCCGGGGCGTAACCCCCTGCGGGCAGGGGGTCGACGTCCCGGCACCGGCTGTGGCGGGACGTGGCCGGCCGGTTACTTCCACGCCGGCCCTGGAAGCTCCGACACCAGCCTTAACGTTGGCCGGGGCGGCTCTGCCAGTCGTCGGGCTCGTGCTCGTCCTCCGGCCGCTCCGGGACCCGACAGCACCGCTCCAGCCAGAGCGCGGCGGCCACCAGGGCGATCGAGGCCAGCAGGCCGGCGAGGGCGGCCGGCCGGTCGTCGACGGCAGCCTGCGTGGTCTGCACGAACAACCAACCGGCCAGGCCGGCATACACGCCAGTGAAGATGGCCCCGACCAGGGCGGACGCCTTGGCCAGCACGACGAACCGGGCAACCATCAGGGGGTTGACCGGATCCCGGCCGGGCCGTCGCTCGATCCGCGCCCGGGTGTTGATCGCGGCGTACGTCTCCAGCACGGCGAGCCCGGCCAGGGTGACCACCGGCAGCCACGGCAGCGCCGGCAGCCGGTTGTAGTAGATGCTGCTGATCAGCAACCAGGCGGCCGCCGCGGCGGCCAGGGCGGTCACCACCAGGGTCGAGATTCGGGTGGGTGCCATCCGCGACCCGTCGGGCGGTGGGGACTGCGTCATGCCGACCGCCTGCACTCGCTCATGCCGTCGACTCTAACGCCAGATCCGGGCGGGGTCGCAGTTCCGCTACCTCGGCAGCGGCCGGCCCGGCGGTCAGCAGGTCGGTCAACCAACCGTGTCCGGGCAGTTGGCCGTAGGGCTGGATGTCGATCCACGGCCGCAGCACGAAGGCCCGCAGATGCGCCCGGGGATGCGGCAGGGTCAGCTCCGGGTCGTCGCTGAGCACCGGACGGTCGTCGTCGGTCCAGACCGCGATGACATCGACATCGAGCGTACGGGGGCCGAAGCGGCGCAGCGGGTCGCGGACCCGGCCGGCGGCGCGTTCCGCCGCCCGGGCCCGCGCCAACCAGTCGTGCGGGCCGGCCGCCGGGTCCGCGGCCAACAGCACGGCGTTCAGGTACGCCGGCTGCTCGGTGTCGCCCCACGGTGGGGTCTCGTACACCCCGGAGACCACCAGGATGCTGTCGTCGAACGTCGCCAGCGCGGTGCGCAGGTGGCCGAGCCGGTCGCCGAGGTTGCTGCCGAGGGAGAGCACGGCCCGCGTCATCGGGTACGCGTCCGGCGCATCGTCACGGCCACGTCGGTGAAGGTGTGCGGGACCGGTGCCTCCGGCTTGTGCACGGTGACCGTCGCGCCGGACACCCGGGGATCGGCCAGGCAGACCTCGATCAGCCGGTCGGCGAGGGTCTCGATCAGGTTCACCGGCTCGCCGGTGACCACCGCCACCAGCCGCTCGGCGAGCTCGCCGTAGTGCACGGTGTCGGTCACGTCGTCGGACCGGGCGGCCGGGGCAAGATCCAGCTCCAGTACGGCGTCGACGATGAACTCCTGGCCCTGGACGCGTTCGAAGTCGTACACCCCGTGCCGACCGTGCGCCCGCAGGCCGGTCAGCTCGATCCGGTCGGTCACCGCAGCGCTCCCCGGTCGGCCGGGCCACCGGCCGGGGGACCGGCAGCACCACGGGCGGTGCCAGCGGTCACCGCGGCCTCCGGCAGCGGGGCGCCGGGCGCGTGGGCCAGGCGCGGGCGACCGGTGGCCTGCCAGACGGCGAGTGCGTCGACGGTGGCCCGCACGTCGTGCACCCGCACCCCCCAGGCGCCGGCGGCGACCGCGAGCAGGCTGGTGGCGACGGTGGCCGCCTCCCGACCGGCAGTGGGGCGGGGCGTGCCGTCGGGTCCGGCCAACAGCAGGCCCAGGTACGACTTGCGGCTCGCGCCGAACAGCAGCGGACAGCCGAGGTCGAGCAGCTCGGACAGCCGGGCGCTGAGCTGCCAGTTGTGTGCCGCTGTCTTGGCGAAGCCGAGGCCCGGATCGATGACGATGCGGTCCGCCGCCACCCCGGCGGCGAGCGCCGCGGCCACCCGCTGGCCCAGTTCGGCGCGGACGTCGGCGACCACGTCGCCGTAGCTGGCCAGCTCGGTCATCCGCCGGGAGTGGCCCCGCCAGTGCATCAGCACCCACGGGCAGCCGGCGTCGCGGACGACCCGGGCCATGTCCGGGTCGGCGAGACCGCCGGAGACGTCGTTGACCACGACCGCGCCGGCCGCGAGGGCCGCCTCGGCGACCCGGGCGCGGGTGGTGTCGATGCTGACCGGTACGCCGGCGGCGGCCAGTTCGCGGATGACCGGCACCACCCGGGCGGCCTCGGTCTCCGCGTCGATCCGGTCGGCACCGGGCCGGGTCGACTCGCCCCCGACATCCACCAACCCGGCTCCGTCGGCCCGCAGCCGGACGCCGTGTGCGACAGCGGCACCGACGTCGGCGTAGCGTCCGCCGTCGGAGAACGAGTCGGGCGTGACGTTCAGGACGCCCATCACCACCGGGGCCGGCGCCCGTAGCAGATCAGTCACGACTAGACGGTACCGGTCGTTCCGACCGCCCCGAGCAGGCCGGGTCGGGGGCCTGACATGCCAATTAGAACAGGTGTACGATCGGTCGTCTGGGTCGGATCGGGCAGACTCTTCGCGGCTTGTCGCAAAGGGGGCCGGCCCGTACGCTGTGGAATTGCCCAGCATCGAGATGGCGACGCCCGGAGGGAGGGCCGAAGCGGGACAACCCGCCCAAAAATCGCCACCTTCCGTGGCGAGTGATGCACGCAGGGTCTCGGGCGCTGCGCAGAGTGAGCACCGATCCCGCCAGGCTTACCTACTGCACCACTGCGGCGTCGCCGGCCGCGACTTGGGGAGGTTTCAGTGATCGCCATCGAGCTGATGGAAACGGCGTCGACCAACGCCGCCCACCTGCTCTCCACCCTGGCGTCGTCGATCCCGCTCGCCGCCGAGGAGCCGAAGGGGATCAACACCGAGGGAGTCGTCACCTTCTTCGCCAGCAAGATCGCTCCGATCCTGCTCGCCGTGCTGGGCGTCATCTTCATCGGCCGCGCCAGCCGGGGCGAGATTTCCAAGGTGCTGACCAGCTCCGCCATCGCGATCGTGGGGTTGGCCTTCATCGCCGGAGCCGCCACCCTCTTCTTCATCGGCGACTTCCTGATCAACCTGATCTTCGAATAGGCGCGAGCACGAGATGCGGCTGCGCACCGACGACGACATCTACCGGGCCCGCCTGGTCTATCTCGGGCCGCCCGGCTACACCCTTCCGGTCCACCTGCCGTACGCCCAGTACGGGCTGTTCATCCTGCTCGTTCCCCTCTACATGTTCATCCACTGGTTGTTCACGCTGCAGGTCGAGCTATTCCCCGCGTGGGAGATCGCCCTCGCCATCGTGACCACCTCGTTCGTCTTCCGGTACGTCGACCCGGACCGGCCGGCGCGCATGGTGATCCGTACCGCGCTGACCGACTGGCGACGCACCCGGGAGCCGGCCGCCGAGCAGCGCGACCCGCGCCTGGTCGGCAGCAGGATCAGGATCCGGGAGGAACTGGCATGACCGGCTGCACGCCGTACGGGCCGTCTGAGAGGTTGTCGGGCAACTCCGGCAGGACGATCGCATGAGCCGCTCCTCCACGCCGGGATCCCCGGCCGGGCACCCGGCCGCACCGCACGGTAACCGTGCGCGTTCGTTTGACTACCCACAATCCGGTGAGCTCGACGACGCCTCCCTGGATCCGGCGCTCGCCGCCACCCCGGGTCACGGTGGCGTCGGCGTGTTCCAGGCGCCCCGTCCACCGCAGCGCCGGGCGGTGCCGACCGAGCCCGGCCCGGTCACACCGTCCACCCGCGACGGTGCCGACATCGATTCGCCCTTCCTGGACCTGTTCGGCGGGGCGTACGCCCGGCCCGGTTCCGCCCAGCGGGGCAACGCCCTCCCGGCACGCGCCGTACCGCAGCAGGCGGCCCCCGCGGGACCGACGCCGGTGACCAACCGGCCGGCACCGCCCCCGGTGCCGGCGCAACC